>DATJNL010000489.1:0-2652 GCA_035508175.1 Myxococcales bacterium
ATCGCAGCCCCTGCGATCGACCACGCAGGCCCACAAGACGCGATCGCAGCCCCTGCGATCAAGCAAGCAAGTCCACAAGACGCGATCGCAGCCCCTGCGATCGACCACGCAAGTCCACAAGACGCGATCACATGCCCACGAAGGGCATCTTGCGGCCGCTCAGCTAGGCAGCCGAAGCCGTCCCTTCTCGCGAGACGGCACTTCCCCAGCGGCGCTGCCAGAGCAGCAGCATCATCAGGGTCCACAGCGGCTTGCGCAGATCGGCGCGGCCCTCGAGATGGCGGGCCAGCAGCGCGCGCGTCGGGCCGGCCTCCAGGAGGCCGCTCTGGCGCAGCGAGGCCTCGCTGAAGAGCTCCTCGAAGAGCGGGCGCAACGGGCCGCGGATCCAGCGGGCCACGGGGATGCCGAAGCCCTTCTTGGGACGCTCGAGCACCTCGCGCGGCACCAGGGGGGCCACGGCGCGGCGCAGGATGCGCTTGGTCTCGGTGAGCGAGAGCTTGAAGCGCGCGGGGAGGCGCGCGGTCCACTCGATGATGCGCGGATCGAGGAACGGTGAGCGCACCTCGAGGGAGGCGGCCATGGAGGCGCGGTCGGCCTTCACCAGGATGTCGTCGGCCAGGTAGCGGTGGAAGTAGTAGCGCAGCGCGGCCTCGACGCTCGCGGGGGAGACTCCGGCGCGCACGTCGGCCTGCGCGCCCGCGAGCGCGTCGCGGAAGGGCTCGTCGTCGGCGGCGTAGGGGCGCAGCTCGGGGACCACGAGCGCCCGCAGCTCGGCGGGCGAGAACGAGGCGAGCCAGCTCGCGTGGCGCAGCTCGGGCGGCCCGAGGAGCCCGCGCAGGAACTGCTTCACGCGGAAGTCGAGGCTCATGTTGGCGGAGCTGGCGGGGAGGCGCGCGGCCAGCGCGGCGGCGAGGCGCAAGGCGGGCGACGGCAGGGCCCCGGCGGCGCGCGCGGGCAGGTGCGCCAGGAAGGGGTCGTAGCCCGCGAACAGCTCGTCGCCGCCGTCGCCGCCGAGCGCCACCTTCACGTGGCCGCGCGCGAAGCGGGCGAGCAGCAGCGTGGGGAAGAAGCTCGGGTCGGCGAAGGGCTCGTCGAGGATCTCGGCGGCGTCCGGCACGAGCTTCACGCAGGCGTCGGCCGAGAGGCGCTCGACGTGGTGGTCGGTGCCCAGCTCGCGGGCCACGCGCTCGGCGTAGGGGCTCTCGTCGAAGCTGGCCTCGTCGAAGGCGATCGAGAACGTGGACACGCCCGGGTGGCCGCGCACCGCGCAGGCGGTGATGGAGCTGGAATCGATGCCGCCCGAGAGGAACACGCCCACCGGCACGTCGGCCACGAGCCGCCGCGACACCGCGCCCTCGAGGAGCTCGCGCAGCTCCGCGGCCTTCTGGTCGAGCGAGGCGCGCTCGTCGCCCTCGTAGGGCAGCTCCCAGTAGCGGCGCAGCCGCAGGCCGCTGGCGTCGACGACGGCGACGTGCGCGGGCGGCACGCGGCGGATCTCGGCGAAGGCGCTGCGCTCGCCGGGCACCGCCTCGGCCGCGAGGTAGCGCACCAGGGCGCAGCGGTCGGGCGTGAGGGGCCAGCCGCCGTGCGCCACCAGCGCCTTGGGCTCGGAGGCGAAGGCGAAGCGCCGCAGCGCGCCGCCGGGACGCTCGTCGCTCCCCTCGCGGCACAGGCCGCCGGCCGTCTCGAGCGCGTAGTAGATCGGCTTCTTGCCCGCCCGGTCGCGCGCCAGCACGAGCTTCTTCGCCCGGCCGTCCCACAGGGCGATGGCGAACATGCCGTCGAGGCGGGCGGCGAAGTCTTCCCCCCAGCGCAGGTACGCGGCGAGGACCACCTCGGTGTCGCTGCGCGTCTCGAAGCGCTCGCCCAGCCCCTCGAGCTCGCGGCGCAGCTCGGCGAAGCCGTAGATCTCGCCGTTGAAGACCAGCGTGCAGCCCGCGCGCGCCATGGGCTGGCCGCCGCTCACGAGGTCGAGGATGGAGAGCCGCCGGTGCGCCAGCGCGATGGGCCCCTCCTCGAAGAACCCCTCGGCGTCGGGCCCGCGGTGGCGGATCGCATGCGACATGCGCCGCAGGGCGGCGGGGTCGGGCGTCCGCGCGAGGTCGAGCTCTCCGGCGATGCCGCACATGGCTGGCCATTCCTGCCCTCAAATCGGACGGAGGGCAACTGGGAGTTCTCTTCACCCGGGGGCTGCCGCCCCCGGCGCCCCCGCTGCGTACGATCTCGAGACCAGGGGCCAGGGTTCACGAGGGATGAAGCGTGGGGCGGCGGGGCGGGTTCGGGGCCGGCCGGTCCACTCGCGGCTCGGCCTCGCCTGTCTCGATCCCGCAGCGTATAGGCGCTCGTTCCTGAGTGGCATCGGCCTCGACGCTCGGTCCCAGCCGCCCCCTCGCCCGCCCCGCCTCTCCACTCTACGAACCCCCTTCAACCCGAGATCCATGATCTTCAAACCTTGCCTGCGGCGCTGATCGGGATGCGATCGGGAACAGGTGCATAGGCGGTAGAGAGGTGGAGGTGAGACAGAGGTAAATGAAAGTGGGGAGGAGGGGGACCGACGCGCAGGGGGTGTCGGGGCCCCCGGACGCGCCCGCAGCGCGCCCATGTTGGTGCACGAGTGACGGTACAAAGCGGTACCGCGCGTGGGGAGCGCGA
>DATJNL010000490.1:0-17302 GCA_035508175.1 Myxococcales bacterium
TACTTCTAGCGCGCCGCGGCCAGGCTCACGTCGATCGCCTGCTGGCCGCCCGGCTCGATGACCACCTCGCGCTCGTCGGTGGCGAAGCCCGCCGCCTCCACGCGCACCCGGTGCAGGCCGGCGGACACCTCGAGCACGAGCGGCGGCTGGCCGGTCTGCCGCGCCCCGTCGACCGCGACGATGGCGTTCGCCGGGCTGGCGTTCACGACGAGGTAGCCGCGCCCCTCGCGGTGCATCAGCTTCGGGGCCGCGACGGCGACGACACCGAGGGCCGCCGCGAGCAGCACGAGCAGCCACGGCAGCGGGCTGCGCGCGGGCGGGGGCTCGTCGGGATAGGGGACGGCGAGGGCGGGCACCGGCGGCGGCGCAGGGATCGTCGCCGCCTCGCGCGGAAGGGGCGCCGCCACGGGGATCTGCTGGGGATAGGCGCGGGGCGGACGCGTGGTGGCCCGGCGGTAGACGCCCGTCGCCTCCAGGATGGGCACGATGAGCGTCTTGAACGAGTTGCGCCGCTTGGCGACCGGCGGCAGCACGGCCGGCGAGGCCACCGTGCCCGCGTACGGCGAGAACCGGGGCGCGACGCCGTGCGGCTCCGTCTTCTCGAGCATGGCCCCGGCCGCCTGCGGCACGTAGGTCGGCGTCGAGATGGGCTCCGGCGGGCCGCCGAAGCTCTCCCGCGCCTCCTTTTCTTTCTGGTACTCCTCCGGGAAGCTCGCCTGCACGTACGCCGCGAGGTCGTCGCGGCCGAAGTGCGTCTGCTTGAAGAGAAATTGCCGCAGATCCGCGGCCATCTCGCCGGCGCTCTGGTACCGACCCTCCAGATCGCGCTCCAGCGCGCGCAGCACGATGGCGTCGAGCGCCGGGGGTACGCGGTCGCTCTGGATCGACGGCGGGCGGATGGGCCGCTCCCGCACGGCCATCACGGTCGCGTACTCGTTCTCCGCGAGGAACAGCCGCTCGCCGGTGAGGAGCTCCGAGAGCACCGCGCCCATGGAGAAGATGTCCGAGCGGCCGTCGATGGGCACGCCCCGCGACTGCTCGGGCGAGAGGTAGGCCAGCTTGCCCTTGATGAGCCCGGCGCGCGTGCGGTTCGAGGCGGTCGAGGCCTTGGCGATGCCGAAGTCGATGAGCTTCACGTCGCCCTCGTACGACACGAGGATGTTCTCGGGCGACACGTCGCGGTGCACGATGCGCAGGCTGCGCCCCTCGGTGTCCTTGGAGCGGTGGACGTAGTCGAGGGCCTCGCAGACCGCGAGCGACACGCTCACGGCGAACGGGATCGGCAGGTCCCACGCGAGGTTGTGCCCGCGCTCGCGGTCGAGCACGGAGCGCAGGTTCTGGGCGCCCAGGTACTCCATCGCGATGAAGTAGCTGCCGTCGATCTGCCCCAGGTCGCGGATCTGCACGACGCCCGGGTGCGCGAGCTGCACGGTGACGCGCGCCTCGTCGAGGAACATGGTGATGAAGGCTTCGTCGGCCGCGATGGCCGGCAGGATGCGCTTGATGGCGAGGATCTCGCCGGTCTCGCGGACGCGCGCGCGCCAGACCTCGGCCATGCCGCCCGAGGCGACTTTCTCCAGCAGCTCGTACTTGCCGAAAGGGACCGCCCGTGCCGGCATCCGGAGCTCCATGTTCGGGGAGCGGCGACCCGCAGTCAACTTTCACGGGAGAGGTTCCCTGCGCCGAGGGTTCGTGGGGCGCCGCCTGGCCACGATCCTCGTGCGATCGACCTCGCTGCCCCTGCGATCGAGCGATGACGAGGTGAGTCGACGCGCGGTGCCCTTCCGATCGGGATCGGAGACTTCGAGTCGACGCCCACACGGGCAGCGATCGAGCTCGCTGCCTTCCAGTTTGCGCGTGGTCGACGACCGATCGCGATCGCAGGCCGTCCGTGGGCACGCGGTGCCCTTGCGAGGGCGCGCAGGATGCGTGAGTCGGCCCACGGGGCTCGTGCGATCGCGATCGCACGATTCCAGATCACGATCGCATCATTCCAATTCGCGATCGCATCATGACAATTCGCGATCGGACCATTCCAATGCGCGATCGGACGATTCCCATCCGTGGGCGATCGGCGAGCGTTCATGAACGCTGGTCGAGGGCCCTGGAACGCTGGACGACCGCTCGCACGTGGTCGTCCACGGCCTCCCGGCAGTCCGCCTCCGAGCGCGCTCGGTCGCCCTCTGCCACAGGAGACTGGCCCTGCCATCGAGCGCAGTCGGCCACCACCCGGGTGCGCTTCGTCTCAACGACACGCCTGGCAATCACCGTCCGCGATCGCCGCCTTCCCGCGCGAGCGCACACGCCGTGAGTCCGTGGGCTCTCGCCCAACGTTCAAAGGCCCTCGCCAAGGGCCTTTGAACGCTCGTCCAGTGTCCATGAACGCTCGTCGTGCGAGCGCGGTCGCACGGCCACCGCTCGCGGATCGGAAGCGCGTGGACGCGGCTTCACTGGCAGCGATCGAGGACTCGGCGCGAGCGACGCCGATCGCACGGCCAGCCTGCGCGGACTCACGGGCAGAGCCCGGGAACGCACGTCCAGCGAGGCCCAGTCGACGCCGACCACGAGATGTCGCTCGCCTCGAGACCGCGAGCGCTCGACCAGCGACCTCGCATTCTCGACCAGCGACCCCGAACCGGACCCGACCACGCACGAGCGCACGGCCAGCGTTCAATGGCCCTGACGTTGCGATCTTGGAAAGACGCCGAGAGGCCACGGCACGACGGCCACCACGATCGATCGCAGGCCGTCCGCGCGTCAAAGGAAGCCGTCATTCCTTCGGTCGAAAGCATGAATCCCCGATCGCACGGCTTCGACGCCTCGAACCAAGCCGTGCGATCGCCCGCTGTCGGCGCCCGTCGGCGGGACGCAAATGACAAGGTTCGCCGCCCGCAGCAGTAACCTCCCGACGACGGTGTTCGGTAGTGCGGCTCGGCTGTGCGGGCGGCGGGAGGACGGCTCGTCCCCGCGCGAGTTCCGCAGCGCGCGCCTCAACGGGTCTCTTTCTCCAAGGCCCCCGTCGCGCGAGGACTGTCTGAGCGGGGGGGCGGGCCGTCCTCCCGCCGCCCGAAGGGCGCTGATCCGACGATCTCACCGCCGCCGGCCGAGCAAGCGGCCCGCTGACGTCCCCCGTCGCGCACCGCGTCACGAGCTCGCAGCAGGGGCGCGGGGGCGGCAGCCCCCGGACGACGTCACCTGCCCAGCAGCGGCTCGCCCACGAGATCCTCCAGCTGTGCCAGCTCCGTCAGGTAGTCGTAGCGCGCGTTCGTGAGGCGCAGCTTCGCCTGGCTCAGCGCGGCCTGCGCGTCGAGGAGGTCCGTGCTCGTCGCGGTCTGGGCGCGGTAGCGCTCGGTCTCCAGGCGGAAGCTCTCCTCCGCCTGGTCCACCACCTCGGCCGCCAGCTTGAGCGCGTCGCGGTCGGCCGTCAGCTCCTGCCAGGCGTTCTCCACCTGGGTGCGCAGCCTCAGCTCCGTGCTGCGCAGCGTCTCCGCGCTCTGCGCCGCGCGCGCCCGCGCGCTCTGCATCGCGTAGTACTTTGCGCCCCAGTCCCAGACGTCCCAGGAGAGCGTGCCGCCCACGTAGGCCTGATCGGTGGCGAAGAAGAGCTGGCCGGTCGTGTGCTCGTACTGGCCCGAGAGGGTCACGCCGGGGACGAGCTGCGACCAGGCCACGTCCACCTGCACCTCGGCCTGCTCGCGGCGCAGGTCTGCCTCGCGCACGTCCGGCCGGCTCTGCAACGCGGCCTCGGTGAGCGCCTCGAGGCCTTCCTTGGGCTCGGGCAACGCGCCGTCGCCGAAGGGGTCCACCGCCACGATCGGCTGATCCGAGGGGCGATCCAGCGCCTGGTCGAGCGTGGCCTGCGCTTCTGCGAGCGTCGCATTCGCCTTCACGAGGTCCTGCCGGGCCTGGCCGAGCTGGACCTCCGAGCGAAGCAGGTCGGCCTTCACCAGCGTCCCGGCGGCATACTGCTCCTTCGCGACCGCGACGTGGCTCTCCAGCTGCTCCACGCTGTCCCGCGCGATGCCCGCGTTGCCGAAGGCCTGCAGCAGCCGGAAGTAGTCCTGCCGCACGGCGAAGAGGAGATCGCGCCCCGCGGCGTCGAGGTGCGCCAGCGCCGCTTCTCGCGCGAGCCGATCGGCGTCCAGCTGTCGCCACTGTCCCCAGAGCTGGGTCAGCGGCTGGCTGAGGGTCACGCTCAGGGTGGACGTCGTCGCGTCGCGCACCGTGGTGGGCGGGATGCTCGTGTTCGGCGGCAACAGGCTGGTGAACTGCGGGGGCAACTCGGAGAGGAAGTTGATCGAGTAGGGCGAGCCCCAGTACTGGAGCTGACCGTCCACGTGGAGCTTCGGCAGCATGCCGCCGCGCTCGGAGCGCACGTCGGCGAGCGCGCCGACGACCCCCTGGTTCGCGGTGCGCACGTCGGGGCTCTGGTCGAGCGCGATGCGCTCCGCCTCCTCGAGCGACAGCGGCGCGGGGTCCGAGGCGAGCATGAGCACCAGCAACGCGGGAAGCATCGGCGTCCTCCGGCGCGGGAGAATACCGCAGGGTCGAGCGGTCGGCCCGCGAATTCAACCCTGGCGCCGGCTAGGCCCGCGACGCCCTGGGCGCGGCGATCAGCTCGGCCGACGGCAGCTCGAAGCGAAAGCGGCTGCCCTTCCCCTGCCGGCCGTCGACCCAGATCTTGCCGCCGTGGGCCTCGACGATCGACTTGGCGATCGCGAGCCCGAGGCCCAGCCCCGCGCCCTTCTCCCGCGCGGCCTTGGCGTCGCCCACCTGGTAGAGGCGGTCGAAGATCCGCTCGCGGTGCTCGGGCGCGATGCCGACGCCGTCGTCGGACACGGAGACCCGCACGCGGCCGCCGCCGCCGGAGACCGCGATGCGCAGCCGCCCGCCGGGCTGGCAGTGTCGCTCGGCGTTGAACAGCAGGTTCGCGAGCACCTGGACCACGCGCTCGCGCTCGCCGAAGGCCTGCGGGGTGCGCGGGTGCACGCGGGACCGCAGCGACAGGCCGCGCTCGAGCAGCCGCGGGTACAGGGCCGCCGAGGCCTGCTCCACGGCGTGCCGCACGTCGAAGGGCTCCGGCCGCAGCGACTCCCGCGTGAGCTCGTGCCGCGAGAAGTCGACGAGCTCCTCGATGAACGCCTTGAGGCGCAGGCCGCTCTGGTATGCCGTGGACAGGTGGCTCGCCTGCGCGTCGCTGAGCGTGCCCATCCGCCCCGAGAGGATGAGCTGCGTGTAGCCGAGCAGCGTCACGAGCGGCGTGCGCAGCTCGTGGCTCACGTTGGCGAGGAAGTTGTCCTTGCGGCGATCGACCTCCCGCAGGGCGCGCACCGCCAGCGTCAGCTCGCGCGTGCGCCGCTCGACCTCGGCCTCCAGCCCCGCGGAGTGGCGGCGCAGCTCGGCGTACAGCCGCGCGCGCTCCAGGGCCATGCCCGCCTGGCGGGCGAAGGCATCGACCCCCTCGGCGTCCGCGGCCCGGACCGTCGGGCCGGCCACGAGGAGCGCCCCGCTCTGCGACACCGGCTGCCCGAACGGCGCGACGAGCAGTCCGCGCAGGGCGAGCGTCTCGACCACCCGGGCGATCTCGGGGGCGAGCTCCGGGGCCAGCGCCCGCAGCTCGTCCGCGGGACGGCCGGAGAAGACGGCGCGGCCCCCCTTGAGCGCCCGGCGCAGCAGCGGGAGACGGCCGGGCGCGAACATGACGCCGAGGAACTCCGGCGGCGGCTGCGGCCACCCCTCGGGCGCCGACAGGTGAGCCACCTCCCAGCGGTGCCCGGCGGCGTCCGCCGGCAAGAGGATGGCCGAGACGTAGCCCAGGCCCGCCAGCTCGCGGCCGATCACCTCGAAGACCTCGCGCCGGTCGCCGGGCGTCTGCAGGCTCACGGCCGCCATGGCGATCGCGCCGAGCGTCTCCTTCGCCTGGGTCAGCTCCCCGCGCGCGTGTTCCTCCGAGGACACGTCGCTCAGGATCAGGTGCAGCAGCGGGCGCCGTCCGGGGACCCGCGCGAAAGTCACGGCCACGGGCAGCGGCTCGCCGCGGCGGCGCAGGAGCCGCAGGATGGGCCGGCGGCGGTGCCGCGGCGACAGCGCCCGCCGGGCGTCGCCACCGGCTTCGTCGCCGAGCAGGCTCCAGAGCACCTTCCCCACGAGGTCGGCCTCCCGGTAGCGCGACATGACGGCGGCGCGGCGGTTGGCCTCGATGACCAGTCCGGTGCGCGAGTCGACGATGAGGATGCCGTCGCCGGCGGCCTCGAGGATGGTGCGGTAGTGGGCCTCCGCCTCGGCGAGCCGCCGCGACAGGAGATCCGTCTCGAGGCGCAGCTCCAGCCGCCGCGCCAGCGGCGCCAGCGCGACCCGGTCGGCCTCGCCGCGAAGCCTCAGCAGTCCGGCGACGCGCCCGGCGAGCCAGAGTGGAAACGCGAGCGAGCCGCCATGCTCGCGCCGCGGCTCGCGCACGCCCTGCCACCGCGAGACGGGCGAGCTCCGAGGGAAGCCGCCGCGCCGCCGCACCTCTCCCCGCGCCCAGCGCTCCGCCACCACCACCAGGGTTCGCCCCGCCCCGCGCCCGTCCGCCAGGAGATCGTCGCGGATCGAGAGCTGCGCCGAGCGCACCGCGGAAGGCGCGACCGCCTCGGCGAGGAGCGCCGAGAAGATCGGCTCCTTCGGTCCCTTCCAGGGGGGCGCCGAAGCCCAACCGCGGGACTGGCGCACGGTCACGGCCCGATCATGCCCGCGAAGCCGCGCCGCGCGCAAGACGGCCGTTCGATCTCCGACGGAGGGAGGCTCCTAGGCCGCCAGCTCGCAGCGCTCGACGTAGCCGCGGATCTTGTCGCGGTACAGCTCCGGCAGGATGGTGAAGCGGACCGCGGCGCCCTCGCAGCGGCGGCGGTGATGGCCCTCGCGGACGATCTTGCCCCGCGCCCACAGGATCTCGTCCTCTCCCGGCAGCGCGAACTCGAGGCTCACTTCCCTGCCCTCGAACGCCGGCTCGAGCAGGCGCGAGAGGAAGATGCCGTCCTCGCTGATGTCGGCGGCGTGGCACATGAACATCGACTCCCCGAAGACCTTGTTCAGGAGCACGTTCAGCGGGGCGCGGGGGCGGCGGCGATACGTCGTCATGTGTCCTCCGGGGGCGAACTCACTCCGAGCGTAACCCCGCGCCGTCGGGAGGCAAGTTTTCGGGCGCGGACCTCGACGGCGAGCACGAGACCGAGGAGCCAGAGCGGCATCCCGGCGCCCGCGCCCGTCTCGCAGCCGACCCCGGTCGCGGCCCGGGCGGGCGGCGCGCCGGCCGCGTAGCTCGCGATGCGCTCCGCGCCGAGCAGCACGTGTTCCCAGAGCACGCCGTCGCGCACCTCCACGAACGGGTTGAACGTGAAGACGCTCGTCTCGTGGCCGTCGTTCCACCTCACCTGCCGCACGCGCCGCTGGCCGTCGAAGGCGAACCCGTAGCTCGCCTGGAAGGCGGCGCCGCTGGCGGTGATCAGCTGGCCCGCGGCATCGTAGCCAAGCGCGAGGCCGCGGCCCGCGGTGCGCTCCCCGGCCGCGTCGTAGGCATAGGGGCCGGCGGCGTCCGCGGTGAGCGCGTGCGGACCCGCGCCGTCGCCGTAGCCCACGCCCTGCCCCGGCAGCCGCGGATCGTCCGGCATGGCCCAGCGGCCGGTCAGGCGTCCCTCCGCGTCGTAGCTCTGCCGGCGCTGGCCGTCCGGGCCCGTCTCGCTCGTGAGCCGCTCTTGACCGTCGAGCTGGTACGTCGTGGTGCCGCGATCGTCGGTCATGGCCTCGGGCGCACCCGACGGCAGCAGCCGGTAGCCCAGCGCCATGACCGAGGCCACGCCCTCCGTGGCCTGGATCCCGACCGTCCGGCCTGCCGGGTCGCGCGCGACGGTGACGTCGAGCCCGTTCGCGAAGGCGCGGGTGAGCGGGCGGCCCGCGGCGTCGTAGCTCGCGGCCTGCAGGAGGCCGGGGATGCCGGTGACGAGCCCGCGGCCTCCATAGGCGTAGGTCAGGGCGCTGCCGTCGGGGTACGTCACGGCGACCAGCCGGTCGGCGGCGTCGTAGGCGAAGCCCGTGGCGAGATCGAAGCCCCCGAGCTCGAGCTCCTGTCCCGCGAGGCGACCGGCGGCGTCGTAGCTGAAGCAGCTGGTGCCGGTCGCATCCACGACGGAGAGGAGGCGCCCCGGGGTGGGCTGCCCGCATTCGCCCGGGCCCGGCACGTCGTAGCGGTAGGCCGCCCGCAGGCCGTTCCCGTCGGACTCCGTGACGAGGCGGCCCGCGCCGTCGTAGGTCCAGGTCAGGGTGTCCCCGCGCCCGTCGCTTCGCGACAGCGCGTGGCCGCTGCCGTCGTAGCTCCAGCTCGTGCGGCCCGAATCGGGGTCCGCGAGATCGACGAGATCCCCGAGCCCGTCGTAGGCGACGCTGGCCGTGTCCCCTTCGGCCGTGATCCGCTTCGTGAGGCGCCCGAGCGCGTCTCGCTCGAAGCGGAAGACGGACTCGCCTGCCGCCTGATCCTGGTCGACCTCGATCGTCCGCTGCGAGAGGTCGAGCTGCCGCCGCATCGGCCACGCCGCGCCGCTCGCCGCGACCGGGTCCCAGAAGTCGATCCAGGACGGCCCGTACGCCCAGCGCTGCGAGCCGCCCGCGGGGAGGTTCTCGACCAGCGGCCGGCCGAGGCCGTCGTAGAAGCGCTCCGTGGCCGCGGTCCCGGCGGGGGGCGCGAGCGCGCGCAAGGAAGGCGCGAAGAACGGCTCGGTCTCCAGATCGACGTCCCCGTGGACGTCGCGCGTCACGAGCTGGCTCACGGCGAAGCTCCCGTCCTCGGCGCTCTCCACGTGCGCGATCTTTCGAAAGAGGCCGTCGTAGAGATCGGCGGACTGCAGCGAGAAGGGGAAGCCCGGCTCCGGCCGGCGCTCGTCGACCAGCGCCGGCGGGAAGGTATCGAGCTGGTACTCGCGGATCTCGCTCGGGTCGCCGTCGGGATCCTCCGGGTGCTGGATCGAGACGAGCCGGCCGAGCGGGTCGTAGCCGTACCGGGTCGTCGCGCCGTCGGCGTCCACGAAGGTGAGCGGCTGGCCGAACGCCGGCGCGATCGCGAAGTCGAAGCGCAGCGTCACGCCGGGCGACGGGAAGCGCCGCTCCTCCTGCGGAAACTCGTGCCGGGCGGAATCGTAGTCCACCTCCCGGCGCCGGCCGTCCGCGTCGAGCGAGACGATCGCGTTCCCCCAGGCGTCGCGCGTGATCCGCTCGGCGTCCACGAACCGGTCGGCCGCCACCCACACGCTGCGGCGGCTCAGGTCGCCCTTCGTGGCGTCTCCCAGCGGCAAGCCCTCTGCGGCCGGGCCGTCGTAGTAGCGCTCCTCGACGGACAGGCGGCTGCCGTCGGCGCCGTCGAGCTCCTGGCGGGCGAGCAGGCCCACGCGCCAACCCGCCGGCACCTTCGCATACGCGTAGTGCCAGACTCCCGCCTCCGGGTCTCCGCCGGGCAGATCGATCCGCCCGTCCTCGAAGCGCTCCACGACCTCGCCGAGCGAATCGAGCTCCTGGCGGGTGCGGAACACGGCCGGCGAATCGTCTCCTCCCTCCACCTCGTGCACCTCGCGCGAGACCTCGGCGGGGAACACGCACGGCTCGCCGTCCAGGCCGACCGCGGCGGTCCTCGCCTCGACGTCGAAGAGCGTGTCCCGGTACACCGAGCCCTCGTCATCGGCCGCCACCTCCTCGAGGGGCTGGCCGGCGAGGGCCTGGTCCTCGCCTCGGCCCACGTGGTAGCGGCGGCGGAGCGTGAGCCCGCGCGCGTGGTCGTCGCCGGGGTGCAGCTCGGTCGCGCCGCCGAAGCCGCGGAACTGCCGCTGGACGCCGTCGTAGTAGGGATCGCGGTAGCTGCGCCCGACGACCTCCGGCACGGAGCGGCCATCCTCGCTGCGCAGGGTCGTCACGGCCTCCATGGGGAACGGGATGACGCTCGCCCAGGGCGCTGCCTCCGCCTTGGCCTGCGCCATGAGCGGGCCGGTCGCCTGGTACTGGTAGCTGCGCCGGCCTCCCACGCCATCGTCGATCGAGGCGAGCAGGTTGGGACGAGCGCCGGCGGCGAAGCTGAGGAGCGCGAGGAAGGGCGCTGCGACCTGGCTCGAGTACACGACGTCGCGCGTGCCCTCCCCTTCCATGTCGGCGAAGCGGATGGCGGTGCCGACGGGGTCGTAGTCCGGCGCGTCGGCGTCGACCTCCGGGCCGAAGCTGCCGTTCGCCTGGTTCAGCCACAGGGAAACCGCCCCGGGGCGCACGTAATAGAGATCCGGGAGGCCGTCTCCGTCGGCGTCGCCGAGGTACAGCCGCGTGTCGTCACCAGCGACGTCGGGAGCGCCGGGCATGGGCACGGGCGCCGTGAACTGGCCGAAACCCTGGCTGAAGAGGACTTCGACGTCCTGGCTGTGCACCGACACGATGTCCACGAGGCCGTCGTCGTTCATGTCGGCCAGCCGGATCTGCGGATCCGTGAAGGTGAGCCAGGGCACCGGAACCGGCACGGTCACGGGCTCTCCGAAGTTGCCGCCGCCTTCGTTGAGCCACATCGTCCAGCCGCCGACGTCGCCGCGGAGCGCGTCCACGAGGCCGTCGCCGTTCAGGTCGAGCCAGCGCACCGCCGGGTCGTCGGGCGGCAGGGACGGCGGCACCACGCCCTCGACCGGCGTCCCCAGCCCGCCGCCCTGGGCCGGGAAGAAGGCGAGGCCGTCCTGCGCGTCGACCCCTAGCGCCATGAGCAGGTCCGCGCGCCCGTCGCCGTCCATGTCCTGGAACGCGACGCCGGTGGAAGAGAGATTCACGCCCGGCGCGCCCGCGAGCGGCTCGGGCGGCCCGAAGCCGGCGGGGCCCAGGTTGCGCCACAGCGTGGCGCCCGTGGTGAGGAGCTGGACGGCGTCGGGCAAGGAATCGCCGTCCACGTCGACGAGCGCGGTGTTCGGATCCTCGAGGGTGAAGCCCGGCGCGGGCAGCAGCGTGAGCCGCGGCGCGCTCGGGTCGACGGCGGTCGAGGTGAACGCGAGCGTCGGCAGGCACGTGGTGCCGTCGGAGCCGCACGCCGTGACCGAGGCGAGCCGCGAGAGCCCGGGGCCGGGGTCGTATGTCAGCAGGACGCGGCGCACGAGCGAGCCGTCGACGTCGCTCTCGATCGAGGTCAGCCGCTGCGCCGTGACCACCGGGTAGGTGGGCTTCTCGTCCAGGAGGGCATCCGGCCGTGCGGCATAGCCGAGCTTCACCTGGGCCCATTGCGCCGGGGCTTCGCCGTGCCGGCCGTACTGCACCGAGGTCAGGTAGAGCTGCCCCTGGTCCTCCTGGTACGCGTAATCCGCCTCGTCGCCTTCCGGATCGACGACCCGATCGACCGCCCAGCGGAAGACCTCGCCGTTCTGGACGACCTGTGAGGCCGCGCTCTCGCCCAGGAAGATCTGGGTGCCGTCGCGGCGGTCCGCGCGGAAACCGGCCCCCACGGCCGCGACGCGCGTGAACTCGCCCTCGACCCGCAGGCGCCATGAGCGCGGCCCCAGCTGGACGAGCGGCTCGCCGTTCCAGAGCAGCTCGTCGGAGGGCAGGTAGCGCGGCAGGCCGTGATCGGTGCGCCGCTGCACGCTCGGCAGGGCGATCGACCAGCCCATGCCCAGCTCGCCCTCCCCTTGCCGGCTGTCGTAGCGCAGCGAGAGATCGGGGAGGACGCCCGGCGGGCCCGGCGGCAGCACCACCGGCACGGCCACCTGCGCCGCGCCGGTCGCCGGAACCACGGAGACCGATTCGCCGAGGCCCTGCAAGGAGCCGGGTCCGGAGGGGAGCGAGATCGCCTCCGGCCGGGTGCCGCCCTTGTCCGGCGGGTCCGTGGGTCCGTCGGCGCGCGCGCGGCGCGGCGGCAACAGGAGCGTTCCGAGGGTCACGACGCCGACGATCCAGGGGGCGGTCTTGTGGAGGGCCATGCCGGCCAGAGACAGCAACGGCCGCGCCAACCGAAGAGCCTCCTGGTTTCAGGGCCTTGCAATGGCCCGAAGCGACCTCCCGAGTCGCGTCCCGCAACCCCTCGTCTCGATTCGCGCCCCTTCGGAGGCGGTCGGGGCCCTGCGAGTAGGCGGGACCCTACCTAATGACCCGCGCCCTGGCCATCGCGCGGGGCTCGAACGGTGGCGCTCAGGGGCTCGGAACGACCGAGTGGCACCGCCGCGGGCATTGGAGGAGAGTTCCGAGGAGACGCTCGCACCACCCAGGCCGCCAGCTGCTCGGGACCGGCTCCGTCGGTCGGAGCGGCCAGCTGCTCCAGGGCGGCAGCCATCGACTCCGCGCTCTGGAAGCGCTGCTCCTTGGTCCGCTCCAGCGCGCGTCCGAGCACCTCGTCCCAGGCGCCACCGCGGAGCTCGGGGCGGAGCTGCGACGGAGGGGGAATCGACAGGGTCAGCACGTTGGCCAGCGTGGCTGCGTCGGTGGGGGCGCGGAAGAGTCGCTGCCCGGTGACGGCCTCCCACACGACGACACCCAGTGCAAAAAGGTCGCACCGCACGTCGAGCCCCTGGGCGGTGGCCTGCTCTGGAGCCATGTAGGAGAGCTTGCCCGCGACCGAAGAAGTGAGGGTCTCCTCCTTTTCACCCAGTGCCTTGGCCACACCGAAGTCCGTGAGCTTGACCTCGCCCGCGCGCGACAGGAGCACGTTGGCGGGGCTCAGGTCCCGATGAATGATTCGCAGCGGCTTTCCAGCAGGGTCACGCGCCTCGGTGTGGGCGAAGGCCAGCCCCAGTGCGATCTGTCTGCCGATCCACGCCACCAGCCCCGCCGGCAAGAGCTCTCCGTCCAGCTGTGCCTGCGCCATCAAGGCTTGCAGGCTCACGCCCTGGACGTATTCCATGGCCAGGTAGTACCCGCCGCCCTCGGTACCAAAGTCGAGCACCTGGACGATGTTCGGATGGGTGAGCCGCGAAGAAAGCTGCGCCTCGCGTCGGAAGGCGTCGACGAAGCTGGGGTTCGCGGCCAGATGAGGGTGAATGCGCTTGATGGCGACCGGCCTCTCGAAGCCGCCTTCGGAGCTGTAGGAGGCGCGAAACACCTCGCCCATCCCACCAGCCGCGATCCGCGCGACCAGGCGGTACTTGCCGAACAGCTCCTGACTTCGCACCTGCCGGTGGACCTCGGCCATACCCGCGCGAAGCCGCTGGGTGATCAGGGCTGCCGTGAGGCCCATCAGCGCCACCACGCCAGGTCGAACGTACAGAAAGAGCGGGGTGCCGTACATGAGCGCCGCGTCGGCGCTCGCCAGGCCGGGGATCAGCTCCCAGTGGACGAGGGCGGCGTATTCGACTCCGCCGAGGATCCCCACCACCAGGGGAAGCTGCCAACGCAAGCGGATGATTCCGAGACCAAACGCCGCCGCGAAGAGCAAGGGACCGGACGATCCGAAGGCTGCGAACCGCGGCGTTACCACCACGGCCTCCACCCACATGAAGACCACGGGGAAGGACGCTTCCAGCAGGGGCGACGCTCTGGGGAGGAACCAGGTACCGCGACCCCGCCGCAGGGCGACGATGGCCGCTCCGTACCAAATGGCCAGCGCGCCGAACAATCCGACGAGCGCTGATCCCGACGGCGCCGAGAACCGCCAGTGGAGCGCGCTGGCCAGCCAGATGGCGGCGCAGAGCAGGACCCCGAAAACGGCCTCCCAGATCCCGCCCCACGAGACGTAGATCTCGTTGCGAATCGCCTGGTCGTCGATGGCTTCCCGGATGGGCCGATCGCGGGAGGGGACTGCGCTGGGCGCGCCCTCGCCTTGCGACGGCTCCACCGCACCAGGGCTCTGGCCACCCGATGGCGAGCCCATCACCGGGCCTGAATCCGGCTCAGGTGCCGCCGCACCTCGAGCGAAGAGCCGAGGAGGGTCATTTCCGTTCTCCTTCGAGAAGGAAGGGAGGCATCCCGCCTCCGTCGATCCGCCGTGCTACTCGATCGATTACTGCCACATCTCGCCCGGCCGTCCTAGCGTTGGACCCCATCAGAAAGCCAACCCCGGTGCGGTTCGTGGCCACCCGCCTCAGGGGGCGCGCGGCCCGAACCGGTAGGGCACTCGAAGCAGGTGGTAGCCGCTGGCCTCGTTCTGGCTCAGATAGACCAGGAGGATCACCGAGCCATCTGCGGTGCCAACGAGGTGCGCCATCGCGGGTATCGGCTGCGCGACGAGGCGCCGCTTCGCGCCAGTGGTCAGATCGACCGCGAGCAGCTCGCCGCCCGCGATGGCGATCGCGGTGTCACCGTCCACCCAGAAGTCCTGAACGCCCGCGTGCAGGTCTACCTGGGCCTTCGCCTTGCCATCGAAGCCGTAGACCGAAAGCCTCGTGAAGGTGGCGAACGCATAGCCGTCCTTGAACGAGCGGGGCGGCTCCGTCCATGGCTCGGGCGCGGTCAACGTCCAGAGCAGCTTGCCCGAGGCGCCGGCGGCGAAATGCTCGCGGGAGCCGGCGAAGAAGAGCAGGGCCTCGCCGGCTGGGAGCAGCCGGTCGTCGAAGGGGCCGTCCCGACCAGCGATCTTCGCGAGGGTGGTCGAGAGCAGCAGCCGCCCTTCGGGGGAGACCAGCTGCAGCGCGCCCTCCGCCAGGAAGGCGAACGCGCCGCCCACGGGCGTCAGGGCCGCGAGCCGGTCGCTCGCATGCCGGAAGCGGACCTTTCCGTCGCGACCCAGCACCCAGCCGCGGCTCCGCTCCGACAGCGCCACGCCGTCGCCGGCCAGCGCGAGCACCGGCCCCAGCTCTCCGAAGTCGTGGCCCTGCGCGATCGGCGACGCGGCGACGACTTCGGCAGCCTCCGGGTCCAGCGTGAGCAAGAGCGCGCGCCGCGCCGGGTCGCCTCCCGCCACGGCGGCTTCGAGCACGATCGCGCCGTTCGGGTCCACCGACAGCTGCTCGCCGCGGAACTCGACGCTCACGCCGGACAGGTCTTGCTGGAAGACCAGGTCGCCGCTGCCCAGGTCGACGGCGCCCACGGTGTTGCCGGCCAGGTAGATCAGGCGGCCGCCCTGGACCTGGTACGGCCCGCCCCTCCCCTCGAACAGCGATGACAGGTCGAGCTGGCGCACCCAGGTCGCCTCGGGGAAGAGGCGGCGGAGCGCGGCGGCCCCGGGTAGCAGGTGGGCCTTGCCACGCACGACGCGCAGCGCAAAGTCGAGCAGCGGCGCCTTCCCGAGCTCGGTCGACCCGGCGGCATCGCGAGCCTCCACGGCGTGGCTGCTGCCGGTCCGTTCGCTGGTGAAGGTCTCGAACGTGATCGGGTCGCGGAGGGGAGCTGCTGCGTCGAGACGCGAGGCGGGCGGACCGGAGACGCGGCCCTCGAGAGCGGCGAGGCTCCGTTCGATCGAAGGGTCCTCGCTGGCCAGCTTCGTCAACGCGAAGAGCGAGGTCGAGAACAGATGCCCGACCTCTTGCGGCGACGTCGAGTAGTCGGTGTAGAGCTGGTAGAAGCGGCGCGGCGCGCCCACGAAGCGCAGCAGGTGTGGCACGGCTTCCAGCAGCCCGAGGTCGCCGGCGATGGCGACCGTCGCTTCGTCCGGGTAATTGGGGCGCCGCAGCAGGTCCGGGCCCAGCAACTCCGTCGGTGGGGCGGGCAGCGGCGCCTCGAACGCCGCGAGGTACTGGAGCAGCCACCGGCGGGTGGCGCTCGACGCCTCGGGCAAGGCGTGGCGCGCGAGCGGATCGAGGACGCCCGCCTCGAGGGCGCGGGCACGCCGCAAGAAGCGCAGCACCGCCTGCCGGTCGGCGGCGGGGAGCCGCAGCAGAGCCGTGAAAGCCATGGCGTGCGGAGCACTCGGCGCCCCGGCCCGGGGCAGCCGGGAAGCCTGCGCCAGCGCGGCCCAGGTGTCGAACAGCGCCCAATTGCCGGCGAGGAACTCGCGCTGGACGGCGGCTGCCGCTGCGCCGTCGGGTGTGCGCAGCAGCTCGAAGCGGGCGATCGGGTTCGCGAAGCGCAAGGGATTGGGGGGCATCGCGGCGGCCAGCACCAGGGGCAGGAGGAGGACGGTGGGCGGCACGAGTCATTGTCCCGGAGATCGGCGCCGAGGGCCAGCGAGCGAGGGCTGTACGACCAGCATCCGTAGGGGTCGTCGCTCGGGTTCAGGGCACTGGCCTCTGCCGTGACCTCGTCGGAAGCGCGCCGGGCGAGTACAATCCGCGCAATGACCCTGGCATGGCTGGCCACGCTGGTCCTCGCGGCCGCACCCGGGGTCGGCCCACCGGCGACGGCGTATTCCTACCGCACGCCCGACGGGATCGTTCACTACGTCGGGAGCGAAGACGACGTACCCGAGACCTACCGCCAGGCGGCGCGGCGCATCGACCTCACCGGCGTCCCGCCCGGCGGCGACCTCGCCGAGGGCAGGCGGGCGGCCACGGGGCCCGTGGCCAAGGCGGCCACCGAGGCGCCCCCCGTGGCTGCCCACGACCGGGACCACGGGCTCAGCCCCAGGGTCGATGAAATCCTGCTGGCGTGCCTGCTCTGCCTCCTCCCGGTGCTGCTCTTCATCTGGCTCCGGTCGCCCCGCAAGCGCCTCGCCGTCCTGGCGTTGGCGATGGTCGATCTGGGCCTCGGAATCTACGTCGGCTTTCCGCTGAGGCCCGGGCACTCACCTGGCCCCGTGAGCGGCAGTCCGGTCCGGGGCAACGGCCAGGCCACCAGAGTCCGCGAACGGCTCAAGACCAACCAGACCGTCCACAGGAGGCAGCCGCAGCCGATACTGGGCCAGAGCACACCTGCGCCCGGCCCGGCGCCGGCGCCGCAGGTTCCGACCGCCGCGCCACCCGAGGATCCGAGCGCCCCGGGAACACCGGTGCGAAGAGTGATCAAACCCTCTGGCGCGGAAACGGAATCCGAAGACCCCGAAGAGTGATCACGCCGGTCGCCGGGCTGGAGGTTCGGGCTGGCGGGCTGGAGCGTTCAGATTTAGGTGGACTTCTCATCGTTCGAACGCGCTTCGGGATGGCTGCTCAGCCCGATCCGGTTGCCTTCCAGGTCGCGGAAGAAGAGCGTCCACTGGGTGCGGCGCTCGACGGCGACGCCATGGACGGCGAGGCGGGCCTCCCACGCGGGCCCGTCCGCTGCCGCGATGCGCAGGGCCAGCACGAAGTAGCCGGGGGTCGGCCGCTCCCAGCCGGCGGGGCCCGGCGCCTCCCCGTCGCACCGCTCCAGCGCGAGGAACGCGTCGCCGTCGAGGCGCAGCCAGACCGCGCGCTCCTGGCCATCCGCTCCCGGCCAGCGGCGCAGAGGCTCGAGGCCCAGCACGTCCCGGTACCAGCGCTCG
>DATJNL010000491.1:0-35930 GCA_035508175.1 Myxococcales bacterium
ACGAACGACGGGACCTGCGTGCCGGAGGTGGTGCAGGGCGTGACGGTGGGCCTCTGCTACCAGGCGGGCCCCACGCCGTCGAGCTGCGACCCGGCCGCCACGCGCGCCGACCTTGGCAACGCCTGCGTCACCGGCGACTACTGCTTCACGAGCCCCGGCGGCGGCTTCCCGGGGGGCGGCTGCGTGCCGATCTGCCTGCCGGGCACCGCGTGCAGCGTCGCCGGCGCGGCGGGCAACTGCGTGACGGCGCTCGCCTCGGACCCCGAGCTCGGCGTGTGCCAGCTCAACCCCTCGACGACCGGCGGCACCGGGACGGGCGGCACCACGGGCGGCGTCACCTCCGGCGGCAGCGGCGGGACCGGCGGCACCACCGGCTGCCCCAGCTCCGCGGTTCCCGCCGAGTTCAGCCCCTGCCACACCCAGGACGACTGCGGCTGCCCTTTCATCTGCACCTCCGACGTCCGGGCCGGCGGGCAGGTCTGCGAGTACCCGTGCCAGCAGACCAGCGACTGCCCCGACCTCGTGACCGTCTGCGGCAACCAGGGCGCCTGCAACGTGGATGGCTGCGGCCCGGGGACCGGCAACGGCACGTTCAACGGCCTCTGCAGCGTGCCGGGCGTGGGCAAGCAGGACGGCACCTGCCTGCCGCTGACCGACGATGGCGGCATCTCGCTCGGCTACTGCTACCAGGCGGGCACTTCGCCCGAGACCGGCTGCGACCCCTCCGGCACGCGCGGGGATCTCTCGCGGGTCTGCCCGGCGGGCCAGATGTGCTTCGGCGGCGCGATCACGTTCGGCGGCACGTGCAACCAGATCTGCGATCCCCAGGTCGGCGGCCCGTGCCCCGGCGGCCAGTACTGCAGCTACATCGTCAACGAGCCGCTGCTCGGCATCTGCATCGACCAGAACGGCTTCTGAGCCATGGCCCGCCGACTCCTCCTGTTCGCCTGCCTCGCCGCCACCGCCTGCGGGCGCTCGTGGATCTTCGACGACCTCGTGACCGTCCCCGAGACCAGCGGCGGCACGAGCGGCGGTCACGGCAGCTCCGGCGGATCCACCGGGCGGACCGCGGCCTCGGGTGGCAGCGGGACCGGCGGACGCACTTCCGGCACCGGCGGCAACTCGGGCACGAGCGGAGGCACGACCGGGCGCTGCGTGCCCCAGGATGAGGCGTGCGGGGAGGGCCAGCCCTGCTGCGCGGGGCTGAGCTGCGCGGGTTCCGGACGCTGCGAGCGCTCGGAGGGGACCTCGACCACGACGAGCGGTACCACGACCGGCGAGAGCACGACCGGCGGCAGCAGCGGCGGGACGACCGGCGGCTGCTCGACGAAGGACTGCGTCGGCGACGGCGACTGCTGCCCGACGATTCCGACCGAGTGCGGCGCGGCCGACCTGTCCGGCTGCGTCTTCGGCGTCTGCGCGTACGGCCCGCCCCCCTGCGGGACCTCCGGCGGATCATCGGGCGGCACGAGCGGCGGCACGGGCACGGGCGGCAACGCCGGCAGCTCGGGCGGCACGGTGGGCGGGAGCAGCGGCGGCAGCACCGGCGGCCCCGCGAGCTGCAACCCGAGCGCGTCGCCCGTCGAGTTCCTCACCTGCGCGTCCCCGTCCGGCTGCGGCTGCCCGCTCCTGTGCGTGCACGACGCGCTGGCGGGCCAGGTGTGCGAGTACCCGTGCAGCGCCACGGACCAGTGCCCCGACCTCCTCACGGTCTGCAACGGCGCCAACTGCCAGCTCGACGCCTGCGGGCCTGGCACCGGCAACGGCAGCTACAACTCGTTCTGCACCGTGACGTCCACCGACGACGGGAGCTGCATCCCGCTGCAGCTCACCGACGGCACGGTCTACGGGGTCTGCGCGCAGGGCGGCAGCGCCGTCACCACCTGCAACGCCACCGCGAACCGCGAGGACCTCTCCCAGGTGTGCCAGGGCGGCATGGTCTGCATCGGCGGCGCCATCGGGACTGGCGGCGTCTGCGGCGACGTGTGCGATCCGAACCAGGGCGGGCCGTGCCCGTCCGGCCAGGAGTGCGCCTTCACCGTGGACGATCCCCTGGCAGGCGCTTGCTACACCCCCTGAGGCCGACGCAGAATGCCCGGAACCGGAAGGAGCGGCACCATGAAGCCCTTGGCCAGACCGTTGATTGGAACCTTGAGCTGCCTCTGCTTCGCGGTGGCCTGCGGCCGCTCCGTTCTCTTCGACGCAGTCGAGGAGACGCTGGGCACGAGCGGCGGCGCCGCGATCGGAGGGGTCGCGGCCGGCAGCAGCTCCGGCGGAGGCAGCATCGGCGGCGGCTCCAGCGGCGGGCGCACGGCGGGCGGCGTGGGGGGCAGCTCCTCCACGACGGGCGCTTGCGGCGAGGTAGGCAGCGCGTGCCAGCAGAGCTCCGACTGCTGCAACGGAGAGACGTGCGATGCGCGAGGCATGTGCCGCGGCGGCCGCGGTGTCAACGGCGGGACCACCGGTACCAGCACCGGCGGGGCGAGCAGCGGCGGCAACGGTTGCATGCCTGGAACGCCGGCTTTCACGCCCACCCTTTGCCAGAGCAACGCGGACTGCACCTGCCCCGAGCAGTGCGTGTCGGCCATCGCCGGCCAGAGCCTGTGCGAGTACGGCTGCCAGTCCACCGCCGACTGCCCGCTGCCCTACACCACCTGCCAGGGCGGCAGCTGCCAGCCGAACCTCTGCGGCATCGCCTTCGGTCCCCAGAACGGCACGCTGGACGGCACCTGCAACGCGACCGGCGTCAACGACGGCAGCTGTGTGCCGGTCACGCTCCAGGGCTTCACCGCCGGCCTCTGCTTCCAGGGCGGCTCGGCGACGACGACCTGCAACCCGCTCGCCGAGCGTCCCGATCTCTCGCAGGCCTGCGCGCCGGGCGACTTCTGCGCCGGTGTGACCTGCGCGCCGCTGTGCAACCCGACCGGCGCCGCGACCTGCGCCAAGGGCGAGACCTGCACGGCCGCCTCCTCCACCGACCCGGAGCTGGGCTTTTGCCTGGGCGCCTCGGGCGGCATCACCGGGGGCATCGGCGGGATTGGTGGGATCGGGGGAATCGGCGGCAACAACGGTGGCAATGGCGCCACCAGCAGCGGCGGCGGCATCGGCGGCACGCCAGGCGGCACCATCGGGGGCATCGGGCCGGGCACGAGCGGGGGCAGCAGCGGCGGCTGCGGCGCGCCTCCCCCGTGGTGCAGCGAGCCAGGCTGCAACTGCTCGGGCACGTGCAGCAACGGCAACTGGACCTGCTACTGCAGCTGCCCGACCAGCGGCGGCGGCGTCGCGGCCGGAGGCGGAAACGGCGGCACCGCGGCCGGCGGCACCGGCGGCGAGACGAGCGGGGGCACCGGCGGTTCCTGCAGCACCACGCTCCCCGTGAGCGAGTTCGGGAGCTGCGCGAGCGATACGGACTGCGGCTGCCCCACGACCTGCGTCTACGACGCGCTCGAGGGCCAGGTGTGCGAATACCCGTGCGCGCAGACCAGCGAGTGCCCCACCCTGTATACCGTGTGCACAGGCGCCTCCTGCACGGTCGACCTCTGCGGCGTCGCCCTCGGTGGCCCGCCGAACGGCACCATCGACGGCCCCTGCAACTCCGAGGGCACCGGCGACGGCACCTGCATCCCGGTCGGCACCAACGACGCGGGCGTCACCTACGGCATCTGCACGCAGGCGGGAGACTCGACTGCCAGCTGCGAGCCTGCCGCGACGCGATCCGACCCGCCCCAGGACTCCTGCGCTCAGGGCTGGGTCTGCAGCGGCAGCGGCGGCAACACTTGCTACGAGGTTTGCAATCCTGCGAGCGCGACGACCCCCTGCGCGAGCACGCAGCAATGCACCGCCTTCGACCCGACCAATCCCGAGCTAGGTGTTTGCTACCCCCCGTGACCGGTCGCGCCGCAGGGCGCCCGAGCCTCAGCCGGCGCCGTACGAGTGGAGCCCCTCGCCCGTCAGGCCGAGGTTCACGCCCATGTAGCAGAAGATCACCACGGCGAAGCCGGCGACCGCGATGAACGCGCCGGGCTTGCCGGTCCAGCCCAGCGTGATGCGGGTGTGCAGGTAGACCGCGTAGACGAACCAGGTGATGAGCGCCCACGTCTCCTTCGGGTCCCAGCCCCAGTAGCGGCCCCAGGAGTAGTGCGCCCACACGGCGCCCATGACGATGCCGACCGAGAGGAAAGGGAAGCCGACGGTGATCACGCGGTAGATGATGTCGTCGAGCTTCTTGGCCTCGGGTAGGTCGACCTTGAGGGCGCCGCGGAAGCGGGTGAGCGCGAGGAAGACGCCGCTGCAGGCGAGCGTGAGCAGCAGAAGTCCCACGGCGTCCGGGTTGCCCGCGAGCGCGAAGCGGTAGGGCCCCTGCAGGTCCTGCTCGAGCTGGCCGGTCACGGCAGGCAAGGCCACGGTGCCGCCGGCGAGCGTGTGCCAGAAGATGGTGACCACGCCGAGGGCGAGCACCGCCGTGGCCGCGGCCGTCGTCCAGTAGGCCGCGCCCTTCGCCCCCGGCTCGCCCTCGTGCCGGCGCACGGCGCGGAAGTAGAGCACGGCCGAGACCACGTAGAGCGCGGCGGCCGCGAGCAGGAACGGGCCCACGCCCGGGACGTCGGCGAAGAGGCGCTGGGCCTTGTCGGCGCCGGGCTTCATGTAGTGCAGCGGCGCGAGGTGGCCTCCCGCGTTGAGCCCCACCGGGCACATCTGGAACGCCAGGTGGCCGAAGAGCGAGCGCACGCCGCCGGCGAGAACGACGACGGGCCCGGCGAGCGCGGTCAGGAAGGCGCCGATCTCGGTGGACGGTGTCTCGACCTTGTAGAGGAAGGCCATGCCGAAGCCGCAGGCCACCAGGAAGCACGCGTACGCGATGAAGAGGTTCCAGACGTGGATCAGGATCCAGTAGCTCTTGAGAGCCGGCACGAGCGGTTCGATCTCGGGGTTGGGCACGAGCAGCGCGCGGCCCAGCAGCAACAGGCCGATGCCGACCGCCACGCAGCCGAGGGTGGGCAGCTTCCACTTTCGCTCCGAGAGGAAGTAGATGAACAGGACCATGAACGATAGGAAGGTGAGACTCTCGTAGAAGTTGGTGTACGGAGGATGGCCCACGGCCGTCATCCACCAGTCGACGCCCGTGAGCGGGTGGCCCACCGCGTCCTGCATCGCCTTCAGCTCGATCTGGCCGGCGTGGACCCAGCGGGAGAGCAGGGCGCCGCCCTGGAGCAGGAGCCCCAGGCCGAGGGCCACGGGACCGAGGATGCGCCAGACCTTCTTGCTCGAGACGAGCTCGATCACGTAGTCGCTGAAGGCGACGACGTAGACGTAGAAGCTGTAGACGAAGAGCGCGTGGGACATGGCAGGCTCCGATCGATCGAGGTTGTAGCCCCAAGGAGCCGGAGCTTCAAGCGACGCGCGGGCACGGCTAGCGCAGCAGGGGTCTCGACGGGTCCGGAAGGCCCAGCGCTGAAGCCCGAGCGCCTTTCACGCAGCTGCAAGGCGCGACCGCGCGAGGACCGGAAGCGTACGACGTTGCACGCTGAGGACCGCAGCGACCGAGCAACGCCGCAGATGCGCCGTTATCGGCGGCCGGTCAGGAGACGGTCCAGGTCTCGCCCGAGTTCAGCAACTTCTCGAGATCGCCGTGGCCCTTCTTCTGCTCGACCTCGTGCTCCTGGTTCTGCATCATCGAGTCGTAGGTGGGCTTCTGGACGGCGCGGAAGACGCCCACGGGGGTCGGGAAGTGCGGCGGCCCGAGGTGGGCGAGGAACCACGCCAACGTCTCGTTGCTCTCGTCGTGGACGAGGCACTGCGAGGCGTCGCCGTCCTTGCCGATCTGGAAGACCTCGGGCTGCATCTTCGCGTTTAGGCGGATGCCCTTGTCCTTGGCCTTGCCGAAGATCAGCGGCTTGCCGTTCTCGAGCACGAGCTGCGCGTCGGCCTTGACCGCCTTCTCCGTCATGTAGGTGAACGCGCCATCGTTGAAGACGTTGCAGTTCTGGTAGATCTCGACGAACGCCGTCCCCTTGTGGTGGGCCGCGCGGCGGATGGTCTCGGTGAGGTGGGCGGGATCCACGTCGACCGAGCGGGCGACGAACGAGCCGCCGGCCCCGAGGGCCAGCTGCACCGGGCTGAAGGGGGCGTCGACCGAGCCGTAGGGCGTGCTCTTGGTCTTCTTGCCCAGCTCGGAGGTCGGCGAGTACTGCCCCTTGGTGAGGCCGTAGATGCGGTTATTGAAGAGGAGGATCTTCAGATCCACGTTGCGCCGCAGCACGTGGATCATGTGGTTGCCGCCGATGGAGAGGCCGTCGCCGTCACCGGTGGCGACCCACACCGAGAGATCGGGGCGGCTGCACTTGAGGCCCGTGGCGAACGCGGGTGCGCGGCCGTGGATCGAGTGCATCCCGTACGTGTTCATGTAGTACGGGAAGCGGCTCGAGCAGCCGATGCCGGAGACGAAGACGATGTTGTGCCGCGGGATGCCCAGCTCAGGCATCACCTTCTGGACCTGGGCCAGGATGGCGTAGTCGCCGCAGCCGGGGCACCAGCGGACCTCCTGGTCGCTCTGGAAATCCTTCTTTGTCAGCGTGGGCTTCGTGGGGTTGGGATCGGCGGACATGGCTTAGGCCCTCGCTCCGTTGGTCTCGAGCAACTCTCTCACGCGGTTCACGATCTCGCTCACCTTGAACGGCTTGCCCTGGATCTTGTTGAGCCCCTGGCAGTCGATGAGCGTCTTGTCGCGCAGGATCTTGATCAGCTGTCCCAGGTTGAGCTCGGCCACCAGCACGTGCTTGAAGCGCTTCATGATGTCGGGCAGGTCGCTCGGCAGCGGGTTCAAGTAGCGCAGGTGGACCTGCGACACGCTCTTGCCCTTCTGCTGCAGCTGCTCGACGGCCTGGTGGATGGCGCCGTAGGTCCCGCCCCAGCCGATGACGAGCACGTCGCCCGAGGGCTTGCCGAACAGCTGCGTCGGCGACAGCTCCTTGGCGATGCCCGCGACCTTCTGCGCGCGGATGCGCACCATGCGCTCGTGGTTGATGGGGTCGTACGAGACGTTGCCGGTCACGAAGTCCTTCTCGAGGCCGCCGATCCGGTGCTCGAGGCCGGGCGTACCCGGAATCGCCCAGGGTCGGGCGAGCGTCTCGGGGTCGCGCAGGTACGGGTAGAAGCCCTCCGGATCCTTGCGGTACGTCACCTCGATCGGCGGGAGCTTCCGGGCGTCCGGGATGAGCCAGGGCTCCGACCCGTTGGCGAGGTAGCCGTCGGTCAGGAAGATGACCGGCGTCATGTACTTCACCGCGAGCCGGAAGGCCTCGTACGCGGTCTCGAAGCAATCGCCGGGCGTGCAGGAAGCGATCACCGGGATGGGGCTCTCGCTGTTGCGGCCGTAGATGGCCTGGAGGAGGTCCGCTTGCTCGGTCTTGGTGGGCAGTCCGGTGGAGGGCCCGCCGCGCTGCACGTCGCAGATGACGAGCGGCAGCTCGAGCATCAGCGCCAGCCCCATCGCCTCGGTCTTGAGCGCGATGCCCGGGCCCGAGGAAGTCGTCAGGGCCAGCTTGCCTCCGAACGAAGCGCCGATGGACGAGCAGATGCCGGCGATCTCGTCTTCTGCCTGGAAGGTGTAGATGCCGAAGTTCTTGTACTGCGAGAGCTCGTGCAGGATGTCCGAAGCAGGAGTGATGGGGTAGCTGCCCAGCCACAGCTCGACGCCGGAGCGCTGTGCCGCGGCCACGAAGCCGAGGGCGGCCGCCTGGTTGCCTGTGATGTTGCGGTACTTGCCGGGCGCGAGCTTCGCGGCCTTCACCTCGTACTTGTGGGTGAAGATCTCGGTCGTCTCTCCATAGTTGAAGCCGGCCTTGATCGCTTTGACGTTGGCGTCTGCGATCGCCTGCTTCTTGGCGAACTTCTGTTGGACGCCGGCGATGATGCTGTCGGTGGGCCGGCCGTACATCCAGCACATCATGCCCAGGGCGAACATGTTCTTGCAGCGATCGACGTCTTTGGAGTTGAGGCCGCTGCCCTCGAGGGCTCGCTCGGTCAGTTTGTTGATGCCGACCTTGAAGAGCTGGTACTTGCCCTGGAGCGAGCCGTCCTCGACCGGATTCGTCTTGTAGCCGGCCTTGGTGAGGTTGGTCTCGTTGAAGGCATCCGTGTTGACGATGAGGATGCCGTTCGGGACCAGGTCGGGAAGGTTGGTCTTCAAGGCAGCGGGGTTCATCGCGACGAGCACGTCGGGCGCGTCGCCCGGCGTGTAGATCTCGTGGCTCGAGAACTGCACCTGGAAGCCCGAGACGCCGGGGAGCGTGCCCGCGGGCGCGCGGATCTCCGCCGGGTAGTCGGGGAAGGTCGCCAGGTCGTTGCCTGCGAGCGCCGAGCTCTTGGTGAACTCGGTGCCGGTGAGTTGCATGCCGTCGCCGGAGTCGCCGCAGAAGCGGACGGTGACCGCCTCGAGTTCCTCGACCTCGCGAGGCACGATTTTCAAGTGGGAGGACTGCACGTCGGATTTCTGGGCCGCGCTCTCCATGCTCAACCTTTCGATGCCCCCAGGCCTTCCGATATAAGCGATTGCCGACTCTTTTTCCAGCGTTGCATCAGGGCGAGATGGTGACGGCGGGGCAGGTGGTCGATCCGGAGGCGGGCGTGTTGTCCGTCACGGTCAGGACCGCCCGGTAGAGGCCGGCGTCCCGGTAGACGTGAGAGACCGCCGAGAGCAGGGGGCCGCCCGCATCCTCCCCGTCGCCGAAGCTCCACCGGTAGCCGGTGATCTCGCTCCCTGGCGTAGGGTTCGACCCGCTCGCGTCGAAGTAAACCGTGGTCCCCGGGCCTCCGTCCGCGGGCTCGCGCTGGCAGATGGCCTGAACCAGGCTGCGGGTGATGCCTCCGTCCGGGAGGAGGTACCCCACGCCCCCGTCGGGCAGGTTGATCTCCTGGGTGGGACCGGCGTCGCCCACTCCCCCGCCTTGCACGACCAGGACGATGCAGGAGCTGGCCGTGAGGGCCAGAACGGCGAGGCAGGCGCGCACGGGGCTGTCCTAGCAGAAAGCCGAGGCACCGTCAGTGGCGGGCGCCGTTCACCGCCAGCACCTCGTCACGAGCAGCAGCTGCTCCCAGCGCTAGCGGTCCAGGTCTGCGCGAACACCAGGGCCTGAGTCGCGCCAAACCCGAGACCGATGTGCGGCTGGGTCGCTCGCTCGAGCCGATCGAGGACCTCCATCTTGGCGGCAGCGATGTCGTGGCACTCATGTCAGGCGGACCTTTGGGTGAATTCCGCCGGGCCCTTTCCCGGCAGCGCGGGCGTGAGCGGCAGGAGGATGGTGAAGCAGCTGCCTCGCCCAGGCTCGCTCTCGACCTCGATGCGCCCCCCGTGGCCAGTGACGATTCCATGCACGACCGACAGGCCGAGCCCAGTCCCCTCGCCGAGTGGCTTGGTCGTGAAGAAGGGCTGGAAGAGGTGCTGCTTCGTTTGCGCATCCATTCCCGAGCCGGTGTCACGGACCGAGAGCAGCACCTCGCGGCCTTCCAGGCGCGTCGTGACGGTCAACGTGCCACCGCGGCTCGTGGCTTGCGCGCCGTTGACGAGCAGGTTCACCAGCACCTGGACGATCTGCTGCGGTCGACCCACGAGCTTCGGGATCTCGCCCAGGTGGCGTTCGACGGTGCAGCGGTCCTTGATCTGGTTGTGGGTGATGCGCACGGCATGGTCGACCTCGTCGTTGAGATCGTAGTCGCGCGAGCCTTCCGGATCGCCCCGCGCGAAGCGGCGGAGGTCGGCCACGATGGTGTTCACCCGCTGGATGCCGTCGATCGTATCAGGCAACACCTCGCAGACGTAGTCGCGGAGCGGCTCGGGAAGGGTGGGCAGCGCCTTGAGATCCTCGAGCAGCGAGGCGACGTTGCTCGTCACGTAGGCCATGGGGTTGTTGATCTCGTGGGCGACGCCGGCTGCGAGCATGCCGAGGCCGGCGAGCTTCTCCTGGGCGATGGCGGTCTCCTGGACCCGGCGAAGGTCGGCGTGGGCGTTGGTGAGCTCGCGGTGCTGCTCGTCGAGGCGGGAGAGCATCATCGTGCCGATCCGCGCCGTCCGGTGCACGAGCCAGAAGCCACCGATGATGGCGGCCGCCGCGCTGAGCGCTGGCAGCAAACCTTGTCCATCGAGCTCCGCGCCGGCCACGGTGCCTGCCGCGAGGAACAGGTTGTGCCACGCCGCGCCCGGGGAGTCGGCGACGCCCTGGATGCTGCCCATGAGCATCAGGCACGCCCAGCCGGCGAGGGGCCAGTGCGAGAGGTGGCACAGGGCGAGACAGTTGAGCAGGTTGTGCAGGATTCGCAGGGACTCGCCGGTCAGGACGCCGAAGTGCCGCCGCACCCAGCCGGTGAGCGGCACGTTCGCGACGAAACTCTCGGCAAACAGTGCGACGCAGCCGCCGATGCGCCACCACTCCCCCCACAGCGAGGCGCACAGGAGCAGGAAGAGGCCGACGTAGGCGAGGGAGCCGAGCGGGGCGATCTCGGCCTGCATCTGGTCGAGGCGGCGCTCGTTTGCGGCCTGGGCTCCAGTGATCACGGCGCAAGCCCGGCCGCCAATGGCGCCTCGACGGGGATCTCGAGCGTCAGCTGCTGGCTGGCGCCCACGTCTGCGACGAAGCTGATGCGCCCGGCATGCCGTTCTAGCAAGCCTCCCACGAGATCGAGCTGACTCTGCTCGAGCACCCCGGTGAACTTCGAGATCAGCGAGACGATCTGCTCGGTGGAGAAAGGCAGGCCGGGGCGTTGCAGGCGCACGACCAGCTTCGACTCCTGCTGGAAGGCCTCCGCCGGCAGCGCACGGAAGGGCTGATAAAGGATGGCCAGCAGCTCGCGTTCGGCGAGCAGCTTCTGGAGCAGTGCGAGGATCTCCCGGTCGTCCCAGGGCTTCGAGAGGAAGCGGCAGATCTCGCCCTCGTTGATGGAGCTCAGGATCGAGCGCAGGTCGGCGTGGCCCGAGAGGATGAGGCGCAGTGCGAGCGGCAGCCGCTTCTTCACCTCGGCCAGGAGTTGGGCCCCGTCCATGCCGGGCATGCGGAAATCGGAGATCACCACGTCGGGCACGAATGCGCCGATCTTCGCCAGCGCCTCCTCTCCGCTCGCGGCCATCTCGACCTCGAAGCCCGAGCGCCGCAGGAGCCGCCCGAGCGCCCGAGCGACCTGCGGTTCGTCGTCGACGATGAGGATCGAAGCCATGGTGAACCTCGCGGCAGCGCTTCCTGCTGCTCGTGACGCAAGCGGAAGGCCAGCCAAGAGCCTCCGGGATTCAAGGGGTTGATTTGGTGGGAACGGGGTCCGCGCGGACCCGCTAGCGCCCATTGCCCGGGAGAACCACCGTGCGGTGCGACGGCTCGCGGGCCTCGTCGCCGGGAGCGACGGCGATCGTGCGGGACCAGCTGGCGTGCCGGCCGTACAGATCCTCGATGGCGAGGCGGACGGTGTAGCGCCCCGGGGCGCCGAAGAGATGATCGAAGTCCGCCGTGCTTCCGCTCGCGCCGTCGCTCGTCTCCCAGTGGTAGGCGTAGATCCAATCGTTCGGATCCGTAGCCTCCGAGCGTCGGGCATCGAGGTGAACCCAGAACGGCGCCGCGCCCTCGAAGCCCGGGTCGGCGTCCACGCGAGGCTGCAGGACGGAGGTGGTCGCGCCGGCGGGCGTCGTCACCACCACCTGGACCGTGGTCGCCGCCACGTGGCCGTCCGCGTCCCGCGCCGTGACCTGCACGTCGTAGCGCCCCGGCTGGACGAAGGTGTGGTCGAAGACGCCCAGGTCGCTCTCCGCGCCGTCGCTCGCCTTGAAGTGGTAGTCGCGCACCCAGTCGCTCTCGCGATCCTCGGTCCTCGTTCCGGTCGCGTCCAGCTCGACCCAGAAGGGGGCGGTGCCCTGCAACCCCGGGGTCGCGTGCACCTCCAGGTGGATCGGCGCCGAGGAGTCCGCTCGCGTGGTCGATTGGAGCGCGAACGCGAGCGTGAGCGCGGCTGAAAGCCCAGCTGCCATCGCTGCGAAGAGATAGGCACGGCGACGCGCCGCCGCTCAGCGGGAGGTGCGGCCGCCGCGAACCTCGACCGAGAGGAGCTGCTCCGGTGGCGGACCGAGGAGCGGCACGATGAACCACGGCTTTCCCGACAGCGAGTAGACACTGGCCAGCGACTCGCCCGGATCGAGCGTGGCGGCCTCGACGCCCTTGCGCGTGCGGAACAGGATCGACAGGCGGCCCGGCGCGCCCTCGGCGTGCAGGTAGAACGCGTAGCGTCCGTGCGAGCGGTCGCCGGGAGCAGCCGCGAAGCCGAGGACCTGCATGTCTCCCGCCCACACGCCGAGCGGAGAGAGCCCGGGCGGGAGTGGGGGAGGAGGCGCGGGCGCATCGAGGTCGTAGGCGCGTAGCCAGCTCGACGCCGGAACACCCGGCACCTCGCGGAAGGGCTGGGCCACCGGCGAGACCAGGTAGGGGTGATAGCCCAGTCGGTGCGCCGTGGTCGGATCGGGCGCACGGCGATAGGTCGTCCGGCCGCTCCAGAAGAGGAGGTTCTGCACCGCGAAGCCGGAGGGCGGTTCGCGATCGGTCCCGAGGAAGACCACGCTCTTCTCCGGAGTGGCGCGGCCCAGCGCGAGGCCGACGTCGCGCTCGTAGCCCATCAGCGACTGGACCTCGAGCGCGGCACCGGCCTCCGCGCGCGCTTCCGGGGTCCGGACGAAGAGGAGCCAGCTGGCGAGCGCGAGGCCGGCGGCGCCGAGCAGGAGCGACCCGCCGAGCGAGGCTCGCGGCATGCGCCGCCGCAACGCTTGCAGGAGGAGCCCCATCCCGAGACAGGCGAGCACGATCAGGACGCCGGCCACGAGGCCGGGCCGCGAGCGCGTCTCGAAGAAGAAGTGAGGCAGGTGAAAACGGGCTCGCCCCAGCGAGGGGAGAGCCTGCGCGATGCGTGGGGCCCCGAGAGCACCCACCAGTGCCACGGCGAGCGCCGGCCGGCCGAACGCGTCGAGGACCGCGACCCCGAGGGCGAGGCAAACGGCCGGCACCACGGTCCAAGCGATCGCCGGCACCTTGACGCGCGCCAGAGTCAGCACGAGCCACTCCGCGCCGATCCAGAGCGTCACCAGCACGGCCACGGGCTCGCGACGGCGCACCGCGCGGATGGCGAGCCAGCCGGCGGCCACGAGCGGCAGCACGAGCGGCCAGGGAGCGAGCTCGGCTTCGTCGATCTCGTTGAAGAGCGCGTCCCAGGGCCTGATCCAGTTCTCCACGGACTTGCCCGTGAGGTGGCCAAAGGTGTGCAGCACCTCGACCTTGTTGAGCGCGGGCCAGCGGATGGCGCAGACGATCTCCCAGGGGAGCGCGAGCAGGAGGAACGCGCCGAGGAAGGGCACCAGGCGCCGCCAGCGGAGCCCCTGGCAGAAGCCGCGGCTGCCGAGGACGGCCATCGCGATCGCCGCGCCGAGCGGCGTGAGCGCGAGCGCGCTCTTGCACAGGAAGCCGAGCCCGGTGACCGCGCCGGCGGCCGCCGCGAGCCATGGGGAGTCCGTCTCGATGGTGCGCAGAAGCAGCCAGAACGCGAGCACCACGAAGCCCACCAGCGTGCAGTCGGTCACGTCGCCGAACTGGTAGCCCTGCACCATCTTCCACGCGAAGGGGAGGCCCATGAACGCCGCCGACACGGCCGCCGCCCAGGCGCGAGGGGCCAGCGAGCGAAGCAGGAGGTACAGGCACGCGCCGGCGAGTACCATGCCGGCCAGCGAGGCAAGGCGGAGCCCGAGGGGCGTGATGCCGATGAGGTGCATGACCGCGGCGCCCAGCCAGAAGGGCAGCACCGGTTTGTGGATCCAGATCTCCCCGTTGACCCAGTCGTTGAACGCGTAGCCGGGGTAGAGGTGATGGGCGTAGACGTGCGGGGTGAAGAAGGTCGCGTAGACGCCGCGCGCGACCGCCATGTGGATCGACTCGTCCCAGTTCCACAGGCTCGGGTGATCGAGGCCGGGCCAGTAGATCCAGAGCCCCCAGATCGCCAGGAGGCCAATCCAGGGTAGGTCCGCGCGGCGCATCGAGATGGCGGTGTAGGTCAGCCCGGGTCGACCGTCAACGCCCCGGTCCGCCATGCCTGGGGGACGCCGAAGGGCCCGCCGCCTGCAGGAGCTTCGCGATCTCGCGCCGCCCGCGCTGGTCGCCGCGCCCCTCCTCGCCCGCGCGCTCGAGGGCGAGGAGGCCGAGGGCGCGATAGAGCTCCCGCGTGCGCGCATCGCGCGACAGAAGGGCGAACTGGCGGCGGACCACGGCGGCGTCGCCCCGGACGATCGGGCCCGTGAGCAGGCCGCGCGCCCCCCCCGCCGCGAGGTTGTCTGCGACGGAACGCAGAATGGCGGACAGCGCCCGGACGGCGTCCGCCTCGCCGACGCCGGACCGGCGCAGGAGCTGCTCCGCCTGGCCGGCGAGGACGCCGGTGCCGCTTGCAACCAGCGAGGCGGCCAGGTGGTAGAGCGGGCGATCTCGGGGTGAGCGGCGCAGCGGGCGCAAGCCGAGCGAGCGTGCGAGCGCGCGCAGCAACGACCGGGCCCGCGCGTCCCCCTCGATGGCGCAGCTGGCGCCCGCCAGAGGGGTCCCCGCCCCGGCAATCGAACAAAAGGGATGCAGCGAGCCGACCGCGATCCCCGCGCGGCGCAGAGGCGCGAGAACCTCGAGCCCTGTGGCTCCCGAGACATGAGCCGCAGCTCGCAGGGTCCCGGGCGGCACGGCGGCAAGTTGCGCGGCGGTCTCTGCGATGACGCCGTCCGGGACGGTGAGGAGCGCCAGATCGACGCGCGGCCATCCGTCGCCGCCGAAGACGCGCAGGCCTTGGCGCCGAGCCCGGGCCGCGGAGCGGGGCCCGCGGCAGACCGCGCCGGCCAGGCGCCACCCGCGCGCTTGCGCGGCGATCGCCGCGCCGACCCGTCCAAAGCCGACGATGAGGAGCGTTCGCCGCTGCTGCCTCACTTGGTGCACGCTCCACCCTGGCAGCCGGAGAAACCGAGCGGCACGCAGTCGACCTCGCGGAAGAAGCCGTCCTGACAGAGCTTCACCTTCGTTCCGTCGCAGCTCGCCTCGTCGGTGGCCACGGTGCACTGGTTCCCGGTCTCGACGCAGGCGCCGGCCTGGCAGCGCTGGAAGGTCGGATTCTGCGAGCAGTCCTCGCGGACCGGAACGCCGCCACTGCAGGCGATCACGACGTTCCCGTCGCAGGTGGGCGTGCCGCCGTCGCAGCTGCCCGGCCCCCAGCATTCGGCGCCGCCGCCGTCGGGCGGAACCACGCACGAGAGGCCGAGCCTGCCGCAGTCTGCGAGCCAGAAGCCCTGTCCCTCGCACACCTGCGCTTGGCTGCCCTCGCACTGGGTCCGCGCGGGGCAGTTGCCCAGGTCGCAGACCGACGAGGTCGCGAAGAAGATGGAGTCCTCGTGGCAGCTCTCGCCGTAGGCCTCGCAGTCCACGTCGAAGGCCACGCCGTCGGCGCTGCACCCCTCGAGCGTCGCGCCGTCGCAGCTCCCGCTCGCGAGCGATCCCGGCGGCGTGCACGTGCCCTCGGTGCCGTCACGGCCGAAGCAGTTGCCGGCCTCGGCGCAGCTGTCGGAAGCGGCGATGCAGCGATAGATGTCTTCGAGCGGCCCTTCGAGCCCGGTGATCACGGCTTCGCTGCCGGTGAGGGAGCCGGGCTCCGGGGGCAGGATGCCCCCTCCGCTGGCACACTCGGCCAGCGTGCCGCCGAAGAAGCCGCTCGCCCACTCCGCGGGGAAGCAGGTCTGAGCCACCACGCACACCGCCGCGGCCTGGCTCTGGCTCAGCGAACCGCCGGAGCTGCACGCGGCGAGCCACCCCAGCGCCGCCACGCAGAGCCCCCTGCCGTTCATGGCTGCTTCACGAACTCGAGCGCGCCCGCGCCGAGCGCCACCAGGACCCGGTCACCCGCCGAGATCTCGCCGGTGAGGATGCGCTCGGCGAGCGGTGCCTCGACCAGCCGCTGCAGCGTCTGGCGGAGCGGGCGCGCCCCGAGCGCGGCGTCGAAGCCGCCGTGATCGATCAGGTGCTCGACCGCTTCCGGGGCCACCGCGTAGCGGATGCGGCGCTCCTGCTCGAGGCGGCGGCTCGAGGCGGCCACCAGGAGATCGGCGATGCGGGCGACCTGCTCACGCGTGAGCGGCGGAAAGGCGATCTTCTCGTCGATGCGGTTCCAGAGCTCCGGCGCGAGCTCCCGGCGCGTCGCTTCGAGCGCGCGGCTGGGCGCTCCGCCCTCGGCGCGCGCGCCACCGAAGCCCACGGGCCCGCCCGCCTTCGCGAACGCCTCCGCACCCAGGTTGGTGGTGAGGATGACGACGGTGTTGCCGAAGTCGATGTGCCGGCCGCGGCTGTCGGTGAGGCGCCCCTCCTCGAGCACTTGCAGGAGCAGCATCGTCACGTCGCGGTGCGCCTTCTCGATCTCGTCGAGCAGGACCACGCTGGAGGGGCGGCGCCGCACCGGCTCGGTGAGCTGCCCCGGCTCGCCGAAGCCGACGTAGCCCGGCGGCGCCCCGACGAGGCGGGCCACCGCGTGGGCCTCGCTCATCTCGCTCATGTCCAGCCGGACCAGCGCGCCCGGCGTGCCGTACAGCACGTCGGCCAGGGCGCGGGCCAGCTCCGTCTTGCCCACCCCGGTGGGACCCACGAAGAGGAAGGAGCCCACCGGACGTCCCGCGTGGAACCCGGCCGAGCTCCGCCGGATGGCGGCTGCCACCTTCGCGAGGGCCTCGCCGTGCCCCACGACCCGGGCGGCGAGCTCCTCCTCGAGCCGCAGCAGCCGCTCCGAATCTCCCACGACGAGCCGGTCCTCGGGCAGGCCGGCGATCTTCGCCACCGTCCGGGCAATGTCCTCGGTCGACACGGAATCCCGCCCTTCGCGCCGCGCCCGCGCGCCAGCCTGATCGATGACCGACAGCGCCTTGTCGGGCAGGCAGCGGTCGGTGAGGTAGCGGGCCGCGAGCGTGGCCGCTGCCTCCAGCGCCTCGGGGGCGTAGCGCACGTGGTGGTGCGCCTCGTAGTGCGACGCCACGCCGCGCAGGATGGCCACGGCCTCTGGGACGGTGGGCTCGGGCACGAGCACCGCCGTGAAGCGGCGCTCGAGCGCCGGGTCGCTCTGGATGAACTTGCGGTACTCGTCGTGGGTGGTCGCGCCGATGCAGGGGAACTCGCCGCGCGCGAGGGCGGCCTTGAGCTCGTTGGCGGCGTCCTGCGGCCCGTCGCCGGTCGAGCCCGCGCCGATGAGCGTGTGGATCTCGTCGATGAACACGACGACGCGGCCGCCGGCGCGGCGCACCTCGTCCTTGATGCCGTTGAGCTTCTCGCTGAACGAACCGCGGAGCTGCGTGCCGGCGACGATCGACGCGACGTCCAGCTCGACGACGATGCGCCTCTCGCCCTCGGGCTCGTCGGCCGCCAGCAGCCGCTGCGCCACGCCCTCCGCCACCGCGGTCTTGCCGACGCCCGGCTCGCCGATCAGCATCGGGTTGTTCGCCCGCCGCTTCCCGAGGATGTCGATGACCTCCTCGATCTCCCGCTCGCGCCCCACCACCGGGTCGAGCCGCCCGTCCGAGGCGAGCTTCGTCAGGTTGCGGCCGAGCTCGGTGAGCCAGGGGAAGCGCGACTCGGGGAGCTCGATCTCCCACTCGTCGTTGGCGGCGTCCTCGTCGTCCTCCGGCTTCGGCAGCGGTCGCGGGGAGGGCAAGCGCTCGCCCACCGCGGGCGCGGCCACGGCGCTCGGCCGGGGCGCCGCCGCCGGCGAGGCAGGCGCGGGTGCGGGCGCGCCGTAGCCGAACGTCGCCTCACCGAGCGGCCGCCGCGGCGGCGACTTCAGATTCTGCAGCTTCCGCGGCATGCGGCCCGTGTAATAGGAGAGCGCCGTGTTGCGCAGCTGCGGGAGCGGCACGCCGCAGCGTTCGAGCAGCTCGTAGGCGAGCGCGTTCTTCATGCCCGTGAGGGCGATCAGCAGGTGCAGGCAGTCCGCCTCGTCGGAGCCCACGCGCTTCGCGAGCTCCCGCGCCTTCTCGGGCAAGGAGCGCTGCACGTCCGGGGGCTCGCTCGGGGCTTCCGCGAGCACCTCGAGCAGGCGGTCCTCGTCGATGCCGCGCTCCTTGAGGAGCACCTCGGCGCGGTTCTCGAAGGTGAACAGAGCCAGCAGGCAATGCGCCGTGGTGACCGGCTGGCGCACGCTCTGCGCGATGTCGACGGCCTCCGCGTAGAGTTGAGCCAGATCGCTGGCGTCGGGCACCATGCCGGGGACCCCGCTTCGAATGAGGGGTTTCGGAGCGTACCCTGCGCCGGACCCAGCGGCAATCATGCCCAAGGGGCTGACATCGGGGTGGGTCCCGGGCGCCCCAGGGTTGCACGACTGCAACGCAAAGTGTCGAAAACTGGCAGAAGTGAAAGGGCGCCGTGCGACGCCCGCGTGCCAACCCGGCCTCTTTGTTCAGAGTGCCTTCGGTGATGACCGTGGTCTGGCGCTTGCATTGATTCCCAGCAGCAGCCGCGAAAAGGCTGGGACGGCGGGAACGCCGCCTTGGAGAGTCACGGGACCAGACCGGCCCCGTGGCACACCGAACGGCTGAGCCACTCGATCTCCGATCGGGTGGCGCATCGACAGAACGAGTTTTGCGGCGCCCGCGGGCGTCCGAGGTGACACATGCGTCCCCTGGTCGTGACGGTCTTCTCGAGTCTCTTCGCCTGGTCCGGTTCCTGGAACTGCGGCGCTTGCCCAGCGGGCCAGGAGGAGTGCAGCGGCGCCTGCGTCGCCGTCGCCACGGACCCCGACAACTGCGGCGCCTGCGGCACCATCTGCGGCAAGGGGACGACCTGCCAGGCGGGGGCGTGCGTGTGCCCCGGCGCCGGTCAGACCGACTGCGCAGGCGCGTGCGTCTCGCTCCAGACCGACGACGACAACTGCGGCGCCTGCGGCCACGTCTGCACCGGCGGCACGGTCTGCAGCGCGGGCAGCTGCGCCTGCCCCTCCGGCCAGACGAGCTGCAACGGCAGCTGCGTGAACCTCGAGACCAACGCGAGCCACTGCGGCAGCTGCTCGACCGCCTGCACCGGCGGCGAGATCTGCTCGTCCGGCAGCTGCGCCTGTGCCAGCGGCTCGGCGATGTGCAGCGGCAGCTGCGTGAACGAGCAGAGCGATTCGAACAACTGCGGCGGCTGCGGCACCGTCTGCTCCGCGGGCAGGATCTGCTCCTCCGGCAGCTGCGCCTGCCCGCTCGGCGAGGCCTTCTGCGGCAGCGCCTGCGTCAACACCGCGAACAACAACGCCAACTGCGGCGGTTGCGGCATCGTCTGCCCCACGGGCCTGACCTGCGCGGCCGGCAGCTGCATCGACGCCTTCTGCGGCGGCTTCACCAGCATCACCGTGACCCCCAGCTTGGCCACGCAGACCGTCGCGGCGGGCGCGGCGCCGGCGCCGGTGACGCTCTCGGTCTCCGGCAACGAGCCCGGCGGTGGCAGCCTCGTCATCCCGCTGGCGGCCGTCACCTTCTCCACCAGCCGCAGCGACGGCAACCCGGTCGGCACCTTCGGCACGGGCACCAACCTCGGCCTCTTCACGCCGCCCGCGGTCGGCGGCGCCAACACCATCACGGCCACCGTCTGCGGCTTCACGGCGCACACGACCACGAGCGTCGTCTACGGCTACGCGACCACGGTCGGCGGCGGCTCGAGCAGCGTCTGGACGGGGGCCACGACCAGCGGTGGCGCCATCGTCTACCCGAGCAACGCGACCAAGTTCCCGATGAACATGTACGGCGCGCTCTTCGAGTGGAGCGTGACCTCGGGCGACAAGTACTTCCGGCTCACCTTCAAGGGCGCCAACGGCACCTCGGTCGTCTACACCGACGGCAAGACCACGACCGACGTGGCGGGCAACAACCTCAATTACTACAACTCGTCGGCCTGCACCCCCGGCTCGGGCTACGGCTGCTGGGTGGCCGACGCGACGACCTGGCAGGCCGTCGCCGGCAGCAATGCCGGCGGCTCGGTGACGGTGGAAGTCGACGGCACCAAGAAGGCCGCCGCCGCGATCCACACGAGCGCGACGATCACCCTCTACTTCAGCTCTTACGGCGTCCCCGGCGTCATGTACTACTGGGGCACCACCTCGGCGGCCACCTGGAAGTCGTCGCTCTCCGCCGGCACGGTCACGCAGTACCTCTCGCCCTCGAACAGCTACGGCGGCAAGTCGGTGAGCTGCGCCGGCTGCCACGCCTTCAGCCGCGACGGCCGCGTCATGTCGGCCAGCGTCACGCTGGGCAGCTCGTCGACCTCGCGCTGGTCGCTCGGCGTCGCGACCACGGCGCCGACCGAGGTGAGCGCGTCGCAGGCGCTGGCCCTCCCCAGCGGCTCCCTCGGCTGGCCCGGCGAGGAGTACGACGGCTACGCCAACGTCTCGCCCGACGACACCAAGCTCGCGTACTCGGGCCGCTCCGGGTCGACGCTCGAGATCCTCAACGCCCTCACCGGCGGGATCATCGCGCCGGTGTCGGTGAACGGCACCTCCATCTCCGGCCGCCGCCCCGACTGGTCGCCCTTCACGAGCCCCGCCGCCAACCTCGGCAAGCTCGTCTACGAGGACGCCAAGGGCGGCATCTCCACCGTCGACGTCACCTACGCGGGCGCGTCGGGCTCGGGCGCGACCCAGGTCACCAACGTGAGCTTCGCCAACGTGCGCCAGCTCGTGGGCGGCCCCTCCGGCTTCTCGTTCGTCTCCGGCGAGGACTGCGGGGTCGGCGACGCCAACTCGGGCTCGAAGACCAAGGGCGAGAGCTGCTACCCGACCTTCGACTACGAGGGCGATGCCATCGTCTACGCCACCGTGTGGCCCGACGCCGGGTCGGGCAACGCCGCGCTCGCCGCGATGAAGCTCGACGGCGGCGTGGTCAACCTCGCGATCGCGAGCGGCTGGCCCACGAGCGCCGAGTCGTCCATGCCCACCTGGACGCCCACGACGCCCACGAGCGACACGCACTGGATCGCGTTCAACACGACGCGCGCGTACGGCCAGGTCCTCGCGAGCGGCCAGGCGGATCCCACCGGCGCCCTCGCCGGCAGCGCACCGCTCGAGCAGATGTGGGTCGCGGCGGTCGACAACCCCGCCACGTGGAACGGGACGATCGACCCGAGCCACCCGGCCTTCTACTTCCCGCTGCAGCACATGACCGAGTCGAACCACTTCGGCTACTGGGTCCTCGATTCGAGCAGCTACACGCAGCAGACCTTCGACCAGAGCTACGAGCTGTGCGACGGCGTCGGCACGCAGGCGCTCACGCTCTCCTACGCCTCGCAGGGCGTGTTCACCGGCTCGGACATTGCCATCGAGGTCGACATCCAGACCGCCGCGTCGGGCGGCACGACCCTCGCCACCTGGAAGGGCAACGCCTCCACCTGCCCGAGCCCCATCAACCTCACGACGCCGAGCTGCGGGAGCTGGGTCACCGGCGGCCCCAGCGCCGCGGGCTCCGTGGTGCACGTGCACTTCGCGACGAGCGGCAACCCGCCGCCCTCCTTCAGCGGCGTCACGCTCGGCGCGGCCTGCAGCCTCAGCCTCGGCAGCGGCTGCGCCACCAGCCCCGCCACCGCGGATCTCACGAGCCTCAGCTGGGCCGCGAGCGGCCTCGGCAACGGCAACGACATCCAGCTGGTGGTGACCGCCGGCGCGGGACAGTGGTCCGGCGACCTCGCGGCCGTGGCCAGCCCCGCCTGGCTCGGCTACCAGGGCAGCCCGGCGTCGGTCACCGCCAGCTTCACCGTGGTCGGCAGCAACCCGATCCCGCCCTCGTTCACCAGCCTCCCCGCCGCGAGCTGGGTGTGCCCCTCCGCCACGACCGAGACGCCCTGCCAGTCGGCCACGCTCGACTACCCAATCACCGGCTTCAGCTACGCCGCCAGCCCCGCGGCCAGCTCGACCGCCGACGCCGACTTCGCGGTGACCCTCTACGACGCCGCCGGCAGCGACGTCGGCAGCTGGACGGGCGCCGCGTCGCGCTGCCCCTCGCCGGTCACCTTCGCGAGCTGCGGCAGCGGGAGCTGGGGCTCGGGCGCGCCGCCGAACGCCACCACCGCGACCATCGTCACGAGCTTCACCGGCGCGAACCCGATCGGCGTCTCGAGCGCGGTGGCCACCGGCACCTGCGCGGCGCCGCCCAAGGCCGACGGTGGCGTGGTCTCGACCGGTTCCTTTTCGGTCACCGACGAGCCGTGCTCGGGCAGCGGGCCCGAGTTCACCGAGTACGAGGGCCTCTCCTACGCCGCCGCCGGGGTGTCCTCCTCCGGCGGCGACGACATCCAGTTCACGGTGTCGGTGAGCAACTCGTCCACCGGCAGCCCGGCGATCGCGACCTGGACGGGCACCGCGCTCGGCTGCAACGACGAGAGCCCCGTCCTGTTCGCCAACTGCGGGACGGTGTCGCCCTCGGGTGCCGCGCTGCGAGGCGCCTACCTCACCATCACCGCGAAGCCGGTGGGCACGAGCCCGCCCGCCTTCACGCAGAACCCGACGCCCATCGTCACCTGCGCCGGGAACTAGACAGCCTCCCAGGGTGAGGGCGCACGCCAGTGGCCCGCGCGGGCGCGCCTTGGTAGGGTACGCCGCCCTCATCCAACGGAGGCTGTCATGTTTCACACTTTCGCCCTGCTCGCGCTGACCGCCGCTCCGGCCGCGGGAATCTCCGCCGGCTACGTCCCAGGCCCCAACCCGAAGGCCTACCGCCTCAGCGGCGATGCGGTGCCGTCGGCGTACCGGCTCACCTTCAACGTGGTCCCCGCCCAGGGCGTCTACTCCGCCTCCGAGGAGATCGACGTGCGGCTCGCGAAGCCCGCGGCCGAGGTGGTGCTGCACGCCGTCGACCTCGACATCATGGACGCGCGCATCCAGACCGCCGCCGGCATGCTCCCCGCGCGCGTCGTGCCGCACCCCGAGAGCGAGACCGTCTCGCTCGCCGTGCCGCAGACGCTCCCCGCCGGCCCGGCGATGCTGGCGATCGCCTTCCGGGCCAAGCTGCGCGACGACCTGCGCGGCTTCTACCTCGTGAAGTCCAAGGACGGCACGCCTTACGCCTTCACGCAGTTCGAGCCCACCGACGCGCGCCGCGCCTTCCCCTGCTTCGACGAGCCCGCCTTCAAGGCCACCTACCAGGTGACGGTGCTCTCGCCGCGGGGCACCGAGGCCATCGCCAACGCGCCCGAGACCGACGAGCACTGGGACATGAAGGCGCAGGCGTGGGTCTACCACTTCGCGAAGACGCCCCCCATCTCGAGCTACCTCGTCGCGCTCGGCGTGGGCCGCTTCTCCTTCGTGGGTCCGAGCGTCACCAAGACCGCCGCGCACACGCCCATCCGCGTGATCACGCTGCCCGGCGAGGAGCGGCTCGCCGGCTTCGCGCTCTCGTTCGCGAGCGAGCTCTTGCCCTGGTACGAGAGCTACTTCGGCCTGCCGTACCCGTACGCCAAGCTCGACCTCGTGGCCGTGCCCGACTTCGAGGCCGGCGCCATGGAGAACGCCGGCGCCATCTTCTTCCGCGACCGCGACCTGCTGCTCGACGCCGCCAACGGCTCCGTCGACAACCAGAAGCTCGTGGCGATCGTGGTGGCGCACGAGATGGCGCACCAGTGGTTCGGCGACCTCGTCACCATGAAGTGGTGGGACGACCTGTGGCTCAACGAGGCCTTCGCCAGCCTCATGGAGAACGAGAGCGTCTCGTCGCTGCGCCCCGACTGGCACATCTGGGACGTGTTCCGCGCCGACGGCGAGCGGCCGCTCTACGACGACGCGCTCGCGAGCACGCACCCCATCCACTTCGAGGTGGCCACCGCCGAGGAGGCCAACGAGGCCTTCGACGACATCACGTACCTGAAGGGCCAGGCCTGCCTGCGCATGCTCGAGCTCTTCCTCTCGCCCAAGGTCTGGCAGACCGGGCTGCACGACTACCTCGCGGCGCACGCGGGCGGCAACGCCGCCGAGGCCGACCTGTGGGCCGCGCTCGCGAAGGCGAGCCAGCAGCCCGTCGCCGACATCGCGAAGAGCTGGTTCGAGCAGCCGGGCTACCCGCTCGTCACCGCGAAGCGCTCGGGCCGCTCGCTCACGCTCACGCAGCAGCGCTTCTGGCTCAACCCGAAGGAGGCCACGAAGGACCATGCCCTCTGGCAGATCCCGGTGTGCGTGAAGGAGGGCGGCAAGGAGCTCGGCGGCAAGTGCCAGCTCATGACCGGTCGCACCACCAAGATCGCCCTCGACGGCCGGCCCCAGTGGCTCGACGCCAACTCCGACGCGAGCGGCTTCTACCGCGTGCGCTACGCCGCCTCCGAGCTGAAGGCGCTCGACGCGCCCATGCGGCAGCCGGCCTCCGAGGAGAGCCTCACCGCGCCGGAGAAGATCGCGCTCCTCGGCGACGCGCGGGCGCTCGCGCGCGCGGGCGTGGACAAGCTCGCGCCCGAGCTGCAGATCCTCGCGGACCTCGGCGCCGATCGCAACGCCACGCTCGCGGGCAGCGCCGACCACGACCTCCAGGCGCTGCAGGACTACCTGCTCGAGGAGAAGGACCGGCCCGCCTTCGCGGCCTACGTGTCGTCGATCTTCGGCCCGGCGATGGCCGAGCTGAAGTGGGATCCGCAGCCCAAGGAGGACCCCGACCGCCGGCAGCTGCGCGCCCGCGTCATCCACGCGCTCGGCACGCTCGCGCGGGATCCCGCCGTGGTGGCGGAGGCCTCGAAGCGAGTCGCCGCGTGGGAGCAGAACCCGAAGGCGCTCGACCCGACGCTCGTCTCCGCGGCGCTCGAGATCACCGCGCAGCACGGCGACGCGCGGCTCTGGGACGACTACCGCGCGCGCATGGACGCCGCCGCGACGCCGGAAGACCACGACCACTTCATGGTCGCGCTGACCGAGTTCCGCGCGCCCGCGCTCGTGCAGAAGAGCCTCGCGCTCGCCGTGTCGGGCGACATCCGCAAGCAGGACGAGGCGCGCTACCTGGGCGCGCTGCAGGAGAACCCCGACGCCGCGGCGGCGACCTGGGCCTTCGTGAAGGCCAACTGGGCGCCGGTGCTCGCGCACACGACCGCGCAGTCGCTCGCGTGGGCGTACTTCACCTCGGTGGGCTACCTGTGCACGCCGGACGCGCGCGCCGACGCGGCGGCGTTCTTCGCGGCGCACAAGATCGAGGGCAGCGACCGGCCCAGCCGCGAGGCGCTCGAGAGCATCGATCTGTGCGTGCGTTTCAAGGCGCTGCACCAGGGCGAGCTCGGCAAGTGGCTCGAGGGCCACGCGGCGAAGCCGACCGCGTCGCGGTAGCCGCGCGCACGCCGCGCTTCTGGGGCCCGCCGGTCGCGGCGGTCACGGGGCGATCTGCGGAGTCCAGGTCGGCGGCGCGGTGCCCTTGATGAACCAGCTCTCCGGCGTGGGCGGCGTGAGGCCCATGTTGAGCGAGGACAACCCGAACTCGTTCTTCTGGTAGAGCATCGCCGCAATGTCCTGGGGGACGAGCTGGGGGCCCAGGGCGCCACCCATGATGCTGTTCTCCTCGCCCGCCGAGCTCTGGCTCTGCAATCGGCCCCGAACCAACATGTCGATGTAGCCGTCGATGGCCCCGGCGGCGTGGCAGGCCTCGTGGCACGCGACCGAGGCGCCGCGGTCCGCGGCGGCGACGTCTCCGCGCAGTTTCAGGGTGCTCGTCGCGTGATCGTAGCTCGACTGAGGATCAGTTGCGTTGAAGTCGGCTTCCGCCCGGTGGAACGATGGGGGAATCGCGCTCCGATCGTCGAAGACTCGCACGTCGTACAGGATGCGCCGGTTGCCGGGAACGGTGTTCGACGCATCGAAGCCGTCGATGAGCGCTTGTGCACCCCTCGCGCGGTCCGGGCCGTACACGCCGATCGTGATGGCGATGACGTGCTCGCCCGAGGGCAGGACGAAGTCCGGATCGACGGCCTGGCCATCGCGATCGACCCACTGGCCGGGCCGGTCGCCCGCGTACGTGTAGGGGTTGCAGAGCTGCGGCTGCTTCGAGCAGGCGCCTGGGTCACCCTGGAGCAGCGGATCCGGCGAGAGCCACTGCGCCGTCGCCGGGTCGTAGCTGCGGTAGTGGAACTGGTAGAAGCCGGTCTCCTCGTCGAGCGGCTGGTCGAGGAACTCGCGCGGGACGGGCGTGCCGCTCGAGGCGAGGCGCAGGCCGTAGGCGTCGTCGTGCGTCTCCCACACCTTCGCGCCCCGGTCGTCGACGGCCGCGGCCACCGAGCCCTGCGCGTTGCGCACGTACACGAGGTAGGCGCTCCCGAGGGAAGGCGCGCCCCCACAGGCGGCGCCGGCGGCGGCGAGGGAGGCGAGCAGGGCGAGCGGTGCGGCGCGCATGCCCGGAGGTCCTTCGCAGCGCCCGTGCCAGGGCGAACGCCGCGAAAGTAGGGGCGAACGCGCGTCGCCGTGGGGGCGAAGACGCGACGGGGGGTCGGCTTTCCGGTCGCGCCGGGCGGCGCGAGACCCGTTCCGCGCGTGTCGGGGCAAGTTCCGGCCGGAACGAGGTCCGTTCCGCACGTGTCGGAGCAGATTCCGGCGGAACGAGGCCCGTTCCGTGCGTGTCGGGGCAAGTTCCGGCCGGAACGAGGCCCGTTCCGGGCGTGTCGAGCCAAATTCCCCCGGAACGCGGCCTGCTCCGGCCGTGTCGAGCCCCGATCCGGCCGTGTCGAGCCCCGTTCCCTGCGGCACGCGCCCCGCGCTGGCCCGAAGGCCGCTCACGCCGCGGTCGCCCTGAGTGATTTCAGTTGGTTGGCAAAAAAGCGCAGTCCTCATGTCACGCTTTTCGCCCTCCGTGCCCATGGGGGCTTTTTTGAGGGACGAGATCCGGTCCGGAGGACCCGGGCCGGTGCAGGTGCAGCACCCCGCGGGGGATGGGCTTCCGCGGGGCCACGTAGAAGGAGGCCACATGGCCACCAGCAAGAGCAGCACGTCCGGGAGCGCGAGCGCCTCCGGAACGGCAACGATCAGCAACCCGTCGGTGAGCGTTTCGGCGCCGACGGGCGGAACCACGAGCGGTGCGGCCGGCGTCGGGATGGGCCCGACGACGGTGACCAAGCCGCCCACGGGGTTCCAGAAGACCGTCCAGCAGATGGTGAGCGGGGTCCAGAAAGACATCCCGCCCACGTCGTCTCTGCCGATGGCCGGCGGGCAGGTGACCCAGGCGCAGATCCTGGGGATCCTGCAACCGGTGCTGGACGCCTTCACCGCGATCGGCGACGCGGAGGCCGTGGTGAAGCAGCAGCGGCTGTCCCTGTCGGCGATGCTTCCGCAGGCACGTCAGTTCCTGGCGAACCTGAAGGACGCGTTGATCGTGCAGTTCGGCCGCGGCAGCCCGCTCCTGAAGGACTTCGGCGTCAAGGACGGGTCGGTGAAGAAGAAGGCCACGGTGGCGACGAAGTCCGCCGCCCTGGTCAAGAGCAGCGAAACCCGCGCGCTCCGCAACACCCAGGGCAAGGTCGAGAAGGCCAAGGTGAAGTTCACCGGCCAGGTCTCGCCCGCGTCCGCGGTGAAGTCGGGCACGTCGGGCGGTAGCGCCGGCGGGACCCCGGCGGGTTCCTCCGGCAACGGCGCCGCGTAGGCCGTCAAGCGGCTCGTGGGGCCCGGGATCGGAGGATGAAACCTCCCTCCCGGGCCCCTTTTTTCCCAGGCCCCGTCCCTCCGTCAGTTGACGGATTGCCAGTCCAGCTCAACGGAGAGTAGACTTCCCATCATGTCCCGCGGCGTCCGGGCGCTTTCGTCCGGCCCGTGGCCTTGATCCAAGAGGGTTTGCCTATGAGACCGTGGCTAGTGGGGTTGGGAGCGCTCCTGTGGTGTGTCGCGCCGGCGGCGCTGTCGATGCCGAGCGCCACCATCGACTGGGAGAAGCGGACCATCACGGCCACCGGGCAGGGCGCGCCGGACCTGAACGCGCCGAACCCGGCGGCGGCGCGCATCGGCGCCGAGCGCGCGGCGCAGCTCGACGCCTTCCGCAACCTGCTCGAGACGCTCAAGGGCGTGAAGGTCTCCGAGGGGCAGACCGCGGGCGACCGCATGGCGGGCGACGCCACGCTCAAGGCCGAGGTCGAGGGTGTCTTGCGCAACTTCACCGTGGTCGCGCGCCACTACTTCTCCGACGGCGGCGTGGAGCTCGAGGTGCGGATGCCGCTCGACGGCAAGGTGGCCGAGCTGCTCATCCCCAAGGATCCCACGGCCGCCGTGTCGCAGGGCGGCACCGACATCGGCTCCGGCCTGGTGGTCGTCGCCAAGGGGCTGGCCGTGACGCCGGCCCTGGCGCCGCGCCTGCTCGACCCCGAGGGCAAGGTGGTCTACGGGCCCGGCTTCGTGCAGGTCGACGCGCTCAAGCAGAACGGCATCGCGGGCTACCTCAAGGATCTCACCGCCGCCAGCCAGAGCGCGCGCGTGGGCAGCCACCCGCTGCTCGTGAAGGCCGTCGCGACCAAGGGCACCGACCTCGTCATCTCCGACCAGGACGCGCAGAAGCTCGAGGACGGCCACGCGAACCTCGGCTTCCTGTCCGAGGGCAAGGTCATCATCGTCATCGACTGAAGGGTCGAAAGGAAAGCCATGACTGCCCACCTGTCTTTCGTGCTCCTCGCCGCCGCGCTGGCGGCCGATCCCCCGCCCGCGGTGCAGACCGTCGAGGCCCAGGGCGAGGCCGCGGTCGTCAACGGCGACGAGGGCGCCGCCATCGAGCAGGCCAAGGAGGCCGCGCTGCGCGACGCCGTCTCGAAGGTCGCCGGCACGCTGGTGTCGAGCGACACGCTCACCGACGGCTCCATCCTCGTGAGCGACCGCATCTACGCCCACAGCGCCGGCTACGTGCGCAAGTGGGAGTACGTGGGCAAGCCCAGCGTCGCGGACGGCTCGGCGACGGTCACGGTCCGCGCCGAGGTGGGCACCGCGCAGCTCGACAAGGACCTCGAGGCCGTGCGGGCGTTGCTCGAGCGGAAGAACAAGCCGCGCACCGTGCTGCTCATCGCCGAGCAGAACGTGGGCACCACCGAGCCGTTCGCGTGGTGGGCGAAGGGGCAGAAGCAGGCGCAGGGCGGCATGGTGTCCATGGACATCGGCACCTTCGAGAACAGCTTCATCGCGGCGCTGCAGAAGTACGGCTGGAACTTCGTCGACCACCAGGTGCTCGACGGCAAGCTCAAGGTGAACCGGCCGGTGGTGACCGAGCTCACCAACCAGGACGCCATCGAGTTCGGCAAGCTCGCCTCCGCCGACCTCGCCATCGTGGGCAGCGTCGTGGCGCAGAGCCCCGGGCAGAGCGACATGGCGCCGGGCATGTTCGCGGCGCACGCGAACCTCTCCCTGCGCGCGGTGAACTGCGACAACGGGGCGATCCTCGACACCGTCAACATGACCGTGGGCGACATCACCACGCTCGACGCGAGCGCGGAGAACGCCGGCATCAAGGCGCTGCGCATGGCCGCGAAGAAGGCGGCGCTGCAGATGCAGCAGGAGATCCTGGCGCGCTGGGGACAGGACACGAACGGCACGGCCTCGATCAGCATGAAGGTCACCGGGCTGCCGAACCACCGGACGCTGAAGAGCTTCGAGGCGGTGCTCAGCTCGTCGGTGCGCGGCGTGCGCGCGGTGCGCGAGGAGACCTACGACGGCAGCGAGGCCGCGCTGATGGTCGACGTGCTCGGCGACCCGCAGATGCTGGCGGACCAGATCGACGGGAAGACCATCAAGGGCGGGCTGGCGATCAACGTCCGCCACGTGAGCGGCAATGAGCTGGACGTCCAGCTGGCGCGCTAGCTTGGCCGCCCTCGCGCTCGCGGCCTGCGCGCACGCGGGGACGCCGCCGCGCGTCGCCTCGGACGATCCCGTGGAGGCCGTGCTGCTCAACGCGCGCGCGGGCAACACGCTCGTGCGCTGCGCGCCCGCCGACGCCGAGGTCTTCGTGGACGGCGTCGAGCGCGGCCTGGCCTCGGACTTCGACGGCCGCAGCCGCCTGCTGGCGCTCACGCCGGGCGCGCACCGGGTCGTCTTCCGCCGCAAGGGCTACGACCCGGTCGAGGTGCAGGCGTTTTCCTCCGACGGCGGGCGGCAGACGCTCGACGTGAGTCTCACGCCGCTGTTCGCGAGCCAATGAGGTGACGACATGAGCCCCAAGCTTCTGGCGCTGCTCGGCAGCGCGCTCCTCTCGGGTACGGCGCTCGCCGAGGGGGCGGCCACGGTGAGCTTCCTGACCGGCAGCGCGCGCCGGACGCACGCGGGGCAGACGAGCGCGCTCGCGATGGGCGGCTCGGTCGCGGCGGGCGACGAGGTGGCGACGGGCACGGCCTCGCGGCTGGAGCTGACGCTCGCCGACCGGAGCGTCGTGCGCCTCGGACCGTCGTCGAAGCTGACCTTGCGCGAGGCGGAGCTCTCGAGCGACGGCGCGAAGAAGTTCAGCGCGAAGCTGCTGCTCGGCAAGCTGTGGGCGAAAGTGGCCTCTACGCTCGGCGGCGAGAGCCACTTCGACGTCGAGACCGACAACGCCGTGGCCGGCGTGCGCGGGACGACCTTCCGCGTCGACGCCCACCACGACCGCTCGGTGCTCGTGCGCGTGTACGCCGGCGCGGTGGCCGTCGCGGCGGCCAACCGCCTGCCGATGATGGCCCACGCGAGCACGCGGCAGGAAGTCGCCGGACCGACCGAGGTCGACAAGCACACCTACGAGAAGCTCGTGGCCAGGATGATGCAGGTGCACGTGTCCGCGGCCGGCGAGCTGGGCGAGCCCGAGAGCTTCACGGCGGAGTCGGAGGCGAAGGACCGCTGGGTCGCCTGGAACGAGCAGCGCGACGACGGCGCCGGCGGCCGATAAGGGCGGCACGACATCTCCCCCGTCCCGGGGAGTCTCCTCGCAGGTGGCCGCCGGCGCTACGCGCCTCGGCGTGCCTTGCGAGCGGTCCATGCTCCCTCTCCCCTGCCAAGAGGTCTGAGGTGAGGGGTCCTCTCCGTTCCCCACGCACGCCACGCCACTCCGTCAGCCGCCCGCGCTGGCGCGCCCCGGCGGGGCTCGTGAGCGTACGATTCGCAGCGGTACCGCTCTTGGGTGCCGCCTCCGCGCCCGCGGATCGTGCTAGGGTGCGCTGTCGTGGGGACACCCTCGCAGCTCCCGTTGCCGCCGCCCGAGGTGAAGCCGGCGGCTGCCACACCGGCCGGCCGCGGCGATCTGCTCTTCGGAGCGTCGCTCATCGGGCTCACCGCAGTGGTGGTCGCGCTCACCGTGCTGCTGCGCGCGGTGGCGATCCCCGTGCTTCTCGGTGCCGCTGCGGCCTACACGCTGGACCCGCTGGTCACGCGGCTCGAGCGGCGAGGGCTCTCGCGCACGGTCGCGAGCGTCGCCATCGGGCTGGTGCTGCTCGCCGGCGCGGTCACCTTCCTTGCCTTCGTGCTGCCGGCGCTCGGCGCCGAAGCCGCGCTCGTGCCGGGAGAGCTGCGCGCACTCTCGAAGCAGGGTCTGCCGCGGTTCCTCGGCAACGTGCCCATCTCGAGCCGCTTCGGCAGCGTGCTCTCGCTCCTGACGAGTCGCACCGCCGACGTGGCCGACAAGCTCCTGCCCGCGCTCTCCGGCCTCTGGGAGATCGCGCTGGCCTCGACCGGCAAGGCGGTCTCGGTGCTCACCGGCGCGCTGGTCGCGCCGCTCGTCGCCTTCTACCTGCTGCGCGACTACCACCGCCTGCTGGGGGCGCTGGGTGAGCTGGTGCCGACGCGCCACCGCGAGGTGGTGCTCGCGCACGTGGCCGAGGTCGACGGCGTGATGGCGGGCTTCGTCCGCGGGCAGCTGACCGTGGGCGCCCTCCTGTCGGTCCTCTACAGCGTCGCGCTGGGCATCGCGGGCGTGCACCTGTCGCTGCTCGTGGGCGTCGTGACCGGGTTCGGGAACCTCATCCCCTACGTGGGCCTCATCTCGGGCCTCTCGCTCTCGCTCATGCTCGCCCTCCTGCACTGGGAGGGTCCGGCGATCCTCCTCAAGATCGCGCTCTGCTACGGCTGCCTGTCGCTCTTCGACAGCGCCTTCCTCACGCCGCGGCTCGTGGGCAACCGCGTCGGGCTGCCGGCGGCGGGCGTGGTCGTGGCGATCCTCTCCTTCGGCGCGGTCTTCGGCTTCGTCGGGGTGCTCGTCGCGGTGCCGGCGACCGCGCTGCTCAAGGTCGCGCTGCGCGCGCTGCTCAAGTCGTACCGGGCGTCGCCATGGTACGCTTGAAGGCCGTGCCTCCCGCTCGCCTCTCGCTTGCGCTGCTCGCCATGCTAGCCGCGGGGGGTGCCCGCGCCGACGGCCTGGGCGGAGCCTGGGCCACGCCGGTGGGCACGCTTGCGCTCGTGCAGAACGGTGACTCCGTCCTGGGGACGCTCTCGCGCGCGGAGCGCGGCTGTGCGCTGCCGCGGGGCGACGCGGTCTTCAAGGCGGACGTGCTCGAGGACAGCCTCAGCGGGCAGCTCCTGCTCTGTCTCTCCGGGTGCGGCAAGGCCAGCGATTGGGTGCCGGCGCTGCTGCTCGTGGCGCCCGACGGGCAGAAGCTCTCCGGCGCGCTGACCTTGCCGAAGGGCTGCCGGCCCGCGGTGGCCACGCCGAGCGCCTTCGTGGCGGTGCGCGAGCGCTCGGAAGGGACGGTCGTCTCGGTGCCCGTTCGACCGGGCGTCACGGCCGGACCGCCCTCACCGGGAACGCGGGATCTGATCGAGATGCGGGTGAGAGTTCACGTGCGGCCCAACCCCGACCCCGCGCTCCGCGCCCGGGCCCACGAGCTCGCCCGGGACGGCGCCGCCTACCTCGACGAGGGCCGCTTCGAGAAGGCCCGCGGCCGCTTCCTCGAGGCGGTGAAGATCGACCCCACGTACGCCGAAGGCTACAACGGCATCGGCGCCAGCTACCGCGCGCGCAACGACCTCGCGAACGCGCTGCGCTATTACAAGCGCTCCATCCAGGCCGACCCCACCATCGGCGACGGCTACTACAACATGGCCTGCGTGTACGCGCTGCTCGGCAAGAAGAAGCTCGCGCTGCGTTACCTGCGCATCGCGCGCCGCAACGGCTACGTGGCCGCGGACACGATGGCGCGCGACGACGACCTCGCCTCGCTGCGGGGAGAAGCCGCTTTCCGGGAGCTGCTCGGGGATCCATGACCGAGCCCACGAAGGAGACCGCCGGTCCTTCGGGCCGGCCGCTCGGGCGCTACCGGCTCGAGGCGCGCATCGGCCGCGGCGGCATGTGCGAGGTCTACCGCGCCACCGCCGTCGCCGGCCCCTGGGCGGGGCGCATCGTGGCCATCAAGCGGCTGCTCGCCGAGATGGCGACGAACCCGCAGGCCATCGACCGCTTCCTGACCGAGGCCGACGTCTCGATCCTGCTCCACCACCCGAACATCGTGGAGGTGCTGGAGGCCGGGGAGATGGCCGGTGGCTATTTCATCGCGATGGAGCACATCGACGGGCGCGACCTCGCCGCCATCATGGAGCGCTGCCAGGCCAAGGGCATCCACCTGCCGGTGGACTTCGCGCTGTACGTGGTGTCGACGCTGTTGCTCGCCCTCGAGTACGCGCACGAGGCGTGCTCGCCGGGCGGCGACCCGCTCGGCATCGTGCACTGCGACGTGACACCCGGGAACGTGTTCGTCTCGCGCAACGGCGAGATCAAGCTCGGCGACTTCGGCATCGCGCGCGTCCGCTCGGTCGAACCCCACACCGACGGCATCTGGGGCAAGCCGTACTACCTGCCCCCCGAGGCGTTCGAGGGGATGTCCCCGACGCCGGCCACCGACCTCTGGGCGGCCGCGGTCATCCTTTACGGGCTCCTCACGAACCGTCGGCCGTTCGCCGGCCAGACCATCGAGGAGGTGGGGCGCGCCGTGCGGGAGACCGACCCCCCATCCCCCCACCAGCTGCGGTCGGAGGTGCCCGAGGAGCTGTCACAGGTGGTGATGAGCGCCTTGAGCCGCGACCCCGATCGGAGGTATGCCACTGCGGGCTGGTTCCGGGCGGCGCTCGCGAGATTCATGGACGAACGGATCGCGACGCAGATGGCGATCGCCTCGGTGGTTCGGGGTCTGTTCGGCAGTGATTCGAACATCGGGCGGTGAACGGCGTCGAAGCGACCGGAGGAGCACATGGCGGACGAGGCGATGGAGGCGGAGCTGGCTCGGCTCAAGGCCGAGAACGAGGCGCTGAAGAAGCGGTCCGACCGACCCGGATCGCTCAAGGTGAGCGAGAAGGGCGGCGTGTCGGTCTACGGCCTCGGCCGCTTTCCGGTGACCCTCTACAAGGAGCAGTGGCTCAAGCTCCTGGACATGGCCGACGAGATCCGCGCGTTCCTCAAGGAGAACGAGGGACGCCTCAAGGTGAAGGACAAACCGGGCGCCTGACGCGCCTTTCGGGGAGAGTCGATGATGCGTTCGCGTCTCGTCGCCGCCGCCGTTGCCCTCGGTACCGCGGTCGGTTGGCCGGCGGCCGCCCTCGCCCAGATCATGCCCGAGGGACACCCCCCGGGCGAGCACCCTTGGGCGCTCGCGCACACCTACGTCTGGCACGACGCCGGTGGCTGGCACCTGCGCGTGACCACCGAGGGCCAGTTTCACCAGTTCAGCGGTTGGGTCGACTCGCCGAGCGGCATCCGCGGCGTGGTGCCTGTCGTCCCTGGAACCCCCCTGTCGGTGAGCTGGCGCCTGATCCAGTACAACATCGGCCTGCAGGGCGGCGAGAACGGCTTCGACTGGCAGCAGGCCGCGCCGTGTGCGCAGTTCTCGCTCCTGCAGGATGGCCGGCAGCAGCCGGGATGGATCGACGTGGGGGCGTACGCGGGCCACCCGCCGAGCTACGCGCCCTTCCAGCTTTGCAGTGGCGGCGCCGGGCCGCCGCCGGTTGCTCAAGGCTACGGTGCTCCGCCACAACAGGCCGAAGGCTACGGCGCGCCACCCCCCTCGGCCGAGCCCTCTCCGCCGGAAGCGCAGCCGGTCGACGTGGAGACGCCGCTCGGTCCCGAGATGGATCCCGACGCCTTCCAGCAGGTCCTCGCGCCCTACGGCAACTGGATCGACGTGCCTCCCTACGGGACCGTCTGGCAGCCCTCGCCGGCGGTGGTCGGGCCGGACTTCGTCCCCTACACGCACGGCCACTGGGTCTACAGCGATGCCGGTTGGGTGTGGAGCTCCGACTACCCGTGGGGCTGGGCGCCGTTTCACTACGGCAACTGGATCTGGGCAGCCGGCGGGTGGTGCTGGGTGCCGGGACGCGTCTGGGCCCCGGCGTGGGTCAGCTGGCGCTACGGCGATGGGATCGTCGGCTGGGCGCCCATCGGGCCCGGGGGCGAGGTGGAGCACGTTCACTACGTGTTTTGCGAGCCGCGCTACATGATGGAGCGGCGCTGGGGCGCCCACCTGATTCGGGGAGATCGCGCCATCGCGTACGAGCGGAGGGCGCCGGTCATTGCCTCCATTCGCTACGAGCATGGCCGGGCCGTCGTGCCGACGCACGCCGGTCCGCCGCCGCACGACATCGAGCGTGCCACCGGTCGCTCCATCCACCCCGTCGCCATGAAGGAGCTCTCGCGCCGCGCGATGCCGCCCGCGAACACGCGTGGCGTCCATTACGCGGCGGGTGCGAGCGCATCCCACCCGTTCGTGAAGCAGACGGTCCACGCGGCGCCGGCGGCGCACGCCGGGGGTGGGGCGAGGCCGGAGAACCGACCCCTGAACAATCGTTCCTCGGAAGGGGGCGGCACCTACAGCACGTACCACGCGGCCGAGCCGCCCGGGGAGCAACACCCCCAGGAGCGGCCAATGGAACGGGCACCGGCCCAGACGCGCCCGGAAGAAGAGCGCCCGGCGGAGGCGCGGCCGATGGAGCAGCAGCAACGACCGATGGAGCGGCCGGCCGCGCAGGAGCACCCC
>DATJNL010000492.1:0-2941 GCA_035508175.1 Myxococcales bacterium
GTTCACGCACGTGCTCTGCTGCGGGCAGGCGCCGCCGTTGCACACGCCCACCACGGTGCCGCCGCCGGTGCTGCCGCCGTCCGGGGCGAGGCACAGCTGGTCGGTGCAGGTCTCGCCCGTGGGGCAGTTGCCGCCGCTGCACGGGCCGACCACGGTGCCGCCGTTGGACCCGCCGACGCACAGCTCGTTCACGCACACGGTGCCCGAGGGGCAGCCGGAGCCGTTCGGGCAGTCGCCGTAGACCGTGCCGCCGCCGCCCGAGGAGCCGTACTGCAGGCACACCTGGTCGATGCAGGTCGTGCCGCTGGGGCAGCTCGCGCCGTTCTCGCAGTTGCCCACGATCGTGCCGGTGCCGCTCCCGCCGCTCGAGGCGCCCGGCGTGAGGATGCAGACCTGGCCCTCGCAGGTGGAGTTGGCCGGGCAAGTGGCTCCGTCGACGCACGCGCCCACCACCGTGCCGCCGCCCCCGCCGCCGTTGCTGCCGCCGGTGGCGTTCGAGTAGCACACGTCGTCGACGCAGGTGCTGCCGGACGGGCAGCCTGCGCCGTCGTTGCAGGTGCCCTCCAGCGTGCCGCCGCCTCCGCCGCTCCCGCCCCCGGACGACTCGACGCACAGCTCGTCCACGCAGGTGGAGCCGGTGGGGCAGCTCACGATGCCCACGCAGGTGCCGACGACGTTGCCGCCGCCGCCCGCGCTGCCGCCGGAGGTGGAGCCGGCGCCCGAGTTGCCCACGCACAGGCCGTTCACGCAGCTGCTGCCGGAGGGGCAGGTCGTGCCCGAGGGGCAGGCGCCGTACACGGTGCCGCCTCCCTGGCCGCCGCCGTACGCGAGGCACACGGAGTCGACGCAAGACTGGCCGGTGGGACAGGTCGAGCTGGTCGCGCAGCTGCCCTCGATGGTGCCGGCGCTACCGCCGCTCGTGGCCCCCGTGGGCAGCACGCAAAGGCCGGACTGGCAGTTGGCGCCGGCGGGGCACGAGGCGCCGCCCAGGCAGGAGCCGATGACCGTGCCGGAGACGCCGTTCACCGGCTCGCAGCAGAAGCTCGAGTTGCAGCTGTAGCCCGAGGGGCAATTGCCCGTGAGGCACTCGCCGCCGGGACAGGTCACCCCGCCGCTCGTGCCGCCCGCGTCGATGGGGAAGCAGAGGAAGTCGGTCTCGTTGCACTCGCTGCCCGCGGGGCAGGAGGCGCCATTGGCGCACGAGCCGGTGGCGCTCGACTGGCACGAGCAGCGTGCGAGCGACGTCAGTAAGAATGCGGCGACGAAGAGCGCCTCGGACTTGCGCATGTGACCTCCCGTAAACCCCGGCGACGGTAGTTTCCCAGAAGGCACGCGCCCGCGCAACCCGCGCGGCCGTCCAGCTGGACGTTCAGTAGAGATTGCCGGTGCGCGGGCGGCCCGTGGTGTCCACGTAGACCGTCTTCATCTCGCTGTAGAACTCCCAGGCCGAGCGGCCCATCTCGCGCGCGCCCACGCCGGTGGCCTTCACGCCGCCGAAGGGGAGCTGCGCCTCGCCGCCCACGGTGGGGTTGTTCACGTGGATCATGCCCGCCTCGAGCCCGTCGGCGAAGGCCTGCGCGCGCGAGAGGTCGCGCGTGTACACGGACGCCGTGAGGCCGTAGCGGGTCGAGTTCGCGAGCTCGAGCGCCTCCGCGTCGCCGGCGGCCTCGAGGATGGCGAGCACCGGCCCGAAGAGCTCTTCCTGCGCGAGCGACATCGAGGCCGTGACCCCGCCGAACACGGTGGGGGCGACGAAGAAGCCGTTCGCGTGCGCGGGGCCGGTGAGCCGCTCGCCGCCGCACAGGAGCTTGGCGCCCTCCTTCTTGCCCTTGGCGATGCCTTCGAGGACCGTCTTCATCTGCCGCTCGTCCACCGAGGGGCCCATGCGCGTCTCGGGGTGCAGGCCGTCGCCCACGCTGAGCGCCTTCGCCAGCTCCAGCACGCGGCGCGTGAAGGGCTCGACGACCTTCTTGTCGACCACCGCGCGCGAGGTGGCGGTGCAGCGCTGGCCGGTCGAGCCGAACGCGCCCGACACCGTCGCCTGCGCGGCCAGCTCGAGGTCGGCGTCGTCGAGAACCACGAGGGCGTTCTTGCCGCCCATCTCGCACTGGACCTTCTTGCCGGCGCGCGCGCCGTCGGCGTAGAGCCGGCCGCCCACCTCGTTGCTGCCGGTGAAGCTGAGCGCGGCGATGGCCGGGTGATCCACCAGCGCCTGGCCGAGCGCGCCGCCGGGGCCGGTGATGAACGCGAGCACGCCTGGGGGCAGGCCGGCGTCGGCGAAGACGCGGGCCACCAGCGCGCCGGTCCAGGGCGTCAGCGTGGCGGGCTTGAAGATCACCGCGTTGCCCGCGAGCAGCGCCGGGGCGAGCTTCCACACCGGGATGCACACCGGGAAGTTCCAGGGGCAGATGGCGGCCACGAGCCCCACCGGCGTGCGCGTGGTGTAGCAGAAGGTGCCGGGGATCTCGGAGGGGATGACCTCGCCGATGGGGCGGCGGCTCTCGGCGGCGTTGAACTCGAGCACGCGTACGGCCTTGTCCACCTCGCCGCGGCTCTCGGCGAGCGTCTTGCCCTCCTCGACCGTCATGGCGCGCGCGACCTCTTCCTTGCGCTCGGCGAGCAGCTGCGCGGCCTTGCCGAGCACCACGCCCCGCTGCGGGATGGGCGTGCGCGCCCAGGCCGGCTGGGCCTTGCGCGCCCAGGCCACCGCCGCGGCGACGTCGACCTCGCCGGAGATCGGCGCGTTCGCGACGTGCACGCGCGTGTCGGCCGGGCAGACGGTCTTCTGCGTCTTGCCGGACCGGGCGGGCACCCACTCGCCGCCGATGAGGTTCTGCAGCTGCACGGGAAGATCGGCCATGACACACCTCGCGGTCCGCGACTTAGACCGCTTCGGCTCGCGAGTCCAGTGGGGCGGAACAGCGCCGCCGCCGCGGGCGGG
>DATJNL010000493.1:0-18395 GCA_035508175.1 Myxococcales bacterium
TTCATCGTCGGCCAGCAGGCCGCCAAGCGGGCGGTGGCCATCGCGCTGCGCAACCGCTGGCGGCGCCAGAACGTCGACCCCGCGCTGCGAGACGAGATCACGCCCAAGAACATCATTCTCATCGGTCCCACGGGGGTGGGAAAGACCGAGATCGCGCGGCGCCTGGCCAAGCTGGCCCAGGCGCCCTTCGTGAAGGTCGAGGCCAGCAAGTTCACCGAGGTCGGCTACGTGGGCCGCGACGTGGATTCGATGATCCGCGACCTCGCCGCCGTCTCGGTGCAGCTCGTGCGCGAGGAGGAGATGGCGCGGGTGCAGCCGCGCGCCCGCGAGCTCGCGGAGGAGCGCCTCATCGACGCGCTGTTCCCCGCCCCCTCCGGCCCCGGCTTCCAGAGCCAGCCCGGCCCCGCGAGCGAGAGCCGCGAGAAGATGCGCGCCATGCTCCACGCGGGCACGCTCGACGATCGCGAGGTCGAGCTCGACCTTCCCGAGCGGGGCACGAGCCCCTTCGTGCAGGTCTTCAGCGGCGCGGGCATGGAGGAGATGGGGCTGAACCTCGGCGAGATGCTCGGCGGGACGCCCTTCGGCCGCAAGACGAAGCGCCGCCGCGTGAAGGTCCCCGAGGCGCTCGAGCTGCTCCGGCAGGAGGAGGCCGGCAAGCTCATCGACATGGACAAGGTCTCGCGCGAGGCCATCCGCCGCGCCGAGGAGGCGGGCATCGTCTTCATCGACGAGATCGACAAGATCGCGGGCAAGGAGGGCGCGGGCGGGCCGGACGTCTCGCGCGAGGGCGTCCAGCGCGACATCCTGCCCATCGTCGAGGGCTCCACCGTGAACACCAAGCACGGCCCGGTGCGCACCGACCACGTGCTCTTCATCGCCTCCGGCGCCTTTCACGTCTCGCGGCCGTCCGACCTGATCCCCGAGCTGCAGGGGCGCTTCCCGATTCGCGTGGAGATGGACTCGCTCACCGGCGCCGACTTCGTGCGCATCTTGACCGAGCCCAAGAACGCGCTCGTGCGCCAGTACGTGGCGCTGCTGGCGACCGAGGGCATCGAGGCCACCTTCCGCCCCGACGCGGTCGAGGAGATCGCGCGGCTCGCGCAGGCCATCAACGACCGCACCGAGAACATCGGCGCGCGGCGGCTGCACACCGTGATGGAGCGGCTGCTCGACGAGGTCTCCTTCGACGCCGACGAGCGAAAGGAGAAGAGGCTGACGATCGACGCGGCCTACGTGCGCACGCAGCTCGAGCCGCTCGTCAAGGACGAAGACCTCAGCCGGTACATCCTATGACCAACGCCGACGCCGTCGCGGCTGGCCACCGCTTCCTCACGCCGAACTACAAGCAGCAGCCCATCGCGCTCGCGCGCGGCGAGGGGCTCTACGTGTGGGACGCGGACGGCCGGCGCTACCTCGACATGCTCGGCGGCATCGCCACCTGCGCGCTCGGGCACTGCCACCCCGAGGTGAAGGCCGCGGTGCGCGCGCAGCTCGACCTGATCTGGCACACCTCGAACGGCGTCTACAACCTGCCCTCGCTCGCGCTGGCCGAGCGGCTCACGCGGCTCTCCTTCGGCAAGCGCGTCTTCTTCTGCAACAGCGGCACCGAAGCCAACGAGGCGGCCATCAAGCTGGCGCGCCGCTTCCACTTCGCCGCCGGCCACCCGGAGCGCGTCGAGATCGTCTGCGCGCACGGCTCCTTCCACGGCCGCACGCTCGGCGCGCTCGCCGCCACCGGCCAGCCCAAGTACCACCAGGGCATCGGTCCCCTGCCCCCGGGCTTCGTCTTCGTGCCGCACGGCGACCCCGCGGCCCTGCGCCAGGCGGTGGGCTCCCAGACGGCCGCCGTGCTCATCGAGGCCATCCAGGGCGAGGGCGGCGTGCGCATGGCTCCCAAGGGCTACCTCGCCGAGCTGCGCAAGGTCTGTGACGCGGCCGGCGCGCTCTGGCTCGCCGACGAGGTGCAGACCGGCATGGGTCGCACCGGGTCGCTCTGGGCCTACGAGCACGAGGGCGTGACGCCCGACGTGATGACGCTCGCGAAGGCGCTCGGCAACGGCCTGCCCGTCGGCGCCATGGTGGCCTCGGAGAAGGTGGGCGAAGCGCTCACGCCCGGCACCCATGCGTCCACCTTCGGCGGCAACGCCGTCGCCTGCGCCGCGGCGTGCGCGGTCCTGGACATCATCGAGCGCGACAACCTGCTCGAGAGCTGCCGCCATTCCGGCGAGTACCTCGCGGGCCGGCTGCACGAGGTGAAGCGGCGCCTGTCGGGCCGCCTCGTGGAGATCCGCGGCCGCGGCCTGCTGTGGGGCGTCGAGCTGGACAAGGAGGCCGCGCCCGTGATCGCCCGCTGCCGCGAGCTCGGCATGATCGTCAACGCCGCCGGCGAGAGGGTCGTCCGCTTCGCCCCGGCGCTGCTCGTGGAGCCCGCGCAGCTGGACGAGGCCGCGGACATCCTGCAGCGCGCGCTGGCCTAGACCCGCGCCCCCAAGGCTTGGAGGGCTTCCGCGGCGGTCACCACCGTGGCCTGCCGCGGAAACACCTTTTCCACCAGGCAAGCGTGGACGTCGGCGGCGGCGTCCGCGCAGCAATCGCTGACGACCACGAGCCGGTAGTCGGCGTCGGCGGCGTGGCGCACGGTCGAGAGCACGACCCCGCTGGTGGCGATGCCGAACAGCAGCAGGGTGTCGATGTCCCGGGCGCGCAGGAGCATCTCCAGATCCGTTCCCGCGAACGCGCTCACGCGGTGCTTGGTCACGACGATGTCTCCATCCCGGGGCGCTACCACCGGATGAATCCGGCCGCCGTCGCCGGCGAACAGCGCCGCACTCTGCTGGATGGCGGAGAAGCTCTTGTTGCGAGGGCTCACCTCGGGAAAGCCGGGCCGAAAGCCGACGACCACGTAGCCGACCATCGCCCTCGCCTCTCGGGCCGCGGCGAGGACGGAGGCTGCGCGCTTCAACATCGCGTCGGCGTCACCGGCAAATCTCGCGACGATGGACGCCTGGTAGTCCATGCACAGGACGGCGGTACGCTGCGGGTCGAGGGTGAGTGGGTCTGTCATGGGCTCGCTGACCACGAGGGTCGTCTGTGTGGGGCCGCGGCCTCCACGGTGAGGCGGACGCGGCCGCCCTTCGGCACGGCCTGCTCGGCCGTCTCCATCAGATTGCCGGGTCGCAGCTTCGCCATCGCGTGCAGCGCGGCGGTCAGCACGGTGAGCGACAAGGCGTCGAGCTTCACGGCTTGGCCGCCCGCGAGCTTCATGGGCAGCGGCAGACCTTTGCAGCCGTATGCGTCATCGGCGGCCTTCGCGGCCCACGCCGGCTCGAAGTTGAGCGTCACGCTGAGGCACGGCTCCTGCCTGGCGCCGGCGAAATCGTCGGCATCCATGCGCTCGATGATGCGGCGGACGGCGCCCGCCTTCTCGTAGAGGGCCAGGCCGTACTGTTGCCCGCCGGCGCCCATGAGGCAGCCTTCGTAGTGCCGGCCCTCGCTCCCCATCACCGACACGCTGAGCGCATCGGAATCGGACCACCAGCGCCAGGGCGCGCCCCGCATGAACTCGCCGGTCGCCGCGAGGAGGGCGGCGATGGGCGCCTTGTCCTCGAGGAACCGGCCGTAGGGGCCGAGCCCGATGCCGTAGGCGATGAAGGCCCGGCCCACGCGGATCCAGTCGGGCATGGGACCGGCGGTGAAGCCGAGCTTCTTGCCGGCGCGCGCGAGCCTCGGCTCGCACCGAAGCTCCCGGCCGTCCCCGTGCCGCTCGGCCAGGCGGCGCAGGCCCTCGGCGTCGCGCTCGGCCATCTCGGGCGGCAGCGCCAGGTCCTCCGCGAAGCCGAGGTAGGCGAAGCACGGCGCCTCGGCTTCGGTCTCGATGGGGCCCAGCTTGAGGGCGTAGAGCGTCATCGCGGTCCTCACGCCGCCCGAGCGCGGTCGGCCACCGGCCGCGCTCGCCGATCGAGCACCAGGCCCGCGGCGGTGAGCAGCGCGCCGAAGGCCACGATGGCCCCGAGGACCACGAAGAACGGATCGCGGGTGAGCGCGAAGAGCCAGGCCCACACGGCCACCAGGAACACGCGCACGGCGACGAGCGTCGGGTAGAACTGCGTGAGCTTCCAGCGGATGATCTGGATCACGAACGTCCCGAGCGCGAGGGCGAGCGCGCCCACCATGCGCGGGACGATCACGCCGTAGGCGTCGGCCTGCGTGGAGCCGAGGAGCACGAACACCAAGCGCGGCGCGGCCAGCAGCCCGACGCCCGCGCCCACGAGGTAGCTCACCAGATAGAACAGGCTCAGCCGGGACAGGCTCATGGATGCGCTCCTCGCGGGCAGCCTAGCAGATTCGGACCGGATCAGCGTCGCAGCCCGCCGAGGGCGCGGTCGCACGCCGCGAGGGTCTCTGGCGACAGCGTCACGCCGGAGGCCTTCACGTTCGCCTCCACCTGCTCGGGGCTGGTCGCGCCCACGATCGCGGCGGCCACGTTCGGCTGGCGCAGCACCCACGCGAGCGCGAGCTGCGGCAGCGTGAGGCCGGCGGCTTCGGCCACGGGCACGAGCTGCTGCACGGCGCGCAGCACCTCGTCGCGCATCGGGCCGCCGCGCAGGAAGCCGCCCATCGTGTCGCTGGCGGCGCGCGAGCCGGCGGGCGCGGGCTGGCCGGCCCGGTACTTGCCGGTGAGCACGCCTTGCGCGAGCGGCGACCAGACGATCTGGCAGATGCCGTTCTTCGCGCACAGCGGGAACACCTCGGCCTCGGGCTCGCGCCAGAGCATCGAGTACTGCGGCTGGCTGGAGACGAAACGCACGACGCCCTTCATGTCGAGCGCGGCCTGGATCTGCGCCGGGCGCCACTCGCTGAAGCCCACGTAGCGCGCCTTGCCGGCCTTCACGACCTCGGTGAGCGCCTGCATCGTTTCGGCGAGCGGCGTCTCGTCGTCGTAGCGGTGGCACTGGTAGAGATCCACGTAGTCGAGCCCGAGCCGGCCGAGCGAGGCGTCGATCTGCTTGTGGATCTGCGCGCGCGAGAGGCCGCGATCGGTGGGCGACATCGGGAAGTAGAGCTTCGTGGCGATGAAGTAGCGCTTGCGGTCGATGCCCTTCAGCACCTCGCCGAGGAAGCGCTCGGCGGCGCCCCCGCCGTAGACGTTGGCCGTGTCGAGGAAGTTGACGCCCAGCTCCAGCGCACGCCGCACGCAGGCCTCGGCCTGCCGGCGCTCGATGCCGCCCCCGTAGGTGAGCCACGAGCCGAGGGCGATCTCGGAGATCTTCATGTCGCTCTGGCCGAGCGGCCGGTACTGCATCGTCATTCGTCCTCCCGCGAAAGCGTCACGATCGGCTCGCCGTCGTCGCCGGGCTCGACGCGCACCTGCCACGGCCGGCAGCACACGGCGCAGTCTTGCACGAACTGCTGCGCCCCGGGAGCCCCGGGATCGACGTCCACCTCGGCCGGCTCGCCGCAGTAAGGGCACACGAGATCCATCGGCCACACCGTGCCCGCTCTCGCGCCGGCAGGCAAGGCCGCGAGACTACCGCCGGGCCACCACGTGGCCCTCGACCACCGCGTCGATCTGCCCGCCCAGGATGAGCACCAGGCCGCTCACGTAGAACCAGGTGAGGAGCACGATCACGGTGGCGATGGAGCCGTACATCGCGTTGTAGTTGCCGAAGTTGTTCACGTAGAACGAGAAGCCCACCGCGGAGGCGAGCCACAGGAGCGTGCCGGCCACGGTGCCGGGCGTGATCAGGCGGAAGCGGCGCTTCACGTTCGGGCACACGCGGTAGACGGAGGCCAGCGCGGTCATCACGAACAGCGCCGTCACGGGCCAGCGCAGCACGCTCCAGAGCACCGACTCGAGCGCGGGCGCGCCGATGGCTCTCGCCAGCCAGTGCCCCAACCGCCCGCCGAGCACCAGGACCGACAGGATCACGAGGACCGCGGTGCCCCCCGCCACGGTGATCGCCATCGCGAGGCCGCGCACGCGCCAGAAGGGCCGCGTCTCGCGCACGCCGAACGCCTCGTTGAGCCCCGACATGAGCGCGGTGATGCCGCTCGAGGCGGACCAGAGGGCGATGGCGAGGCCCGCCGTGAGGAGAGCGCCATGCCGGTGGCCCAGCGCCGAGGTGAGCTGCTTCGCCACCAGGTCGTAGGCGTTCGCGGGCAGGAAGCCGCGGATGCCGTCGAGGAAGCGGTGCAGCAGGCCGTGGATGGGCAGGAACGACGCCAGCGCCACGAGGCAGATGAGAAAAGGGAAGAGCGCGAAGAAGAAGTTGTAGGCGAGCTGCGTGGCCAGGCCAAAGGCGTTGCCCTTGGCGAGCTGCACGCCGACGCGCCAGACGACACGGAGGAAGCCCGGCTGCTTCACTGCCGGACGACGGCCGTCCACACGGCCCGGACCACGGGCTCGCCCTTCTGGTTCTTCGACTCGGTGGCGACGATGAGGAAGTCCTTGCTGGCCTTCTCGTAGATCTGCTCGATCTTGCCGGTGGTGGTGATGACGTCGTCGGGGCGCACCGGCCGGTGGAACTCGAACTCCTGCTCGCCGTGCAGGAGCATCGCCACGTTCACCGAGAGCTCGGGGTCGAGCACCGCGCGCAGGAAGGGCGCGATGGCGAAGTTCACGCAGAAGGTCGGCGGGGCGATGACCGAGCCGTGGCGCGAGGCCTTGCCCGCGGCCTCGTCGTGGTACACCGCGCGCAGGAGCTCGGGGCTCTGGCGCGCCAGCTCGTAGGGCAAGGGCAGCGTGGAGGTGGCCACCGCGAACTCGCGGATCTTCTCGAGGCCCACGCGGTAGCTGTACGGCCCGTAAGTGCGGCCCACGAACTTGGGATCGATGGGCATGGCTCAGCGCCCCTCGGCGACGGCGTTCTTGAGCACGTCCTCGCCGTCCTGGTTCACGGCCGAGAGCTCGACGCGCTTCGCGGCGCGGTCTACCTTGGTGGTGAACGTGACCGTGTCGTCGATCTTGACCGGCTTGCTGAAGCGGACCTTGATGCGCTTCAAGTCGCCGGGGTCGCCGCCCAGCGCGTCGATGGCCGCCTCCACCGCCCAGGCCATGGTGCACATGCCGTGCAGGATGTTGCCGGGAAGCCCGGCCATCTGCGCCATCTCCTTGTCGATGTGGATCGGGTTGAAGTCGCCGGAGGCTGCGGCGTAGTAGATGGGGCGGAAGCGGTCGCACTCGCGCTTCACGACGATCGGCTTGTCGGGGTCGGCCACGGTCCCTCCTCTCGGGTTCGCTTCGAGGCGGGGTCAGTTAGGGCACTCCTGGGCCAGGTGTCAACCGGCGACGTCGGCCGCTTGCGTTCGAGACGCGGAAGGCGTCCGATGTAGGGGAGCCTCCCACCTCGCCCGTGGCGCTGGACAGGGCTCCGTTGTAGCCTGTCCCGCCATTGACGAGCCGAGGTTCCAACGTATGAAGGTCGCGCTCTGCAGTCTCGTCGCAACCGCCGCAGCGCTCGCGTTGGCGCCGGCCTGCGGGCCCGCCGCCGGCTGCAACTCCACCTGCCCCGTGGGCTGCGACATCTCGCCGGACTGCTCGACCTGCGTGCCCGAGAGCGCGCAGGCGGGGCTCGGCATTGCTTGCAACACCGACCAGGATTGCTGCACGGGCACCTGCGTCTCGGGCACGTGCACCGCGGACAACCTGGGGCTCGGCGCGAGCGGGAGCCCTTCCGGCGGCGGCAGCTCCGGGAGCGCGGGCACGACGGGCGGGCACGGAACCTCGGGCGGCGCGAGCACCGGCGGGAGCAGCACGGGCGCGGCCGCGACGTGCACGCCGTCGAATCCGCCGTCGGTCGCTAGCGACGAGCAGTGCGGGAACCTCGGAGCGCTGGTGTGCAGCGCCACGGGCACGTGCATCGCGAACTGCAACGTGCAGCCGCAGACCTGCGCCACCGGCCAGATCTGCGAGGCCAACGGGCACTGCGAGAACCCGGGCACCACCGCCGGCAACGGGTCGGCCGGGAACGGGACCGCGGGGAACGGCAGCGCCGGCAACGGGTCGACGGGCACCGCTTCCGCCGGGACCACCACGGGGACCTCCGCGGGCACCGCTTCGGCCGGCACCACGACCGGCGGGAGCTCCACGGGCGGCGGCACCACCACCGGCGGCTCGGCGGGCAACACCACGACGACCAGCTCCGGCGGTTCGACCACCGGGAGCGCCACCGCGGGCACGACCTCGGGGAGCAGCGCCGGCTGCGGTGGATCGGGTCAGGAGTACGACAACTGCACGACGAACGCCGACTGCTCGTGCCCGCTCAACTGCGTGAACTCGAATGGCAGCAGCTTCTGCCTGCAACCGTGCAGCTCGTTCCAGCAGTGCCAGACCTACGAGATCTGCGACACGACACTTCCCGTGACGTCCTGCTACCCGAACTACTGCAGCACGAACCCCTGGGGCGCGTGCGCAGGAGGGAACGACACTGGCAGCAGCGAGACGGGGACCTGCAACGTTTATTCGGACGACCAGGGCAACCCCTACGGCATCTGCTTCGCGGGCGGCTCCTCCGCCGAGTTCTCCGGATGCAACTTCAGCCCGACGTATTCGACCCCCGCGGCGGATCAATGCACGGTCGGTGATTTCTGCGGCGAGACCGCGAGCAGCGGCTCACTCTGCTTCCAGGGCTGTGATCCGACCGGTGAGCTGCAAGGAGCGCCAGCCTGCCAGCATGGCCTCTCCTGCTACTCGAACGCTTGCGACTGCTCCAGCGATCCGGACTGCCAATGCTACAGCTTCGGGTCGTACTGCGACCCAACGTCTGACCCGAATCCCTGCGATCCGTACTTCGGCTACTGCGAATAGCCACAGACTCCCATGATCTCTCCGCTCTGTAAGGTCCTCACCCCCGGTCTGTTCTGCGCCGTGTTACTTTCATGCAACAACCAGCTCGTCTCGACCGGCAACGACGCCGGCGTTCCGCTGCCGGACGCTGGCACCGGGGGCTCGAGCAGCACGGGGGCCGCAAGCAGCTCCGGCGGGGCCGGCAGCACCGGGGGCCGGAGCACCACGGGCGGACCGGGCGGCGAGAGCACCACGGGCAGCTCCAGCGCGAGTGGGACCGGCGGCACGGGCGGCGTGAGCAGCACCGGTGGGTCGGGCGGCTCGAGCAGCGGGGGCACCACCGGTGGGACGGTGCCGCCCGGAAAGATCGAGCACCTCGTCTTCATCGTCAACGAGAACCACACGCTCGACAACCTGTTCTCGGGCTTCCCGGGCGCGGACACGGCCTCGACGTACAAGGGGCCCGACGGCGGCATGGTCCAGGCGCCGCAGTGCCCGGACTCGCTGTCCCATGACCTCTGCCACGCGCACGGCTGCGCGCTCACGGACTGGGACGACGGCGGGATGGACGGCTGGGCCGCCAACGACACGGGCGACGGCCTGAGCTGGTGCCAGTACTCGCAATCGCAGATCCCCGGCTACTGGGCGCTCGCCTCGAGCTACGCGCTCGCCGATCACTTCCACTCGTCGATGCTGGGACCGAGCTTCCCCGGCCACATGTTCACGGTGGCGGCGCAGGCCGGCTGGGCCATCGGGAACCCCTACGACCCGACGCTCGGCCTCACGCAGATCCTCTGGGGCTGCGACGAGGCGCCCAACGTGGTGGTCGACACGCTCGCGAACGGTGGCTGCACCGTGGCGAGCGTCGCCCCGTGCTTCGACATCCCGAGCGGGCCGGACGTGCTGCCCGCCGGCGCGACCTGGAAGTTCTACGGCACCGGCGTCTCCTTCGGCTTCGGCAGCATCGTCTGGAGCATGTTCGACGCGGTGAACCCGGTCCGCTACGGGCCGAACTGGGGCAACGTGGTGCCCTACTCCGAGTTCTCCACCGACCTGGACGCTGGGAACCTGCCCACCGTGTCGTGGCTGGTGAACCAGGACATCTACAGCGGCCACCCGCCCCTCTCGATGTGCGCCAACGACACCTGGGTGGTCGGGTACGTGGATCAGATCATCAACAGCCCCTACTACGCGAACACCGCCATCATCGTCACCTGGGACGACTTCGGCGGCTTCTATGACCACGTGGCGCCGCCCGTGCAGTACGGCTGCAACGCGGGCCAGCCGTACGGCCTCGGCTTCCGCCTCCCCGCGATCATCGTCTCGCCCTGGGTCAAGAACGGCGTCTTCCACGGCCTCAGCGAGCAGGCAAGCCTGATCCGGCTCATCGAGGAGGTCTTCGGCGGCCCGGGCGCGGTGGGCATGCTCAACGCCCAGAGCCCGGCGGCCCGCGACGCCGCGGCGGGCTCGCTGCTCGGCGCCTTCGACTTCAACCAGACGCCGATCCCGCCGAGCCCGGCCCCGACGGCCTGTCCCTAGCCGGCTAGCGCCCCCACTGATCGATCGACTTGACGGTCTCGAGGCGGGCGGCGGCCACGCGCTTCACCGTGAAGCGCCGCGGCTGCAGGAACAGCGGCCTCGGCGGCGCGCCGTCGAGGTAGACGCCCCACTCGTAGCTTCCGGGCGGCACGTGATCGAGCCGGTAGCGCTGGTCGGTGACGGGCAGGTCGAAGAGCGGCCGGGCCAGCAGGTCCGGCGCGCGAGAGACGACCAGCCGGTAGCGCGTGGCCTCCGCCGAGGACTGCCACGAGAAGTCGACCGAGACGGTGGGCTCCGAGGTCGGAATGACCGCACCGTCCGCCGGCGCGAGCAGCAGGTCCTTCGGCACCTCGGCCTCGCAGAAGATGCGGCGGGCGAAGCCATACTCGCCGAGACGATGCTCGGCGTCGCGGGAGGCCACGCGCCAGGCGTAGAAGCCCGGCTTCGAGGGGGTGAACGTCAGCTCGGTGGAGTCGCTGTCGAGGCTCAGCTCCACGTCGCGGAACGAGAGGTCGTGGGCCACCTCCAGCCGATAGCCCGAAGCGCCCGGCACCTTCGTCCACTGGATGCGGATGGCCATGTCGGGGCGGAACTGGAAGCGGGCGTCGATGCCTGGCTCGATGCTCTCGGGGAACTCGATCAGCGCCACCGGCTCTGAGCTCTGGCCGCCGAGCACCTGGCTCAGGTGCCCTTCGTGCAGGACGCGCTGGATGCCGCCGACCACGAGGGAGGCCTCGCCGCGCAGCACCGCCACGTCGACCGCCTGGCCGCGCGCGGCGACGCGGTACTGCAACGGCGCGCCCGGCAACGCGGCGAGGCGCAGGGCGGTGCCGTCCTTCGCCCGGAAGACGAGCGGCGCGAGGCCCGGGCCGCCCGCGAGTGTCCCTTCCACCTCGCCGTCCTTGAGCGCCACCTCGGTGCCCGCGGCCTGACCGGCGTCTGCGGCCGGGACGAGGTCCACGACCACCGCCGACTTCGCCCACAGCTCGAGCTCGCCGCCCGAGAGGAACGCGAGCCGCGCGAAGGAACGCTCGCCCGTGCGCACCCAGTCGCCCGCGTGCAGCGTCGAGCCAGCGGCCAGCACCTCGAAGAAGGGCTGGCCGGCGCGCCGCACCTGCACGTCGCCCGTAGCCTTGGCGCAGGTTGCGAGAGGCGGCCGTGGCGCCTCGGCGGCGGGCTTGGCGCCACAGCGACACGAAGCGAGCACACCGGCGAGGGCTACGGCGGCGCAGAACCTCATCGCGTGCAATATGCCCCGATCTCGGAGCCGAAGCTGCCGCTACAGATGCCTGCGCCCGCACAGTAGCCGGGAAAATCCGGGAGCTGGTACACGTAGCGCGGCGCGCCCGGGGTGCCGCAGTTCAGGATCTCGACCACCACGCCGTAGAAGCACGGATCGATGACGGTGGCGTTGTACGCCGAGAAGCAGACCACGCCCTGCGTGGGCACGCCGACAGGCGTGTCGCCTTGCGGCGCCGCGAGCCAGCCGCTCTCGAGCGTGCCACACGAGCCCGCCGGGAGGCCGCCGCCGTCTGGCAGGCCGCGGTAGAGCTGATCGTGACCGGCGTCGCTCGCGAAGTAGAACCAGCCCGGCCGTGCATAGCAAGGGTCGAGCTGGACGTCCTGGTTGCAGCCGGAGGGGCCTGCATCCAGGCATGGCGCCGAGCTGGAGCAACCCTGGTCCTGGTAGAAGCGGGCGTCGCCGTCCAGCGGCGTGGCGCCGCCGTCGAGGCACTGGGGCGGCAGGACCGCGCAGCCTGCCGTCGCATCGCAGTACTGGCCCTCGGCGCAGGCGTGGCCGCAGGCGAGGCAGTTGCCGGTATCGGTCAAGGTATCGGTGCACTTGCCGCCGCAGCAGTCCAGGTCGGGATCGCAGACCTTGCCGCACGCGCCGCAGTTCGCCGGATCCTGCGAGACATCGGTGCACGTCGCGCCACAGGGTGTCTGCGGTGGCGGGCAGCCGCAGCCGCCGTCGTCGCACAGCTGCCCCGGCCCGCAGCGGGCCCCGCAGGCGCCGCAGTTCGCCGGATCCACGGCGACGTCGGTGCAGAAGGCGCTCTCCAGTCCGCCGTCGGCGGAGCCGCACGGGTCCGGCTTTGCCGCCGGGCAAGAACAAGAACCGCCGGTGCAGTTCTGCCCGCCCGGGCAGGCGACGCCGCCATCGCCCTGGCACCCGCCGCAGTTCTGATCGTCCGTGAGGATGTCCACGCACACCGTGCCGCACAGGGTGCCCACCGCTCCGGCGCACGCCGGCGCGCAGAGCCCCGCGATGCACTGCGCGCCCTTCTCGCACGTGACGCCGCAGCCGCCGCAGTTCGTCGGGTCGCTGCCGAAATCGGCGCAGAAGGCCGACGGGCCAGCGCCACACTGGCCGTACGGAGGCAGGCAGCTCGCGCTGCAGCTGCCGCCGGAGCAGAGGGGCAGCGCCGGCGGGCAGAGCGCGCCGCAACCCCCGCAGTTCGAGGGATCGACGAGCGTGTCGGCGCAGAAGCCGCCGTCGACGCAGGTCGTGTACGGGCTGGCGCAGCTCGGGCCGCACTCGCCACCCGAGCAGAACTGGCCCGGCTGGCACGCCTGACCGCAGCCACCGCAGTTCTGGGGATCGGTCGCCACGTCGACGCAGTGATCCCCGCATTGCGTTGGAGTCAGCCCGCCGCAGACGAGGCACGAGGCGCCGGCGTCGCAGAGCTGCCCGCTCAGCACGAGGAATGCCGCCGGGAGGGTGCCCGTGCGCTGGGCGGCGCTGCCCTGCCCCGGGCCCAGCACGGTGAGATCGTACGTGCCGGGCGTGAGCCCCGGCGGCACGGTCGCGAGCAGGCTGCCGTCGGTCTGCAGCGCCACGCCCACGAGCGGGGTGCTCCCGAGCCACGCCTGAAACGTCGCATCGAGGCTGCTCTGCGCGTGCGACAAGAAATCGGTCCTCGCGTACGGCACGAAGCCCTGGCCGGTGATGCGCACCTGCACCATCTGGTTCTGGTAGACCTCACTCGGGGAGATGGCCATCGGCGCCGGCGCCGAAGCCAGGCGGTTCTGGCAGGCGAGGCCCGCGAGCGCGAGCCAGGGCGCGAGGCGGCTACAGGAGCGCAAAGCGATACCCGGCTTCGAGGGCGAGGCCGCCCGCGTCGAGGTTGAAGGTCGCGAACGTCGACGACGACTGGACGGGCTCGTAGCTGTAAGAGAGATCCGCGAAGAACTGGCCCGGGCCGAGCGCGTAGGCGAGGCCAAAGAAGACCTGACCGCCGAAGCCCCACTGGTTCTGGGTTTCAGCGGGCGCGCCGGCCGGCGCGGTGGAGAATTGCGCCCAGGTCGCGACGCCGCCGAGGCCGGCCCACAGCGACAGCCGCCGCCCGGCGTACAGCTCGTAGCCGAGCCGCAGCGCGAGCGGCACGAAGTCGGCCTGCGAGCGGGCGGTGAGGCCGCTGACCGGGTCGCTCACGCTCAGCCCGGCCATGCCGAAGAGCGCCGAGACGCCGACGCCGAAGTACTGGCTGCCCAGCCGGATGGGCACGAAGGCGTCGAGCCCCACGCGCGGGCCATACAGATCGGCGAAGCTGTAGCTGAAGGCGGCCCGGACGCCCAGGAGCAGGTGGCCGGGCTTCGCGCGCAGCGGCAACGGCAGCGACTCCTCGAAGCCCTCGGCGGTGCCCTCGATGCGCAGCTCCTCGCCCTGCGCTGGCAGGCTCGCCGGCGGCGTGTACGACGCGACGTAGCTGCCCCCGCCCTCGTCCTCGAGCTTGCCGACCGTACCGTCCCGCGCGATGGCGACCAGGTGGGCGCCGGCGAGCGGCTGGCCGGCCTCGTCTCGCACCACGAAGCGCACCGTGGCGGATGTCGAGGAGTCGGCCGGCACCGGGCTCGGCGACACGCTCGCCACCACGGTCCTGGGCCGGCGGCCCGGCAGGAGCTGGTAGCGCGCGGTGGCCTGCAAGGACGGCGGGCCCGGGGCCGTCGCCACCAGCTCGACGAGGCCACCTGGGGGGTAGTCCGCGGGCGCCGTGAACATCGTCTCATGGACTCCGTCGCCCACGTAGCGCAGCGGCGGCAAACGCACGCCGTTGGCCGTGACCTCCAGACCCTCGAGCGGAAGTCCGAGGCCGCCCTCGTCGAGGGCGAGCACGCGCACGGCGGCGGTCGAGTGCCCGTCCGCGATCACCGGTTGAGCAGGCGGCCGGAGCACCAGCCGCGCAGGCGGCGGCAGCCCAAGCGTGACCGACGCCCGCGCGACGGCCGCTCGATCGGAGCCCACCGACACGGTGAAGTCGATCGATCGGTCCGTGCAACCGGCCGGCGGTACGTAGCCGTAGACGAAGCGCTTGCTCTCCGCCCTCTCGAGCACCGCCTCGCCGCGCGACGCGCGGACGTGAATGTCCCGCGGGGAGAGTGTCCCGGCCTCGCCTTCGTAGTAGACGACCAGCCGCACGCGCGAGGCGCCGTCGGCGACGACGGCGTGTGGCACGAGCGCCGCGGTGAGGCGGTCGTACGGCGGCACCTGGATGGGCAGCGCGCGCTGGCGGACCGCCCCGCCGCGCTCGCGCACGGAGAGCGTCGCCTCGTGGACGCCGGGAGGCACCTTCAAGGGCAGGCTGAGGCGGCCGCCCGCGCCGGCCACGAAGGGACCGAACTGCTCGGGGCCCACGGTCGCCCGCACCTCGGCACCGGCCTGCACGCGCACGGGAACCCGCGTGGCGCCGTAGAGGGGTACCGACAGGAAGTCGATGGGAGCGTCCGGACCGGTCTCGCGCCAGACGGCCACCAGCGCCACCTGGGGGAAGCGCGTGGGCGGGGGTGAGTAAATCGTCCGATACACGCCGGGACCGACTCGAGAGATCTCGCCGAAGCTGCCCACGTTGACCGACAGCCGCAGCGGGCGGTCTTCCTCGCCGGGCCCTTCCGGCGCGCGGATGGTCACGCCCACCGGCCCGGTCTCGCCGAGCACGAGGGGCCCGCGATCGAGCGAGAGCGAGCTGGCGACCGCCAGGGGGCCGGGAAGGCACACCGCGGCAGCGACGATGCAGCGGGCGAGACTCATGGCGTGACGGGCCGCGGCAGGGTGTCCGGCACGGGCAGGCGCGCTTCCGTCTCGACTTCTCGAATCTCCTTGCGGAGCTCGGTGCGCGTCGGATCCGCGAGCAGGGCCGCCTCGAGCTTCGCGGCCACCTCGGCCTTCTCCCCGTGGGTCTCGGCGTCATGGGCGAGGCGCACCAGCACGTCGGCGAGCGACTCCGCGTGCGCCGCGACCGCGGGCGTGTCGCCGGCGAGCCTGCGCGCCAGCAGCAGGTGATCGAGCGCCTCGTCGCCCCCGGGGCCCACGAGCCGGCCCTCGTCCATGCGCGCATCGACGACCGCCAGCTGGGCGGCGGCCGCCCGGCGGAGCGCGGTCGGGCGCAGCCAGAAGACGTCGGCCGCGACCGAGACCAGCACGGTCCCGATCGCGGCCAGGATCCACGCGGTCTTCCGGAAGTTCTTGCTGATCCAGGTGGCCGATCCCTCCCAGCCGCTGTCGGTCGCGAGGAGCGCGCGCGCCGTGACGCGATCGCGGTGGCTCTCGGGAAAGATGGTCTTCACGAAGACCGAGATGGAGGACGTGACGATCATCAGGCCGGAGCGCGCGAGCCAGCTCTCGAGGTCCCGCTGGAAGTCGGCGGCGGTCTGGTAGCGCTGGGCGGGATCCTTGGCGAGGGCCCGCGCCAGGATGGGGCGCAGGTCCTCGGGGCAGGATTCGAGGGAGGGCTCCAGGAAGAGGATCTCGTTGACGATCTGCCCCTCGATCTCGCCGGGGAACGGCTTGCGCGCGGAGAGCAGCCGGTAAAGCACCACGCCGAGCGCCCAGACGTCGGTCCGCCGATCGGCTGGCTTGCCGCGCAGGAGCTCGGGGGCCAGGTAGCCGAACTTGCCCTTGAGCTGCCCCGTCGGCGTCCGGCCGTCGTCCATGGTCGCCTTGGCGAGCCCGAAGTCCACCACCTTCACCAGGCCGCTGTACGCGACGAGGATGTTCTCGAGCGAGATGTCGCGGTGCACGATGTTGAGCGGGCGGCCCTCCTCGTCCTGCAGGTTGTGGGCGAAGTCGAGCCCGGCACACGCGTCGGCGACGATGCGCACCGCGACGTTCGCCGGGAGCCGGCGACCCCGGTGCGTCAGCTCGTCCACCAGCGTCCGCGCGGTGCAGCCGTCGATGTACTCCATCACGAGGTAGTAGCTGCCGGTCTCCGGCTCCTCGCCCAGCTCGTAGATCGACACGACGTTCGGGTGGTTGATCAGGGCGGCGAGCCGCGCCTCGTTCAGGAACATGCGAACGAAGTGCTGGTCGCCGCTGATCACCGAGCGGATCTTCTTGATGACGACGGTCTTGGCGAAGCCCTTGGGGCCGTGCTGCCGCGCCAGGTAGACCTCGGCCATGCCGCCCTCGGCGAGCTTGCCGAGCAGCGCGTAGCGGCCCAGCCCCTTGCTGAGGGCGAGCTGGGTCGCCGGGCTCGGCGTGGGCGAGAGGCTGTCGGGCGAGGCGCTCATGTCAGGGCGTCTGCTTCACCAGCTGGACCTGGATCCGTTCGAACGCACCGCGCACGGCCACCTCGGCCCGCCATGTCTCGAAGCCCGGGTGACGCAGCGTCACGCGGTAGATGCCCGGGGTGAGGCGAAGCGACCCGTCGGCGCCCAGGCGAGCCACCGACCCCAGATCGCGGCCGTTGACGAGCACCTCCGCGTCGGGCGGATCGACGAAGAAGCGGATGCCCGAGCCCGGTGAAGGCGAGGCCTGTGGCGGCGCGGAAGGCGTGGCAACCGGGCGAGGCGGGGCACTGGAGACGGGCTGGGCCGCGGGCCTCTGCGCGGTGGCGCAGGCGGCGAGAACGAACGGAAGACCCACCCAGGCGGAGCGCACGCGCATCTCGATGCCGCGATTGTACCCGGGGCACCACCGATCCAGCAAAAGACGCGCCTTCGCCCTGCTCAGCGACCGGGGCGGCGTCGCCGCAGGAACGCAGCCGCTGCAGCCAGGAGGAGCAACGAGCCGGGTCCGCCGGTCGTCGAGCAACCGCCGCCGTGGTGTCCACCCGGAGGTGAACCTGCGACGCCGGCGGAGCCGCCACCCGTGGTGCCACCGCCAACATGCACGCCGGCGTCGGGCGTCGGCGAGGCGTACCCGGCGTCCTCTCCAGAAGCGCCCCCGGCGCCCTGGCTCGGAGCGCCGGCATCGGTGGAGCTGCCCGCGTCGGCGGTGAAGACGCACCGGGGATCGCCGGCGGGGATGAAGTCCGAGGCCGGCAGGACCGCGCACGTCCCTCCGCTGCCGGAGCCGCCCGACGTCGAGCCCGAAGAGCTCGCGCTCGTTCCCGTCGTGCCGGGGCCCTCCCCACCGTTGCCTTTGCCGCAGCCGCCGTTGTCGTCGCCGTCCGAGCGGCCTCCATTGCCATTGCCGCAAGCGGTGCTGCCGTCGCCGCCGTTGCCGCTTGCGCAGGCGGTGCTGCCGCTGCCGCCGTTGCCGTTCCCGCAGGCGCTGCCGCCCGAATCCCCGCCGCTGTCGTCGTCGCCGCCGCGGCCTCCGTTGTTGCCGAAGCCGCCGTGGCCGCCGTTGACGTCCTGGGTGCCCCAACCTCCGTTGTCGCCACCGCTGCCGTCGTCACCGGCGCCGCTCTGGCCTCCATGACCGCAGGTCGCCCCCGAAGAGACGCCGCCGTTCGCGGCCGAGCCTCCGCTGCCGCTCGACGTGGAGCTGCCGCTGCCGCTCGACGCGTCCGCCGGCACCTCGATCGTGGTCGTCACCACGGCCGAGCTGAGCCCCTGCGCGTCCGTCGCCTGCAAGCCGACCGTGTAGGTGCGCGTGGCCGACCCGTCGCTCTCCGAACGCACGCAGAACGCCGTCTGGCCGACGGACACGTCGCTGCCGCCCGCGGCGCCATCGTCGGTCACCGACACGATCTGGACCACGGGGCTCGGGTCGCAGGCATCGGAGACCTGCACGGTGATCTGGTTGCCGAGATCGTAGCGCACGAAGAGGCCGTTGGACGGCGCGAGGCAGGCGAGGGTGTTGGTGACGCTCTCGATGACTGGCGGGGAGGATGCGGCCACGGTGGCG
>DATJNL010000494.1:0-2260 GCA_035508175.1 Myxococcales bacterium
GATCACCCAGACGGCCTCGGAGACCTCGACGCCGGGAATCTCGCCGCCCAGCACGTAAGTATTCCCGGCGCTGTCCTGGGTGGCGGCTTCGTAGGCAATTGGCGAGGGAAGCGCGAGCGTCGAGGTGGACCACGGCACCCCGCTCACCACGCCCTGCCCGTTGAAGGGGTTGCAGAGCGTTTCGATCGCGGCCGTAGGCGAAGCTTGTCCCCCGTCCGGGTTCGTGAGACCCCCGAGCAGCTCGAGGCACTGCGGGTTCGAGGGATTCAGCACCGCGGCCCCCGCGTAGAGGGGCTCGGGTAGGGGCCCTTCCAACAGCCAGGTGTCGTCTCCGAACGAGAAGGCGACGGCGCTGTTGGAGAGGGCTCCCGGAAACTCGCCGCCCATGACCACGAGGCCGTACGAGGAGGATCCATTCTCACTGACGGTAACGCCGGCGGCCGAGACGAAGCTCAAGCCCACCGGCGCGGTCGTCGGCAGGTCGGGCAGGTCGAGGTGGCTGGTCGATGTCGGCTGCCAGCCCCCCGGATTGCTGGTGTCATAGAATCCGATGACCGGCGTGGGGACGCCACAGGAGTCCACGCCGCCGATGGCGAAGACCAGGCCGTCGAGGTACACGGCGGCGAGGCCGTAGCGAGGCGTCAGGCCGCCGTCCGACGGACCGAGCGGGATGCCGCCGTCAACGGCCGAGCACGTCGGGCAATAGCAGACCGCGCCGCCGGTCGAACCACCGGTCGAGGAACCTCCGCCGCTCGAGGCGCCGCCGGTGGAACCGCCGCTCGAGGCCGCTCCCGTGCTCGAGCCGCCGGTCGAGCTGCCGCCCGCGGCGCTCCCAGTGCTGCTGCCCGAGGAGCTGGAGCTCGCCGACGTGACGGCCGTGCCACCGGTCGAGCTCCCCGTGTGGCAGTAGCCGTCGCTGCCGCAGAGCATGGCCGCCGGGCACGCCTCGCCGTTCGCGCAGTTCGGCGGGAGCGCGAACACGGGACAGCCCGCCAGGAGCGCGCCGGCCGAGAGGAGCCACAGCATGGGGATCGGCCTCACCACGCGAGGATCACCGCAGGGATGCAGGCGGCCGCCACGCCGAGCGCCGCGAAGCCCGCGGCCCGCCACGCCGTCGCCTGCGACTGCTGGCTGGCCAGGGACGAGAGGCCGGGCGACAGCGGGCCCGGCCCGGTCTCGGCCGCCGCGACCGACGAGCTGGCCTGGTCGTACTGCACGACCTCGACGGCCCCGATCACCGCCACCACGGCCGCCGCCGCGCCCACGCCCACCAGCGTCCAGGCCAGGGCGTGCGACCGCGAGGCCTTTGGGGGGGCTTCGGCCCAGGCGTCCATGAGCGCCTCGGCAGGCGCGGGGCTCGTGACGAGCGCGGCCCCTCCCGGTGCTACCGGCCCCGCCGATTGCCTCACGACCGCCGCGTCCAGCTCGGCTTCCACCTGGTGCCGCACCGCCTCGAAGGCCAGCCGGATCTTGGGCGAGGTGTCCGGCGGGAGCTCCACGACCGGATTCGCGTCCAGCGCGCGGCGGAACTCCAGCTTGGCCGTGTCCGGCTGCGAGGCGTTGAGGGCGATGAAGCCGAGGTAGAGATCCGCTTCGGCCGCGATCTGACCCGGCGGCGAGCGCTGGAGCAGGGCCCGGAAGGCTGCCCACGCCCGGCCGTCCTCGAAGCTGTCGAAATAGCGGATGCCCTGCTCGAGCGCGCGCTGGGCGGCTGCCGCGGGCGGCGGCGGACCCGCGAGCGCCACCAGCAGCGGGACCAACGACAGGCAGGTCACGGCGTGAATCGTAGCATGGTCGGAAGTGCGAGCCTCAGGGCATGAGCTGCCAGGCGCCCGTCGTCGCATTGAAGACTTCCATGTCGCCGTAGACCTGCCCCCCGCCGCCCAGGCCGCCGATGACGTAGATGTTCCCGGCGCCATCGGTGACGGTGCCGAAGTATTCGCGGGCCAGGTTGAGGTCCTGGCTGAGGACGTGGCTCCAGCCCGGATTCGTCAGATCCGTCTGCTCGACCTCTTTCGTGGGGCCTCCAAAGCCGTTCCCGGCGCCGCCGATCGCATAGAGCGTGTTGCCGAGGATCGTCGCTCCCCCGCCGTAGTGACCGATGGTCGTCGGTGGAAAACTCGTGTCGACCGACGAGAAGGTGGGATCGATCACCCAGACGGCCTCGGAGACCTCGACGCCGGGAATCTCGCCGCCCAGCACGTAAGTATTCCCGGCGCTGTCCTGGGTGGCGGCTTCGTAGGCAATTGGCGAGGGAAGC
>DATJNL010000495.1:0-2203 GCA_035508175.1 Myxococcales bacterium
CGGCCTGAGCACGCGCGACGCGGGCGAGCTCCTCGGTCTCTCGCGCCAGCGTATCCAGCAGCTCACCCACGAGCGGCGGTGAAGAGGGTGGTCGAGATCGAGGGCGAATCCAGCGCTACTCGAGCTCGCTCGCCGAGTAACTGCCGTTGAGCGTCAACTGCCCGTCTGCGTAACCCGCCGCCGTCGTGGGTAGGACGACGTTCGTGAACGTCGCGGCGAACGTGCCTCCGTCCTGAGCGGAATAGGAGTCGACGACGAAGGTCCCGGAGGCGGAAGGCCCTCCGGTCGCGCCTGGCGGGTTGAAGTTCATCAGCTCGCCCTGGATGTTCAACCCCCCGGTAATCGAGATGCACCCGCTCTTGGACACGTCGAACTCCGCGCCGGAGGCGAGCGTCGGGCAGCCCGTGCCCAGGGGGAAATTGACCGTGAGGTCGGAGATGAATGCCGGCTGCCCGTAGCCGCCGCCCAGGTAGGAGAGGCCTTCCTCGGGCACCCCGTCGAGCGGGATGCTGCTCGCCGCGCAATCGAAGGAGAACGTCACCGTGCTCGCGGTGATGAGCCCTCCCCCGACCGCCAGATCGGGTCCAGTCAGGGTGGCCGTGACCGGGCCTGAAGAGGTGAACGGCGTGGTGCAGCCGGCAGCGGTGGGCAAGCTCTGTACGTCGGCGCCGGTTCCGCCGGAGCCTCCGCCGGACTGCCCGGTGCTGCCCGCCGAACCACTGCCGGCGCCGTTGCCGCCACCGCTCGTGCGCCCGGCGGTTTGAGGGGAGCCTCCGCTGCTGACACCCGTGGTGTCCTCGCTGGGGAAGCAGGCGGAGAGGGCGAAGAGGGAGAGGCAAAGGCAGACGGAGAACGCGCGCACGGGATGGCCTCCAAGGGGTGCCGGGGGACGGTGGCGGGGGTGAGTCATGAAGGAAAGACCCGCGAGCGCGCGGAGGTGTTCAAAGGCGCTGCCTCAGCGCCCCTCCCACTCGTGGTACTCCTCCGTCGCCGAAGTCGTCCTCTGCCGGTCGCCCGGCCGGTTGAACCCGTCTCCGCCGATGCTGAAGTCGACGGCCCCTTGCAGGAGGAAAGTGCCGGTGCCGAAGGTGGAGCCTGCGCCACCCCCGCCGGTGATCCCGTTGACCGACACGCTCGCGTAGACCGGGCTCATCAGCTCGATCTCCGGCGTGATGCGGAAGAGGCGCCCGACCTTGAAGGAGAGGCCGATCGTGCCGCCGACGAAGAGCTCGACGCCCGTCGCGGAGCTGCCGCCGCTGCCCCCGGCGTCGACGATCAGGACGTAGGGATCGACCTGGGGCCCGAAGAAGAACTGGTGGCCTGGGCCGAAGTTGATCCCGACCAGGAGCGGAACCTGGAAGGGGATGGCGTCGAAGCCGGCCGAGCTGGCGCCGCTGCCGGCCTGGATTCCGAAATAGCCGACGCCCGGCTCCAGGGCCAGGTCGACCGGGCCGCCGCGCACGAGCTGGATCGTGCTGTCCAGCTCGATGCCCGCGATGTAGAGCTTGAGCCCCAGATCGAAGCCGTCGACGATGCCGTAGCGCGCGCCGAGCTCGACCTGCGGCAGGAACAGGGTGCCGCCCGTCGGGGTCGCCGCCGTCGTGGGCACGACCCCGCCGTACACCTCCGGCGCCGCGGTGAACTGGAATTCTCCGTGGTCGAGGGCGCGCGCGTTCTTGAGCAGCGTGAACGACGGGCAACCGGTGGAGAGCCCCAGCACCCCCAGGAGCAACCCGACACACCTGCACCGGGCCTTGCACGGACAGGCGCTTCGCCGCAAAGCGTTGCGAGAATGGTCCATGTCCGAAAGACCCGCGAGCGCGACCAGGTGTCCAAACGATCGGGAGGGGGGCCATTTGCAGTCAGGGCAAGGCGTACTTCGCCTGGCGCTGGGAATCCGAGAGCGGCGAGTCGTAAACGAAGATCTCGGCGACGTCCCCGTCCGAGCACTGCGAGAGAAAGACGCCCCGGTAGTTTGCGGCAGCCGATCTGGGTCAGCGGCCAAACTTGGCCGCGAGAACGTTCATGGACGAAACGCGCGGCCCTCGCGTCGCTTCACCCCCCGAAGCTCAGCGTCTGGGTGTTGCCGTCCACCTCGGCCTTCCCGTCGCAGGCGGAGTGGAAGGTGATCGTGTCGTTCTGGATGCGCAGGCCGTTCACCGACTGCAGCGTGGCCGAGCCGCCCGTGGGGTTCTCGGTGCAG
>DATJNL010000496.1:0-2380 GCA_035508175.1 Myxococcales bacterium
CGATCGATTGGAAGACACAACCGTCGGTGAGTCGGTTCCCTCGCGTCGATTGGCAATCACCTTCGTCGGTGAGTCGGTTCCAATCGATCGATTGGAAGACACAATCGTCGGTGAGTCGGTTCCCTCGCATCGATTGGAACCTCCCTCGCCCGGTGAGTCGGGCCCTTTGGGCCCATTCGGTCACCCCTGGTCGGGGGTCTCGCCCACCATCTCCCAGAACTTCGAGGCCGCGACCTGCGCGGCCGTGGCAGGGGCGGCGAGGTCGATGCGGCGCACGTGCGCCTCGGGCAGCGCCTCGAGGAAGCGGGACGGCGTGCGCGGCGCGCGCTGGCCCCGCCGGTCGCGCGCGGCGGCCCGCGTGAGAAAGAGCTGCTCGCGGGCGCGGGTGATGCCCACGTAGCAGAGGCGGCGCTCCTCCTCGAGATCGCGGGGCTGGCCTTGCATGCCGCCGTGCGGCAGGAGGTCCTCCTCCAGGCCCACCAGGAACACGACAGGAAACTCGAGCCCTTTCGCCGCGTGCAAGGTCATGAGGACGACCCGCCCCCCCTCCCCCGGCGCGGCCTCCTCGCTGCGGCCGTCGAGCGCGAGCCGCGCCAGCCAGCCGGCCAGCGTCGCCTTCGCCTGGGACGTCTGGTGGGCGTCCAGACTGCGGCAGACGGACTCGAAGAAGTCGGCCCGCGGCGGCTCGTCGCCCTTGGCGGCGCCCAACCCCACGCGCTCGACCAGCGCGCGGGCCGCCGCGCCGAGCGGCTTGCCGGTGAACGAGCCGCGCAGCTCGTCGAGCAGCGCGACGAACGCCGCGACCCGCGGCGCGGCGGGCCCCAGCTCCGCAGGCGCCTCCCGGGCAATCGCCGGCACCGAGCTGCCCCGCTCGACCGCCAGCGCCTGCAGCTTCTCCATCGTGGCGTCGCCGAGGCCGCGCGCCGGCACGTTCGCGACGCGCAGGAAGGCCACCTCGTCGTCGGGGTTCGCCACGAGCTTCAGGTAGGCCAGCAGGTCGCGGACGTCCTTCCGATCGAAGAAGGCCGGGCCGCCCACGACGTCGTAGGGCAGCCCCTCGGCGCGCAGCCGCTCCTCGAAGGGCCGGCTCTGCGCGTTCGTGCGGAAGAGCACGGCCACCTCGTCGAGCTTGCGGCCCCGGGCGGCGAGCTCGCGGATGCGCTCCACCACGAACGCCGCCTCCTCGTCCTCGCCCGGCAGCGCGGCGAGGGTCACCGGCTCCCCGTTCCCGCGGTCGGTCCAGAGCGCCTTCGGCTTGCGGGCCGGGTTCTCCGCGATGACGCCGTTCGCGCACGCGAGGATCGAGCCGCTCGAGCGGTAATTCTGCGTGAGCCGGATCTCGCGCGCGCCCGGGAAGTGCCGGTCGAAGGCGAGCAGGTTCTGGAGCACCGCGCCGCGCCAGCCGTAGATCGACTGGTCGTCGTCGCCGACGGCGCAGAGGTTCCGGCGGTCGCCGGCGAGCAGCCTGAGCAGCGCGAGCTGACCCGCGCTCGTGTCCTGGTACTCGTCGACCAGGAGGTGCCGGTGGCGCCCCTGCACCTCGGCCCGGAGCGCCTCGTCCTCGGTGAGCAGCTTCACGGGCAGCGCGATGAGGTCGTCGAAGTCGACCATGCCCATGGCGCGCAGGGAGCGCTGGTAGCGGTCGAAGGCCGCGTGGGCCGCCAGATCGTAGTCGTCGCCCCGCCCTTCGAGCTTCGGCTCGGGCGCGCGTCCCTCGCCCTTGGCTCGCGAGATGAGCGAGAGCACGCGGTAGACGTCGAACTTGCGATCGTCGATGCGGCGGTCGCGCAGCGCGCGCTTCACGAGCTGCACCTGATCGGCGGAGTCCGCGATGGCGAGGCGCGGCGGCAGCCCCAGCCGGCGGGCGTGCGCGCGCACCAGCGAGAGACCGAAGGCGTGGAAGGTGCCGATGACCGCCTCGCGCGCGCGCTTCGCGCCGAGCAACGAGGCGACGCGCTCGCGCATCTCGCCGGCCGCCTTGTTGGTGAAGGTCATCGCGAGGATCGCGTTCGCGGGCACGCCGCGGCCCACGAGGTGCGCGATGCGGTGGGCGATGACGCGCGTCTTGCCGCTGCCCGCCCCCGCGAGGACCAGGAGCGGACCGTCGCCGTGCAGCACCGCCTCGCGCTGCGGCGGGTTGAGCTTTCCGAGGTCGAGGCGCGGCAAGGGGCGTGTCTCGTAGCAGGTGCCTACCGGCGAGGCAACCCGCGGCCCACCGCCGCGCCCCAGCCCTCAGCTGCCGAAGCTCAGCGTCTGGGTGTTGCCGTCCACCTCGGCCTTCCCGTCGCAGGCGGAGTGGAAGGTGATCGTGTCGTTCTGGATGCGCAGGCCGTTCACCGACTGCAGCGTGGCCGAGCCGCCCGTGGGGTTCTCGGTGCAG
>DATJNL010000497.1:0-15950 GCA_035508175.1 Myxococcales bacterium
CCGACCCGTTCCCGGAGGGCGCCGCGCGGGTCGCTGCGCCTTGCGAGGTGGTCGCGGCGGGCGTCGTGAGCCTCGTCCACCGGTGGACGGCGCTCTGGCCGGCCGCCGCGCCCCGGGCGGGTGCCGCCGCGCCGGCCGTCAAGGACCCCACGGGGCCGGATGACGACGGCCCGCTGGCGCAGTGCGCCGACGCCGTGCGCGCGGCGTGGCCCGGGTGCGTCCCGCGCGTGCCGCAGGGGGCGTCGCTCGCCCGCGCCCCGCAGGCTCAGCGCGTCGCGCGCAGCGCCGGGGCCGCCGCGTCGCCCGCGAGCTTCCCCGCGGCGAGCTTCACCGTGCGCGTCGCCAGCTCGGCGGCCTCCGCGAGGTTGTGCGTGACGAGCACGAGGCACGCGCCCCGCTCGGTGCGCGCGCGCAGCCGCTCGCGCAGGTGCGCCGCGGCCTCGGGGTCGACCGCGTGCGTCCCCTCGTCCACCAGGATGAGCCGCGGCTCGTGCAGGAGCGCGCGCGCCACGAGCAGCCGCGCGCGGTTGCCGGAGGAGAGCCGGTAGGCGGGCCCGTCGAGCGCGAGGCCCAGCTCCGCGGCGAGCGCCTCGGTGCGCCGCGCCAGCTCCGCGCCGCCGAGGCCGTAGAGCGCGCCGAAGAAGCGCAGGTTCTCGCGGGCCGACAGGCGCAGCAGGAGGCTGCGCTCGTCGCCGGTGCACAGCCCCACCGCCGCGCGCGCCGCCGCGCTGCGATCGGGCGCCTCGCCCGCGACGCGCACCGTGCCCTCGTCGGGCGCGAGCAGGCCCGCCAGCAGCCGCAGCAGCGTGCTCTTCCCCGACCCGTTGGCCCCGAGCAGCGCGATGCGCTCGCCCGCCTCGCCCGCGAGGCTCACCCCCGCGAGCGCGACGGCCGCGGCGCCGCCGAAGGCCCCGCCCCCGAAGCGCTTGTGAACCTGCGCGAGCTCGAAGAGGGCCATGCCGGGATCAACGCAGTCCGTGCGAACGGCGGGCGTCGAGAAGGATGCAGACGCGAGGCGCGACCGAGTGAGGACCGGAGGCGTACGTCGGTACCCCGAGGACCGGAGCGACCGAGCAACGACGCAGATGCGTCCTTGTCGGCACCCGCCGCTACTGCACGACCGCGTCGACCTTCGCCGGGTCCAGCTTCGCGATCAGATCCTTGCCCACCTGGGCGCTGTCGAGGTTCGAGCCCTCGACCGTGATGAGCAGGCGGTTCTTCGTGATGAGCATGATCTCCGAGGACTTGCCGGCGTTGGTCCACTGCTCCGTGCCCAGGCCGCCCGCGACGTTGTAGGGCTTGCGGTAGCCGGTGGAGGACTCCTCGGTCATCCCCGCGAGCATCGCCATGCCGGCGAGCGCCGAGCTCATGCCGTCGGAGATCTTGAGCGTCATCGTGGCGTTGCCCTTCTTGTACACGCGCGAGGCCTCGGTGAGCTTGAGCTGCGGGTTGTCGAGCGTGCGCCCCTCGGGCACCTCGGCGGTCCAGCCGGCGGGGGCCTCGGGGAGCAGCGGCGTCAGCTTCTTGAACGACACGATGTCGCGCTTGAGCGGCGTGGCGAGGTCCTTCATCTGCTGCTGCATGGCCGACATCGACCCCACGTCCACCTTGGTGCCGTTCTGGGACAGCGCGTGGTTGAGCACGGCGGTGGCGATGGCGTCGTGGGCCTCGTCCTTGGCCTTGCTGCAGGCGGCGAGGGCGAGTGCGGCGGCGAGGACGGCGAACGGATGGCGCATGGCGGTCTCCCTGTCAGGTTTCGGCGCCCCGCAGGATAAGCGAGATCGTGGACGCTTGGCCAGCAGCGAGACGCACCCTGCGTGGTAGTGTCACCGGACCGACTCCAAGGGAGGATCCATGAAGACCGGCCGTTCGATCGCCGCCGCCGTCGCCTGCCTGGGCGCCGCGGGCCCCGCCGCCGCCGCCTCGCCCGCCGTCCCGGCCGACGTGCCGCGCGTGCTGGAGCCGTGGGTGCCCTGGGTGCTGCACGGGCAGGAGGGAGCGCGCTGCCCGTTCCTGCAGGGCAAGTCGGGCGACGGCGACGACGTGAACGTGCTCTGCAGCTGGCCGTCGCGCCTCGCGCTCTCGGTGGCCGACGCGGGCGGCAAGTTCACCCAGCAGTGGACGGTGTTCGACCCGCGCGGCGCCTACGTGCCGCTCCCGGGCGACGCCGACGCCTGGCCGCAGGACGTGCGCGTCGACGGCGCCGCCGCGGTGGTCGCGGACCACGACGGCGAGCCGCGCGTGAAGGTGCCGCCCGGCACGCACGCGGTGAGCGGCGCGTTCGCGTGGGACAGCCAGCCCGAGTCGCTCGCGGTGCCGGCCGACGTGGGCCTGCTCTCGCTCGAGCTGCGCGGCAAGGCGGTCGAGTTCCCCGCGTGGGGCGAGGACGGCAAGCTCTGGCTGCAGAAGCAGGTGGCCGAGACGCCCGAGGAGAACCGGCTCGTGGTCGCGGTGGAGCGGCGGCTCGACGACGTGATCCCCGCCACGGTGACGACGCGGTTGCTGGTCTCCGTGTCCGGCAAGGCGCGCGAGGAGACGGTGGGGCCGGTGGTCCTGCCCGGCTTCACCGCCATGGCGATCGACTCGGAGCTGCCGGTGCGGCTCGAGCCCGACGGACGGCTGCGCATCCAGGTGCGCCCCGGCGACTTCACGGTCACGCTGGTGGCGCGATCGACCGCGCCGCTCGTGAGCTTCGAGGAGCCGAAGGTCGCAGGGCCCTGGGGCGACGAGGCCATCTGGGCCTTCTCGGCGCGCAACGACCTGCGGCAGGTGTCGGTGACCGGCGCCACGGCCGTGGACCCGCAGCAGACGCGGCTGCCCGACGAGTGGAAGGTCCTGCCGGCCTACCGCCTGCGCCCCGGCGACGCCCTGAAGCTCGTGGAGAGCCGCCGCGGCGACCCCGAGCCGGCGCCCGACAGCCTCGCGCTCGCGCGCGTGCTCTGGCTGGACTTCGACGGCAAGGGCTACACGGTGCGCGACCAGCTCAGCGGGCAGATGCACCGCGGCTGGCGGCTCGAGGCGAGCCCGCGGCTCGGCCTGGGTCGCGTCGCCATCTCCGGGGCGGACCAGTTCATCACGCGGCAGGACCCCGGGGGGCCCCTGGGCGTCGAGGTGCGGCAGGGGAACCTGAACCTGCAGGCCGACGCGCGCATCGAGGGCGACGTGGACGACCTGCCGGCGGTGGGGTGGCGGCACGACTTCCGCCAGGTGAGCGAGAGCCTGAACCTGCCGCCCGGCTGGCGGCTCTTCCACGCCTCGGGCGTCGACACCGTGACGCCCACCTGGGTCAAGAGCTGGACCCTGCTCGACCTGTTCGCCGTGCTCATCACCGCGCTCGCGGTGTGGAAGCTCTGGGGGCTCGGCTGGGGGCTCGCGGCGCTCGCCGCGCTGGTGCTGAGCTACCACGAGCCGGGCGCGCCGCAGTGGCTCTGGCTCGCGGCGCTCGCGGTGGCGGCGCTCGGGCGCGTCCTGCCGGAGGGGAAGCTCAAGAAGGCCGCCTGGGTGGTGCGGCTCGGCGTGGGCGGGCTGCTCGCGGTCACCCTCGCGCTGTTCGTGGTGCAGCAGATCCGGCAGGCGATGTACCCGGCGCTCGAGAGCCGGGAGGAGGGGACGAGCGGCGTGAACCTGGCGCTGTTCGGCGCGGCCTCGGTGCCCGCGGCGATGATGGCGGAGGAAGCGGCGCCAGCGCCCGCGGCTCCCCCGCCCATGGCGCAGTTCGCGCCGGAGCCGTCGAGGCCCGGTGGGAGGCAGGATCGGTTCGGTGGCCCCCGGCGCATGGGCGGCGGCGAACCCGCGGCGAGGAAGGAGAAGAGCGACGGGTTGATGCGCCAGATGAACGTCCCCGTCGCCGGCGCGGTCGGCCTCGGCGGCGTCGGCGGCGGCCTCGCCAACGCGCTCGCGAAGAGCGGCTCGGCCGGCTGGTCCGCGAGCTCCAGCTACTCGCAGGTCGCCGACCCGGACGCCGCGGTCCAGACGGGCCCCGGGCTCACGAGCTGGGCCTGGCGCACGGTGTACCTCTCGTTCAGCGGCCCGGTCGACGCCGCGCAGGCCATCCACCTGTACCTGATCCCGCCCGGCCTCGAGCGCTTCCTCGACCTGCTGCGCGTCGCGCTCTGCGCGCTGCTCGCCCTGTGCATCCTCGGGCTGCCCGGGCTGCCGCCCCCGAGGCTCGGGCGCAAGGCCGCGGCCGCCGCGGCGGCGCTGCTGCTCGCGGGGGGCTTCGCCGCCTCGGCGCGGGCGCAGGAGGTGCCCAGCGAGGAGATGCTCGACGCCCTGCGCAAGCGCCTCCTCGAGAAGCCCACCTGCGCGCCCGACTGCGCGTCGCTGCAGCGGCTCGACCTGGCCGCGTCCGGCGACCAGCTGCGCCTCGCGCTCGAGGTGGGCGCCGCCGCCGAGACGGCCGTGCCGCTGCCGGGGGATCCGAAGCAGTGGCGGCCGTCGCAGGTGACGCTCGACGGCCGGCCCGCGCCGGCGCTGTGGCGCGACGGCGACGGCGCGCTCTGGGTGGAGCTGCCCGCCGGCGCGCACCGCGTGGAGCTCGCGGGGCCGCTGCCGGCGCGCGACTCGGTGCAGATCGCGCTGCCGCTGAAGCCGCACTTCACCGTGGCGCACCTCGCGGGCTGGACGCTGCAGGGGTTGCGCGACGACGGCCAGGTCGAGGACGACCTGCAGCTCTCGCGGGTCGTGAAGGAGTCCGAGAAGGCCGGCGCGCACGACGCCGCGTTGCAGCCGAGCGACCTGCCGCCCTTCGCCGAGGTGCGGCGCACCCTGCAGCTCGGGCTGCGCTGGAACGTGCACACCGAGGTGACCCGCGCGACGCCCGACGGCTCGGCGCTGGTGCTCGCGGTGCCGCTCTTGCCCGGCGAATCGGTCACCACCGCCGACGTGCACGTGGTGGCGGGCAAGGTGCAGGTGAACCTGAACCCCGGGCAGTCGTCCACGGCCTGGGACTCGGTGCTCGAGCAGCGCTCGCCCATCGAGCTCGCGGCGCCGACCGGCGTGCCGTGGGCCGAGCGCTGGTCCCTCGACGTCTCGCCCATCTGGCACGCCGTGGCCACGGGCATCCCGGTGATCCACGGGCAGGACGCGAGCGGCAACCGGCTGCCCGAGTGGCGGCCGTGGCCCGGCGAGAAGGTCAGCCTCGCCATCACGCGCCCGGCGGGCGTGCCCGGGCCGACCCTCACGATCGACTCGAGCGACCTGACGCTCACGCCGGGGACGCGCGCGACCGACGGGCTGCTCGACCTGCGCCTGCGCAGCAGCCGCGGCGGCCAGCACGAGCTGCTGCTGCCCGAGGGGGCGAAGCTCTCGAAGCTCGTGGTGGACGATCAGGCGCAGCCGGTGCACCAGGACGGCCGCAAGGTCACCCTCGCGGTGCACCCGGGCGCCGAGGCGGTGGAGCTGGGCTGGACCGAGCCCCACGGCACGCCGCTGGCCTACCGGGTGCCGGCGGTGGGCCTCGGCGCGCCCAGCGTGAACGCGCGCACCGACGTGAACCTGCCGCACGACCGCTGGGTGCTCTTCGTGGGCGGGCCCCGGCTCGGGCCGGCGGTGCTCTTCTGGGGCGTGCTGGTGGCGCTCGCGCTCGTGGCCTTCGGCCTCGCGCGCGTGGGGCTCTCGCCGCTCGGGGCGGGCGCGTGGTTCGTGCTCGGCCTGGGCTTCACGCAGGCGCCCCTGTGGGCCGGGGTGTGCTTCGCCGCCTGGCTGCTGCTGCTCGGGCTGCGCCGCAAGTCGCCGGTGGAGGGGCGCGGGCTCTTCAACGCCACGCAGGTGCTCATCGTGCTCTGGACGGGAGTCGCGCTGGTGGCCCTCGTGACCGCGGTGCAGTCGGGGCTGCTCGGCCAGCCGGACATGCAGGTCACCGGCAACGACTCGAGCGAGCTGTACCTGCACTGGTACCTCGACCGCGCGGGGCCGACGCTGCCGCAGCCGTGGGTGGTGTCGCTGCCCATCCTCGTCTACCGCGCCGCGATGCTCGCGTGGGCGCTCTGGCTGGCGGTGGCGTGCCTGCGCTGGGTGCGCTGGGCGTGGGAAGCCTTCGCCGCGGGCGGCGTGTGGCGCCCGGCGTCGAAGCTGGCGGCCCCCCGGGGCTGAGCGGCGCGCTACTCCTGCATCTGGCGCAGGATCTCGGACTTGCGGCCTTCGGCGATGAGCTTGTCGTTCTTGAAGGCGTCGCGCAGGCCGTACCAGGTGTAGAAGGTCATCGCGACGATCATCATCAAGATCGGGATGTTGTCCGGCTTGCTGACGATGGCCCAGATGTTTTCCCAAGCGAACATGGGTCAGAGACTTAATACGCCCGCGCGGCGCGCGTCAACCGCCGTCCGCGCTCGCTCCCCCGCGTGAAGGGGACGCCGCGCAGGCGGCGGGAACCGCGGCAGGGCTCCAGCGGCTCAGGGTCCGGTGATCGAGAAGCCGAGCGTGTTGGACTGCAAGCTCGCGCTGTTGCTCACCTGCACCGTGTAGTCGTCCGGCGAGGCGCCGCAGAGGCTCGGGGAGGCCTGCAGCTCGGTCGAGCTCACGTAGGTGGAGGGGACGACCGTGGTGCCGTTCAGCCCGGTCACGTAGAGCACGCTCGTGGGCGTGAAGAACTTGCCGTTGACCTGGACGGTGGGCGGGGTGCAGCTCCCGGTGCAGCTCCCGGAGGCGCAGCTGCCGGTGACCTCGGTGTTCGGGACCAGGGAGGTGAGCACGGGCGTGCCCGGGCCGATGGCGAACGAGGCCGGGTTCGAGACGGCGCCGCCGGGGTTCGTCACGGTGAGCTCGTACTCGTCCACGCCCAGGGCGGAGGGGTCCACGGCCAGCGTGGTGGTGGCGGACGTCCCCGACGCGTTGACGGTGAGCGCCCAGGTGGCGGGCGTGCCGGTGGAGAGGGGCACGAGCTGGGCGCTCGCGCCGGTCGCGAAGTCGTCGCCGGTGAGCGTCACCGTGGCCGGGCTGGCGCTCTGCTGCAGGCTGGCCGGCGAGACCGAGCCGAGCACCGGCACGTTGCTCGTCACCGTGAAGGGCACGGCCGCGGAGGACAGGGGGCCGCTGTTCACGACCAGCAGCTGGTAGCTGCCCGCGGCCACGCTCGCGAGCGACAGCGAGGCGGTGAGCGAGCCCGCGCCCACGTAGGTGGTGGAGAGCGCCACGTCTCCGCTGCCGTCGGCCGCCTGGAAGTGCGCCACCGACGAGGGGTCGAAGCCCTCGCCCAGGACGTTCAGGCTGAGCGTCGCGCCGGCCGCCGCCTGGTTCGGCGTGACCTGCGTGATGGAGGGAGTCGACGAGACGACCGTGAAGGGGAGGGTGGCGCTGGTCAGGTTGCCCGCGTTCTGCACGCTCACCTGGTAGGGGCCGGGCGCGACGTTCGTGAGGCTGAGCGAGGCGAAGAGGCTCGTGGACGAGACCAGCGTGGCGGGCACCGCGGCGGGCGTCTGGCCGCTCGCGCCGAAGAGCACCTTGGAGCTGCCGTCGAAGCCGGTGCCGGCGAGGTCGAGCGCGGGGTTGCCGTTGGAGGGCGCCTGGTTCGGCGTGACGCTCGTGAGGGTGGGCGTGGTGGACGTGACCTCGAAGGTGAGCAGGTTGGAGTCCGGGTTGGACGCGCCGGGGTTCACGGCGAAGAAGGAGTAGGAGCCGGGCGTCACCGTGGAGAGGTCCCAGGTGGCGGTGGCGCTGGTGCTGCTCGCGATGGTCGCCGTGAGCGCGGTGTCGGGCAGGGCGCCGCCCTCGACGTGCAGCTCGGTGTTGGCGAGGAAGCTCGATCCCACGAAGGCGAGGCTCACCGGCGCGCCGGTCGGGGCCGAGGTGGGCGTGACGCTCACGAGCACGGGCGAGCCGGCCGCGACGACCTGGATGGGCAGCCCGTTGGAGAGCAGCTTCTGCGGGTCGACGACCGACACCGTGACCGTGCCGGGGCCGGCCGCCGAGAAGTCCGCGGTGGCGGTGAGCACGCCGCCGTCGGGCGAGAGCGTCGCGGACACGGTGGTGGCCGAGAAGCCGTCGCCCTGCAGCAGCACCTGCGCGCCCGACTTGAAGCGCAGCCCGCCGAGCGCGAGCGAGACCTGCGGCGAGCCCGCCGGCACCGCCGCGGGGGAGACCGATTCGAGCTGGGGCGTCACCGGGCCGGCGCTGCCGCAGGCGCCGAGCACGCAGCTCTCGCCGCTCGCGCACGCCTTGCCGCAGGCGCCGCAGTTGGCGGCGTCGGTCGCGAGGTTCACGCAGGCGCCGCCGCAGCTCGTGCAGCCGCCGCTGCCCCCGCTCGCGCTGCCGGACGTGCCGCCCGTGCTGCCCGCGCCCGTGGAGCTGCCGTTGCCGCCGAGGCCGCCGCTGGCGGTCGTCGCGCTGGCCCCGCCGGTCGAGCCGGCCGTGCCGCTCGGGGGCGTGCCCGAGCAGGAGAGCGCGAGGGCCGCGAGGCCGGCGAGGCCGAGCGCCACGCCCGTGACCGCGCCGCGGCGCGTGACCGGCGTCCGGCGCCGGCGCATGCCGAGGAACAGCCCGAGGCCCAGCACGATCATCGGCAGCGCCCCGGGACCGCCCGCCGAGCCGCAGTTGCAGCCGCTGGGCTCGCCCGCGCCGCCGCCGCCGTCGCCCGCGGTGCCCGCGCCCGCGCTGCCGCCCGAGCCCGACCCCGAGCCGGAAGCGGTGCCCGAACCCGACCCGGACCCCGAGCCGGCGCTCGTGCCGGACCCCGACCCCGTGCCCGACCCGGTCCCGACGACCCCGCCGTCGCGCGCCACGTCCACGCACTGCCCGCCGACGCAGCTCATCAGGCCCGGGCACACGATGCCGTTGCAGGGGTCGTCCACGCAGACGCCGCCCGCGCACACCTGGCTCGCCGCGCAGCCCACGCCGGCGCACGGGTCGGCGCCGCAGCCGCTCGCCTGGCAGGTCTGGCCGCTCGGGCAGCCGCCGTCGCAGGCCGGCGCCACGCAGTCGCCGTTCAGGTCGCACACCTCGCCCGCCGCGCAGCTCACGAAGCCGCAGGCCTGCACGCAGTAGCCGCCGCGGCAGAAGGTGCCGTCGGGGCAGGTGACGCCGGCGCAGGCGTTGGCGAGGCAGCTGCCGTTCGAGCACACGAGGCCGCCGTCGCAGCCCGTCGCGTAGCAGCCGCCGGCGACGCACTTGCCCAGCGAGCAGAACGAGCCGGTGCCGCAGGTCACCCCGGCGCAGGGATCGACGCAGCCCTTCGCCTGGCACGTCTGGCCGGGCGGGCAGATGCCCGCGTCGCCGCAGCCGGAGGCCTGGCAGGAACCCGCGTCGCAGGCGTAGCCGCCCGGACAGCCGCTGCCGAACTCGCCGCCGCCGCAGCTGCTGGGCACGCAGTTGCCGTTCACGCAGGCCTCGCCGGCCGGGCAGGTCGCGCCCTTGTCGATCTGGCCCGTGCAGGTGTCGTCCTTGCCGTCGCAGGCCTGCGTGCCGGGCAGCACCTCGCCCACGCAGGCGCCCCAGGTGCCGTTGCCCTGGCAGGTCTCGGTGCCGCCCTTGCAGATGCCCACGCCCTCGGTGCCGGTGGGGCCCGTGTAGCAGGGCTGCGTCTGCCCGGGGGTGCACGCCTGGCAGGTGTCGGGGATGCCGTCGCAGTTGTGGTCGAGCCCGTCGCAGAACTTGCCTGCGTCGGGCGTGATCTCGCCGTCGCAGGGGCCCCAGCCGCCGTCGGCGCAGGTCTCGGTGCCCGCCTTGCAGAGCCCCACGCCGAGCGTGCCGTTCGGCCCCGTGTAGCAGGGCTGCACCTGGCCGTCGCTGCAGGCCTCGCAGGTGCTCGGCTGCCCGTCGCACTCGTGGTCGAGGCCGTCGCAGAAGCCCGAGGCCGGCACGACCTCGCCGTTGCAGGCGCTCCAGCTGCCGTTCTGGCAGAGCTGGTTGCCGCCCTTGCAGAGGCCCACGCCCTCGGTGCCCGCGGGGCCGTCGTAGCAGGCCTGCTCGAGCTGCCCGCCGTCCGGCGCGTCGTCGATGATGCCGTCGCAGTCGTCGTCGATACCGTCGCAGCTCTCGGCGGTGGGCCCCTTCTCGCCCTCGCAGGCCGTCCAGCTCCCGGCGAGGCAGAAGGACGAGCCGCCGCTGCAGCCGCAGGCGTAGCCGGCGCCGGCCTTGCCCTGGCAGTTCTGCGTGCCGGCCGCGCCGGCGTCGTAGCAGGACTGCGGGGGCAGGTCGTCGATCAGGCCGTCGCAGTCGTCGTCGACGCCGTTGCACTGCTCGGGCTTCGGGAAGACCGTCTGCACGCAGGTGAGCGTGCCGTTCTGGCACTCGTACTGGCCGGTGCCGCAGGGGCCGGGCAGCCCGGTGTTGCAGGTCGCAGGGCTGGGGACCGTGCAGGTCGCGGCGAGCGTGAACAGCGTGTTGAGCACCATGCGCTCGCCCGCCACGTTCTGCGTGCCCTGCGTCTGCTCGTAGCTGTGGCCGCCCATGTACACCACGGTGCCCGCGCCGGCGGCGCCGGTCCCGTTGTCGATCTCGGTGAAGACGTCCCAGCCGCTCGAGTCGTCGACGAGCGTCTTCTCGGTGCCCCGGAACCCGGTGGTCTGCGTGAACTTGCCCATGTAGCCGGAGGCGGGTTTGAAGGGGAAGTCGCCGATCTGCAGGAACGACGCGGCGGGTGTGCTGAAGACGGGCGCCCCGGCGGCGGCCTGGTTCGCGTCGATGTTGCCGCTGCTCGTCTGGAACTCCGTGCTGGCCACGAGGTTGGAGATGGGCGGCGAGGTCGAACCGCCGGGGTCGTTGTCGCCCTCCATCGAGCCCACGCCGATGCACTCGGCGAACAGGTTGTTGCCGCCGGCGACGAACTGGCTGATGACGCTCATCACGTTGGTGGCTTGCGCCTGCGTCATCGACGTGGCGCAGTAGCCGTTATTCGCGCAGCTCGTGGTGTTGCCGTCGGAGCAGGCGTAGCCGGTGGTGGTGCTGCACGTGGCGCCCGCGGTGGGGCAGTAGCTCCCCTTGGTGCCGGTGAACCAGCCCGACGGGTCGTCCACCTCCCAGTGCGGGACCCAGAGCAGCTGGTAGTTCTTCAGGTTGCTCCCTGCGAGCGTGCCGCCCGTGTAGTTGAAGTCGGAGGCGTAGAGCACCTTGAAGACGTTCGCGCCCGTGAGCGCCGCGTCGGAGAGGTACTGGGTGAGGATGGGCGAGGTGTCGTAGCAGTCCGAGCCGGGGATGCCGAGGATGGCGATCTGCGGCGGCGTGCCCTCGAGCGTCTTGGCCACGTTCACGGTGTACGGCGCGCTCGGGTGGATCACGTGCAGCTGGACGTTGTTCGCGAACTGCGCGAAGACGCCGCCCGAGGAGAGCAGGTCGTAGACGGTCTGGAAGTCGGAGCCGTCGATGACGAACGGGCCGCCGCGGTAGCAGAGCCCCTGCTGGGCGCACTGCCAGTCGTTCGCGCCCGCGGTCTCGACGCCGAGCGCGGTGCCGTTGTGCGCGGCCTGCGCGGCGCTGGTGCCGGCCCAGTCGTAGAGGTTGCCCTGCGAGCTGGTGCCGGGGATCGAGAAGTCGACGTCGGTGACGTGCGTCTTGCTGGGGTTGATGCCCCAGTAGACCGGCACCCCGTTCTCGATCAGGTAGTAGACGAGGCCGTAGGCGTAGAGCGCGCCCTTGGTGTAGGTGCCGCTGCACACGCCGCCCAGCGGGACGGTGGCCGGCTCCTTGTCGTTCTGGTGGTAGGGCTGCCAGCACTCGTCCATGGGGATGACGATCGAGTCGTCGCCGAACTGGCGCGGTCCGACGACCGGCCCTTGACAGGTGGGGGCGGCCACGAACGGCAACAGCAGGGCCGGAACGAGCGGAAAGGCGAGGCGGTACCAGCGCATGGGAGGCTCCCGGACGGACGTCGGGGCACTGTACACCAAGGGCGGCCTGGAGGCGATTTGCCGGAGCCTCGCGTCGATGGTACACTTTTACGGTCTTTCCTCGGCTGCGAGGCCCCCCATGCCAGTCACGAGAACGAGAGCTGCCTTGCTGGCCGCGCTCGCCTGCGCCCTGATCGCGGGCCCCGCGTGCAACTGCGGGCAGCCTGCCACGGGCGGGGCGAGCAACGGCACCGGTGGAACGGGGGGCTCCGGCGGGACCGGCGCGGCCTCCACGGGCTCCGGCGGCGGCACGGGCGCCGCGAGCGGCGGCACGACGGGCGCCACGGGCGGGGGCTGCGGCCTGCGCACCTGCCAGAGCGCGGGCGCCAACTGCGGCCCCATCGGCGACGGCTGCGGCGGGACGGTGCAGTGCGGCAGCTGCACGCTGCCGGAGACCTGCGGCGGCGGCGGCAAGGCCAGCGTGTGCGGCGGCGACGCCGGCTGCGTGCCGCGCACCTGCAAGGGCGAGGGCGTCGACTGCGGCCCGCTCGCCGACGGCTGCGGCGGCCTGCTCGAGTGCGGCGGCTGCGACGCCGGGAGCTGCGGCGGCGGCGGCAAGGCCGGCGTCTGCGGCGGGAGCGGCCTCGGCGACGGCGGCACGCTCGGCCCGGACGGCGGCTGCGTGCCCCTCACCTGCGCGAAGCTCGGCTACGACTGCGGCCCCGCCGGCGACGGCTGCGGCGGCCTGCTCGACTGCGGCGGCTGCGACGCGGGCAGCTGCGGCGGCGGCGGCAAGCCGAGCGTCTGCGGGACGGGCACGAGCTCGTGCAAGCCGGCCACCTGCGCCACCCTGGGCTACGACTGCGGCCCGGCGGGCGACGGCTGCGGCAACCTGCTCCAGTGCGGCGGCTGCGACGCGGGCGTCTGCGGCGCCGCCGGCCCCGGGAAGTGCGGCACGCCGGCGCCTTGCCAGAAGCGCACCTGCGCGCAGGCCTCCGCGGGCTGCGGCTTCGTGGGCGACGGCTGCGGCGGCATCCTGAGCTGCGGCGGCTGCACCGCGCCGCAGATCTGCGGCGGCGGCGGCGTCCCGAACGTCTGCGGCGACAGCAACGAGGGCGACGGCGGAACGTGCGTGAACCTCTGCCCCTTCCAGGTGAGCTGCGCCGACGGCGGCTCCACCGCCGTGACGGGCACGGTGCTCGCCGGCACCAACGCCGCGAACGGCTTCGGCAACCCCGATCCGCTGCCCGGCGCGCTGGTCTACGTGCCGAACGGCACCGTCGAGCCCTTCTCGGCGGGCGTCACCTGCGATCCCTGCGGCGCCGCCGCCTCCGGCTCCCCGATCGCCTCGGCCACGAGCGCCGTCGACGGCACCTTCACGCTCACCAACGTGCCCTGCGGCACGCCCAACCCCGTGCCGCTCGTGATCCAGATCGGGCGCTGGCGGCGGCAGGTGACGTTCGGCCCGGTGGCCTGCTGCTCGACCACCGCGCTCACCGCTGATCAGACGCGCATGCCACGCAACCACACCGAGGGCGACATCCCGCTCATCGCCCTGGCCACGGGCAACGTCGACTCCCACGAGTGCATCCTCCGCAAGATGGGCATCGACGACAGCGAGTTCACCGCGCCGAGCGGCGGCGGTCGGGTGCAGCTCTACGTGGGCAACGGTGCGAGCGACCCCACCGGCACGGCGCCCAGCGAGCTCAGCCTCACCTCGAGCCTGCCGACGCTGGAGCAGTACGACCAGGTGATGCTCCCCTGCTGGGGCAGCGAGAACGGCCAGCCGGCCTCGCCGGATCAGCCGGCGACCCAGATCATGCAGAACCAGCAGAACATGGTCGACTACGCCAATGCGGGCGGACGGCTCTACGCCACGCACTTCAGCTACGTCTGGCTGGACAACGACCCCAACGCGGCGCCGGCGTCGGTGGTGCCCGGCCCGGACCCGTTCGACACCACCGCGGCCTTCGACCTGAACGCGGGGACCTGGAACTCGACCTGCTCGCCGCACGGGCGGCCCTGCCCGGTGGACATCGACCAGTCGTTCGCCAAAGGCTCGCTCCTGGCGCAGTGGCTGGCGCTGCCGCAGGTCGGCGTCTCGACCACGCAGGGGGTCATCCCGAGCCTCGACTACCCGCGCTGGGACTTCGACGACGCGGTGGTGCCGTCGGAGAACTGGCTGCAGTGGCCCGGGAACAAGACGCCGAGCGAGAGCTACACGCCGCTGCACTACACCTTCAACACGCCCGTCGGCGTCGACGCCGGCATCCAGTGCGGCCGCGTCGTCTTCAGCGACTTCCACGTCGAGAACTCGAACGGCACCGCCGGTCAGGACTTCCCGGCCGAGTGCGGCGCCGCGGCGCCCATGACCGCGCAGGAGAAGGTCCTCGAGTTCATGCTCTACGACCTCGCTTCCTGCATCCAGCAGAGCGGGCCGATCCCGCCGACGTGCAGCCCGCTCTCGTGCGCCGCCCAGAACTTCGACTGCGGCTTGCAGGGCGACGGCTGCGGCAACCAGATCGACTGCGGGGTCTGCGACGCGGGCTTCTGCGGCGGCGGGGGCCCCGGCGTGTGCGGCGGCGGCTGCGTGCCGTTGACCTGTGCCCAGCTCGCGTTCTCGTGCGGCCCCGCGGGCGACGGCTGCGGCAACGCGCTGGACTGCGGGAGCTGCGCGGCGCCCGCGACCTGCGGCGGCGGCGGCACGCCCGGCGTCTGCGGCGTTCCCTCCTGCACCAAGCTGACCTGCACGGAGCTCGGGTACGACTGCGGCCCCGCCCCCGACGGCTGCGGCGGCCAGCTCGACTGCGGGACCTGCACCGCGCCCGCGACCTGCGGCGGCGGGGGGTTGCCCGGCGTCTGCGGCAGCGGCACGCCCTGCAAGCCGCTGACCTGCGCGGAGCAGGGCCTCTCGTGCGGCCCCGCCGGCAACGGCTGCGGCGGCGTCATCGACGGCGGCTGCGGTAGCTGCAGCGGCTTCGAAGGCGGCGGCACGGCGACCTGCGGCGGCGGGGGCACGCCCGGGGTCTGCGGCCAGCCCTCCTGCACGCCGCTCACCTGCGCGGGGCTCGGCTACGACTGCGGCCCGGCCGCCGACGGCTGCGGCGGCCTGCTCGAGTGCGGCAGCTGCGACGGTGGAACCTGCGGCGGCGCCGGTCAGCCCAACGTCTGCGGCACCGTGCCGTTCCACTAGGGGGCGTCGATCATCGAGCCCGCGGCGAACCAGCGGCTCTTCGGCGAGGGCGCCGCGCGCTACGCGGCGATCCGTCCGGTACCGCCGGCCGAGATCCTCGACGTGCTGTGCGAGCTCTGCGGCGAGGCGCGGCCGCGGCTCGTCGTCGACCTCGGCAGCGGCACGGGCCTGTCCACGCGCTGGTGGTCTGGGCGCGCCCGGCGCATCGTGGGCATCGAGCCGGACGCCGGCATGCGACGGCAGGCGGAGCAGGCGTCGCCGGTGCGCGGGCTCTCCTACCGCGCCGGCACGGCGGCGCGCACGGGCCTGCCCCCGGGGCGCGCCGACGTGGTCACCGCCGTGCAGGCGCTCCACTGGTTCGAGCCCGAGGCCACCTTCGCCGAGGTGGCGCGGCTGCTCCGGCCCGGGGGCGTGTTCGCGGCCATCGACTGCGACTGGCCGCCGCTCACGGACTGGCGCCTCGACCGGCTCTGGGAGGAGCTGTTCCGCCGCGCGATTCGCCTGGTGAAGCAGAAGAAGGTCGCGCCCGGCCTGCACCACTGGGAGAAGGCGGGCCACCTGGTGCGCCTGCGCGAGAGCGGCCGCTTCCGCTTCGTGAAGGAGCTGTGCTTCGCCTCGCGGTCGCGCGGGGGCGCGGCGGATCTGCTGCGGCTCGCCGAGAGCCAGGGCGAGCTGGCGCTCTTGCTGCGCCTCGGCCGCCCCGAGATCGAGCAGCCGCTGGCCGCGCTGCGCCGGGCGGCCGCGCGGTACCTCGGCGATCGCGCCGTGCCGTGGACCTACGCCTACCGCGTGCGCGTGGCCGTGGTATAGGCTCTCCCCGCATGCCCCGGCTCGTCATCCGCGACGCGCGGCCCTGGCCCGCCGCCCAGGAGCTACCGGGCCCGGCGACCGTCGTGGTCGAGGGCGAGCGCATCGCGGAGGTCTCCCAGCGGGACGTCCCGGCGCGCCCCGGGGACTGGGTGATCGAGGCGCGGGGCCGGCTGCTGGTGCCCGGTTTC
>DATJNL010000498.1:0-2917 GCA_035508175.1 Myxococcales bacterium
CCGCCGACCTCGAGCGCATCGGCGTGGCCGAGTGCCGGGACTTCTTCGGGCGTCACTACGCGCCCAACAACGCGACGCTGGTGCTCTGCGGCCGCTTCGATCCCGACGAGACGCTCCGCAAGGTGGAGCGTGCGTACGGCCCGCTGCCGCGCGGCGCCCCCGTGCCGGTGCCGCCGAGCGAGGAGCCGTTGCAGAAAGGGGAGCGCCGCGCGCGCGTGCTCCACCCGGTCCAGGCGGCCGAGGTGGGCATCGCCTTCCGCGCGCCCGCCGCCCACGAACCCGGCTCGGCGGATCTCGATGCGCTGCAGGCCGTGCTGGGCTTCGGCGACGGGTCGGTGCTCGTGCGCAGCCTGGTCCACGAGCAGCGGGTCTGCACCGAGGTGGAGGTCGACTACGCCTGGCGGCTCGACGCGGGCACCTTCGTCTTCTGGATGGAGCTGCCGCCCAAGGGCCGGCCCGAGCGCGCCGAGGCGGCCCTCTGGCGCGAGCTCGATCGGCTGATGGATCGGGGCCCCGAGCCCGCGCGGCTCGAGCGCGCGAAGTCGCAGATGGAGGTCGCGCTCCTGCGCGAGCTCTCCACCTGCGGCGGCCGCGGCCACGCGCTGGGCAGCGGCGAGCTGCTGCTCGGGGGCCTCGGCGCAGTGGAGGACATGTTCGAGCGGATCCGCCGCGTCACCGCGCGCAGCGTCCGCGAGGCGGCCCGGCGAACGTTCAAGCGCGAGGCGGTCTGCGCCGTCACGGCCGTGCCATGAACGCGACGGCTCCGTCGATCCACACGCTGACGAACGGCGTCACGGTGCTCACCCTGCGGCGGGGCAGCGTGCCGCTCGTGTCGCTGCGCCTCGGCCTCTGCGCCGGTTCGGCGGCCGCGCCCCCGCGGCGCAGCGGGCTCGCCGAGCTGACCGCCCAGCTCCTCCGCCGGGGCAGCCGCCGGCGCGGCCTGCGCGCCATCGACGTCGCGCTCGAGAAGCTGGGCGCCGACCTGGGCCTCGGCGTCGACGACGACGTCACGCGCCTGGGGCTGACCGTCCCGGCCGCGCGCCTGCCGGCGGCGCTCGATCTCCTGCTCGAGCTGGCCACCGAGCCGAGCTTCCCTGCGCGCGAGCTCGAGGCGCTGCGCGCGCGCACCCTCGCCACCATCCGTGCCGGCCTCGACGACGCCCCGGGCGTCGCCGAGCGGGCCATTCACCGCGAGATCTTCGGCAGCCACCCCTACGCCCTCCCGATCGACGGGTGGAGCCGGGAGGTCGCGCGGCTGGCGCGCCCCCAGGTCGTGGAGTTTCACCGCGCCCGGTATCGCGCTGCGGGAGCCTGCCTCGTGGCTGCGGGTGCGCTCCCGGAAGGCATCGAGGTCAGGCTCGCCCGCGCCGGCGCCGCGCTGGCGCCGGGTCCGCCGCCGTTCGAGGCGCCGACCGTGCCGCCGCTCTCGGGACGCCGCGTGCTGGTCGTCGACAAGCCGGACGCCACCCAGGCGACGCTGCGGATCGGCGGCCTCGGCTGCTCCGTCCGGGATCCCGAGCTGGTGCCGTGCCTCCTCGGCAACACCGTCCTCGGCGGCGGCTTCTCGTCCCGGCTGGTCGACGAGGTCCGGGTGAACCGCGGCCTGGCCTACGGCATCTCCAGCCGCTTCCACCCTTCGCTCGCCGGCGGCCTGTTCGTCATCCGCAGCGCCACGCGGGTCGAGGAGGCCCGGAGCCTCGTGGAGGTCTCCCTGGGAGAGCTCGAGCGGCTCCGGGAGGAGGGGCCCCGCGAGGCCGAGCTCACGCAGGCAGCCGCCTACATGCGGGGCAGCTTCGAGCTCGGCAACGAGACCGGGGAGCAGGTGGCGGCCACGCTCACCGGCGCCTTCCTGCAAGGCCTCGGGACCGACTGGCTGGAGGCTTTCCCGCGGCTCCTGGACGAGGCGACTCGAGCCGCCGTGCACGCGGCGCTCCAGCGCCACCTGCCGCGCAGCTTGCGCGTCGTGGCCGTCGGGCCGGCCGCGAAGCTCGAGCGCTCCCTTCGCAAGCTCGGGCCGGTCGAGGTGGTTTCTCTGGCGGCCCTCGCCTGAAGCCCCGCCGCTCGCGGCGATCGAGCTGGCCGTCGGCAGGCGCGGGTGCCCGGCTTGCCTGGCGCCGACCTCACGGTAGACTGGAGCTCGATGCTTCGCTTCCCGGCGTTCGCGGCGACGCTCCTCATCGGGCTTCCAGCGTGCTTTCAGGCGCAGTCGGACGCACCCGTCCCGTCGGATTCGGCGGGCAACCACGGCGTGACCGGCGGCACGCGGGGGCGCGGCGCCGGGGCGGGCGGCGCAGCTTCGGGCGGCGGAACCTCCGGGGGCGGCTCGTCCGGAGGCGGCTCGTCCGCGGGGGTCTCGGGGGGTGCCGCGGGAACGGGCGCGTCGGGCGGAGCGGCGGGGGGCGGCAGCACGGGAGGATCGGCCTGCGCTGCGAACGGAGATCTGGAGTTCTCGAGCCAGCTGGTCGACGTCGGCTCCAACTCGCCGATTCCGGGCCTGACGGTGACGACCTTCGACATCAACGGTCTGGCAGTTCCCGGGGCCGAGGGCATCTCCGACGACGGCGGCTACGTCAACGTCTGCACGCCGGCCAACGAGGAGATCCACCTGGGCATCGAAGGCCAGAACTATCCCCCGACCGTGACCGAGGACTTCATCCAGACCCAGGACATCTCGAAGACCTCCCAGCCGGTGCTGCTCATCTCGAGCGCGGAGCTGAGCATCCTCGGCACCGTCCTCAGCTCCTCCGTGCCCCTGCAAGCCGGGAAGGTCGTCATCGCCGCCGCCGTCAGCTCGGAGCACGAGTCGTCGCCTTGCTCGCCGCAGGTCGCGGGCTGGAAACTGTCCCTCTCGCTCCTCGACGGCGGTTCGCTGCCGAGCGCGGCGGACGGCGGCCTCCCGTACACCACGGTCTACCTG
>DATJNL010000499.1:0-3345 GCA_035508175.1 Myxococcales bacterium
CCAGCCGCGCTTCGCGGAAGCAGACAGGGCGCCGTCGTCGCCGGCGACGAAGCGATCGAAGGGCGAGTCGAGGCCTATCTGCCGGCGCTCGAAGGCGGTGATGGCCGTGATCGCGTCGTCGAAGGCCACGGGGCGACCGAAGACCCTGGGGAAGGCCGCGCGGTACTCGGGGATGGCCGCGAGCCGTGCCTCGAGCTCCTGGGGGCTCCGGTTCCCCATCTCGAACGGGCTGAGGAGCGGGCCGCGGGCCTGCTCCTCGAGGCTGGCGGCGCGCCCGTCCCAGAACTGCCGTGCGTTGAACATGGCGTCGAAGAGCGTGGGAGCGTTGCGGCGCACGAGCTGCCGCCGCACGCCCACGGATTGCCCGAAGTCGGCGAAGCCCTGGTAGGTGAGGTGGCAGCTGTCGCAGTCGACCGAGGCGTCGGAGGAGAGGCGCACGTCGTAGAAGAGCTTGGCGCCGAGCGCGGCCTGCTCCGGCGTGCCGGCGCCGCCGGGCGGCAGGGAGTAGGTGTAGAGCGGCGTCTCGGTGGCGTCGTCGAGGTGGGGGACCGCCTCGAGATCCACCCCACCGGCGGCGAACGCGAGCGCTGCTGCGAGGCCGACGAGCGAGGGTTGGGGCACGCGCTGCGCTCCTTGCGGTCAGCCGTGGTAGCGCGCGCGCTTGAGCCGCTGCGCGAGCTTCTCGCCGGCCGGCATGCCGGACTGGACGTGATCGCGCGCGGCCTTGTCGACGTCGTAGGCCACCCGGCGCTGCTCGATCTTCCAGCGACCCCCCTCGAAGGTGATGGACGTCCAGGTGGGGCGGACGTCGCCGTCCTTCGGGTTGCCGGCGCTCGCCACGTCGCAGAGCGTCAGGTCGTCGAGGCGGCGCACGTACGGGATGTGCACGTGGCCGAAGACGAGGAGGTCGGCGTCCACGCCGCGGCAGAGCGGCTCGATGGCCGAACGCGGCGCATCGGGGTCCAGGGCGTCTTCCAGGTTCTTGGGGTTCGCGTGCACGAAGCGGGCGCGACGCCCGTGCTCCGGCTCGCAGTCGATCTCGAAGGCGAGGCCCGAGAGGCGAGCGAGCCGGTGGCGGCCCAGCTTCTCCCGGGTCCAGTCGACGAGCGCGTGCTTCCAGTGACCGGGCTTGAGTAGCTGCCCCAGGTCGATGCGTCCCGACAGGTAGGCGTCGGTGTTTCCTTCCAGGAGGGCGTCGGCCCGCTCCTCCAGGAGGTCGAGCGTCTCCGCTGGGAACGGGCCCTTGAAGACGTGATCGCCGCAGGCGATGACGAGGTCGAAGCGCCCCTGCTTGTCGACGTCGGCGAAGACGGCCTCGAGCGCCCGGAGGTTCCCGTGGACGTCCGAGACCGCGGCGATCCGCATGCCGCAAGCATAACACCAAGGCTCGCGCGAGCACGCAGGATCGAGCCGCTCCCAGGGTGGGAGTCAGCGCCGGACCGACGTCAGCTTCTCGGGGGTCTCGTCCAGGATCCGGGCTGCCTCTGCGGCGAGCGAAGGATCGCGGTCGTCGATGCGTGGAACGCTCGCGACGAGCGAGGCGATGAAGCGATCGCCGCGCGCGTGGTAGAGCGCGCGGGCCAACGCCGCCAGAGATTCGGCGGCCTCACCGGCCACCGCCGCGCGTAGGGAAGCCGAGAGGTGCAGGAGGGGATCCGTCGGTGAGCCGTGCAGCGCCCGCCGCAGGCGGCGCCCGGTGGAGAAGAGGACCAGCTCCAGGTTGAGGGGATCGGCCAGGTAGCCGAGCGCCGCTTGCAGGTACAGGTACGTCGGTGCCGCCTCCGAGGTCCCGCGGCACGCCTCCGCGGCGAGGCGGCGGGCGCGGGCGGCCGCGCGGTAGCGCCGCAGGGCCCCCGGCTCCCGCTCGGCCTCGGCCAGCGCCAGCAGCGCCTCGACCCAGGGACGGCGGTCTGCGCGGAGTGAGGCGGCCAGGAGCTTCCACGTCGAGGCGGCCTCCGCGACGCGTCCGACCTCGAGCGGCTCCACCAGCTCGGCCAGCTCCGCGGCCTCCCGCACGAGCGGCGCCAGTACGGCGCGGGCGTGCACCCTGCGCAGGAGGCGTGGAGGGATGCCCTGGCTGCGACGCAGCAACAGCCGCGTCCGGCGATAGATCAGGATCGTCGCCAGGTACGAGAGGGAAACGAGCGCGATCAGCCCGACGTGGTCCACCGGTCAGTGGACGTAGACGTAGGTGACCGCGGTCATCTTCTCGGAGAGCGGCAGCAGCGTGATCTCGACGGCCTCGCCGCTGCGCTCGTAACGCAAGCCGCCGCCGGGTCCGCCCTGCTCCTTCGCCTGGACCCAGCCGTTGTCCGAGAGGTTCTTGCGGATGAAGTCGAGCACCGTGCGGGGATCGGTGGGCGCCCGGTAGCTCACGGTGCTGGAGCTGCGGAGGCCGTCCTGCGCATCGGTTCGGTAGAGACCGTCGGAACCCACGAAGACCGGCAGCCCCGCGGGCGGCTGGGTGCCCGAGGAGAGCGAGCGGCCAACCAGCCCTTCGGAGGGGGAGATGCTGAGGACCACGCGCGTGGGGCCGCCGTTGCCCGGGCTGACCATCACGGTCTTCTCGAGATTGGATCCAGGATCGAACGCCGTGATGCCCGAGAACGGGATCCCGTCGTCGGGCTTGTCCGGGATGAACAGCTTCTCGCGCGTGAATTCCTCGTGGTAGAAGGCGATGACCTTCTCCGGTGGATCGCTGGTGGTGAACCCCGCCATGCGGAGGCTGGCCTGGCCCACCTTCATCTCGTCGGAGAGCTGGTAGGGTGCCGCGCCGGGGTACTCGTCGAAGTTGCCGAGCACGTTCCAGAGCGCGTCGCTCCCGGTCTTCTCCGGGCGCGCCGAGCCGGCGTCGGGGGCGGCCGAAAGCAGGAGCACCGCGCAGACGGTCAGGAACGACATCGGGCTCCCGTCACTGCGCCAGGTACGTGTTGTTCCGCGCCTTCTCCATCTGCTGGTAGGCGTTGGCTCCGATGACGCCGGCCGCGTAGTGGCGGTTCGGCCAGGTGTAGGAGGTCTGCGTGTAGGAGCCGCCCTCGTAGGTGTTCTCGGGCGAGTCGGTGTCGAGCGCGAGGTTGGTCGAGTAAGAGGTATCGCCCCTCTTGTAGGCCAGGTTGAACGCGTTGTGAGGGGTCTGACCCGAGAAGTACTGCTTGTCGAGGACCGACATGTCGTCGATGGGGATGGGGAGGAACGCGCTCGAGCAGAAGACCTCGGGCAGCTGGGCTTCGACGGTCTGCGCAGCGCCGTCGTACGCTATCGGCAGTGCCTCGTGCTCGTAGACGATCTGACCCAGGTTCGCGAAGTGGTTGTTCACGAGGGTGTTGTAGTCCTCGTAGTTCGTCT
>DATJNL010000500.1:0-9169 GCA_035508175.1 Myxococcales bacterium
GACCGTCGCTTCCGCCGTGCGGCAGCGCGAGCTGCGCGGCGCGGCGCGCGAGCTGCCCGCGCTCCTGTCCGCCGCCGGCGACTGCCTGGGGCTCGCGGTCAACAAGGTGCGTTCGACCGTCGCGATGGAGCGCACCCGACGTCTGGAGACCGCTTGCTCGACCAGCTCGGCAGCTGGATCTTCCGCCACCGCCGCCTGACCCTCGGCCTCGCGGCGGCTTGCCTCCTGCTCTCCCTCCTCGCGCTCGCCCGCGGCGGCGAGCTGGTGTCGGGCACCATCGCGGGCCTCGAGGCCGAGCGGGCGCAGGCGCTGGTGGATCGCGTCGCCGGCCGTCCACAGGACGAGACCTTCATCGCGGTCTTCCACGCGGAGGGCCTGGACCCGGACGACGATCCCTTCCAGAAGGCGATGGCCGCCGCGCTCGCTCCGCTGCGCAGCGATCCCAGGGTCGCGGGCGTGGTCACGCCCGACGAGGCGCCGCCGGCGGTGGGCCTCACGATGGCCAACGGCGCGACGCACGCAGCGCTGGCCTTCGTGACGCTCCGAGGCGACTTCAAGCACGCCCTGCGCGCGTATCCCGGGGTGCGGGCCGAGCTGGCGTCGCCGGCGCTCGAGATCGACTGCACCGGCCGGCTGCCGTTCACCGAGGATCTCAACCGCACGCTGGAGCGCGACCTTCTACGGGCGGAGCTCATCTCGTTGCCGCTCGCGCTGCTCGTCCTGCTGCTCGTCTTCCGCTCCGTCGTGGCGGCCATCCTGCCGGTGGCGGTGGGCGGGCTCGCGGTGCTCGGCGGCGTCGCCGTCGTGTTCCTCCTCTCGCGGATCACCGAGATGGCGCAGTACACCGTCAACGTCTGCTCGCTCATCGGCCTGGGCGTCGCCATCGACTACTCGCTCTTCACGGTGAGCCGCTACCGCGAGGAGCTGGGGCAGGGGCACTCCCTGGAGGAGGCGCTTCGCCGCACCATGGCGCGCTCGGGCCGCGTGGTGGCCTTCTCCGGCGCCGCGGTTGCGACGGGCCTCGCGGGGCTGCTCTTCTTCGAGCATTCTTACCTCTGGGCCATGGGCGTGGGCGGCGCGGTGGTCGTGGCGCTGTCGGTCCTGTTCGCGCTCACCTTCCTTCCCGCGCTGCTCGCGGTGCTCGGGCCACGCGTCGACGCCGGCCGCCTCCGCTTTCCGGGGGGAGGCGAGGGCGGCGGCCGGTTCTGGCACCGCACCGCCACCGCAGTGATGAAGCGACCCGTGGCCGTGCTGGTCCCCACCCTCGCCCTGCTCGCCGTGATGGCGGTCCCCTTCTGGCACCTGCGCATGGCCGCCGCCGACGTGAGCGTGCTGCCGCGCAAGGTCGAAGCGCGCCGCGCCTACGAGGCCCTCGAGAAGGGCTTCCCGGAAGAGGCCGAGAATCGCATCGAGATCGCGGTGGAGTTCCCGACCGAGCCCACCCTCGACGCGCCCCGCGTCGGCGCGCTCTACGACCTCTCGCGCCGCGTCGCCGCCATCCCAGGCGTGACGCGCGTCGAGAGCCTGTTCGAGGGGCCCTTCGATCGGGCGGGCTGGCAGCGCACGCTCCTGAACCCGCCGCCCGAGCTGCGCCAAACGCTCGCGGACGCCGAGAAGCTGCTGGTGGGCGGCCGCGTGGCCGTGATGTACGCGCTCACGGAGGCGCCGCCGCAGAGCGACGCCGCCCGCCGCATCGTGAAGCGCATCCGCGCCGAGCGCGCCGTCGCGGATGGCCAGCTGCTGGTGGGTGGGCAGACGGCGGTCGACGTCGACACGACCGGGTACATCCTCGCGCGCACGCCGCGCGCGATCGGCTTCGTGGTCGCCGTCACGCTCGTGGTCCTCTTCCTGCTCCTCGGCTCCATCGTGCTGCCCCTCAAGGCCGTCGTGATGAACTTCTGTTCGATCGCGGGCTCGTTCGGGGCCCTCGTGTGGGTGTTCCAGGACGGCCACCTGTGGATCCGCGACCCGCGGCCCGTCGAGCCGTCGCTCCCCGTGCTCCTCTTCTGCGCGCTCTTCGGCCTCTCGATGGACTACGAGGTCCTGATGCTCTCCCGCATCAAGGAGTCGTGGGAGCGCAGCGGCGACAACACGGCGGCCGTGGCCGACGGCCTCGCGAAGACCGCCGGGCTCATCACGAGCGCGGCGGCGATCATGGTCTGCGTGTTCGGGGCCTTCGCGCTCGCGAGCGTCGTCGTGATCCAGGCGGTGGGGCTGGGCATGGCGCTCGCCGTCGCGCTCGACGCGACGGCCGTGCGCGTCTTGCTCGTGCCTGCGACGATGCGCCTCTTCGGCGATCTGAACTGGTGGGCGCCGCGGCCCTTGTTGATCCTGCGCGCGCTCCTGCGCGGGAAGCGACCGCAGACCTGATCAGCCGACCTGCGGCGTGGGTGAAGCGGCGCCGGTCTCTTCCTCGGCGGCTGCGTGCCGGCGGGCGTCGAGGAGCCGGACGGCCGCCATGCCGCCCAGCATCGCGGGCACGAAGAGCAGCGCGGCGCCGAGCCCCGCCCCGCACGAGGCGATGGCCGGGCCGGGGCAGAAGCCGCCCAGCCCCCAGCCGACGCCGAAGATCGACGCGCCGAGCACCAGCCGGCCGTCGATGCCGTGGCGCGCGAGCACGGGGAAGCGGTCCGCGAAGAGCGGTCGCGCGAGGCGCCGCTTCGCGAGCTGGGCGAGCGCGAGGACGCCGATGCCGCCCGCCATCACGAACGCGAGGCTCGCGTCCCACGCCCCGGAGAAGTCGAGGAAGCCGACGACCTTGGTGGGCTGCATCATGCCGGCGAGCCCGAGGCCCACCGCGAAGAGGACGCCCGCGCCGAACGCCGCGAGGCCACGCTTCACAGGACGCCCCCGAACCAGTGGTTCACGGCGAAGACCGTGGCCGCGCCGGTGCCGATGAAGCAGACGACCGCGGCGAGCGACCGGGGCGAGAGGCGGCTCAGCCCGCAGAGGCCGTGCCCGCTGGTGCAGCCGTTGGCGAGCCGCGCACCGAGCCCCACCAGAAAGCCCGCGGCGGCGATGGCCGGGGCCGAGCGCACGAGCCCGTCGTGCGCCGCGCCCGGCAGGAGGGTGGCCACGAGCAGCCCGCCCACGGCGAGCCCTCCCAGGAAGGCCGCGCGCCAGGCGGCGTCGCCCCGCTCGGGCCCGAGGAGCCCGGCCGCGATCCCGCTGATGCCGGCCACCCGGCCGTTCACGAGGAGGAGCGCCGCGGCGGCCAGCCCGATGAGGGTACCGCCGGCGAGCGAGGCGAAGGGGGTGAAGTGCGCCATCGACAATCTACATCGAACGAATGTAGATTAAAGGCAAGTTGGGGTGCCTCACGATTCGACGCCGCGTGCGGCCAGGATGTGCTACACCTCGGCCGGTCGATGGACGAACCCGCCCCAGCGTCTCCCGAGCGCACCCCCGCCCCCTGGTGGAATCCCTGGAGCCTCTTCGCGCAAGGGGCCGCGTTTCCCTGGGAATCGACCCTGCTGAACCTGGTGGCCGTGCTGGTCGGCGTGTACACCGGCCTCGCCACCGGCCTCCTCGCCAACTTCATCGGCCTCTTCCACCTGCTGTTCTTCCGCACGCACGAGTTCCTCTCGGCCCTCGGACTTGCCAGCTGGCGGCAGGCCCTCGTCGCCGAGCTGGGGCGCTCCCCCTGGCACTTCGAGTACCTCGCGGTGGCGGTGGTCGCGTTCGTGGCGTCCCGTGCGCTGTCGCCGCTCGCGGAGAGCCAGCTCTTCCGCCGCGTCCCCATCTTCCAGAAGCAGCGGTTGCGGCTCGTGGCCTCCGTGCTCGGTTTCGGCCTGGTCCTCTACTACCCGGTGCTCTTCCTCGCAGCCTTCATGCGCAGCTTCGGCGAGTCGTCGGGCGGGCTCGTCGCCATGCTGGAGCACGCCCCGCGCGTCTTGAGACTCGTCGTGCCAGCGGTGGGCGGCCTGGCCGCGGGAGTCCTCGTGCGCTTCGTGGCACCCGAGTCGGGCGGGCACGGCGTGGTGGAGGTGATGGAGGCGGTGGCCGAGCAGCGCCGCATCCCGGGACGCGTGGCGCTTTGGAAATCCATGGTCGCGGGCCTCGTCATCGGCTCCGGCGGTTCCTGTGGCCGCGAGGGTCCGGTGGTCCACATGGGGGCAGCGGTGGGCAGCGACCTCGGCGAGCGCCTCGGCCTCTCGCGCGAGAACGTGTCCCTGCTGCTCGCTTGCGGGGCGGCGGCCGGCATCGCCGCTTCGTTCAACGCCCCCATCGCGGGCGCCATGTTCGCCCTCGAGATCATCCTGGGCGCCTACTCGCTCCAGTCGTTCGGCCCCATCCTGCTCGCGGCCGTCACCGCGACGACCACCGCCCAGACGCTCCTCGCGGCGCCGGCCGAGGTCGTCCACGTCACGTACGCGCTGCGCGCCCCCGGCGAGATCGTCGCCTACGCGGTCCTGGGCCTGCTCTGCGCCGTGGGCGGCGTCACGTATGCCCGCACGCTGCACCGCGCCGAGGAGCTCTTCGCCGGCCACGACGGGAGTGCGCTCGGCCGCTTCATCGCCGGCGTGCCGCCCTACCTGCGCCCCATGCTCGGCGGCGTCGGCTGCGGCCTGCTCGGCTTCTTCGTGCCGGAGGTGCTCGGCAACGGCTACGAGTCGATGAACGCGGCGCTCCTCGAGCAGCTCGGCCTCGGCCTGCTCGCCGCGGCGCTCCTCGCGAAGCTGTTCGCGAGCGCCAGCACCCTCGGCTCCGGCGCGCCGGGCGGGACGTTCTTCCCGGCGGTGTTCCTGGGGGCCATGCTCGGCGGCGCGTTCGGCAGCGTGCTGCACGGCCTCTTGCCGAACGTGACGGCCGGCCCCGGCGCCTACGCCGCGGTGGGCATGGGGGCCTTCGTGGCGGGCGCGACCCTCGCGCCGCTGACCGGAATCCTCATGGTGTTCGAGCTCACCGGCAACTACCAGTCGGTCCTGCCCCTCATGGTGGCCTGCGGCGTGGCGGCGACCGCGGTCCACTGGGTGCTGGGCGGCTCGATCTATACGCTCAAGGTGCGCGCGCGCGCCAAGCAGGATGCGGACCCGAAGGGCGGTCCACACTGACCCCATTTTGACCCCCACGGGAAAACGCCCCCGTGGTAGAACCGGCCGACGGAAGGCAAAGGAGGACGTCCAATGCAGACATCTTTGAAGCTTGGCCTGTTGGCCGCCGTCATCTCGCTGGCCGGATTGGGCTTCGCCCAGGAGCGGCGTGGCGGCGGTGGGCGCCCCGAGGAACACCGCGCCGCGCCGCGCCGCGAGGCGCCGCCCAAGTTTCGGCCGCACGCGCCGGGCGCGAGGCCCCACGGACCCGTGGCTCGGCAGCAGCCGAGGCGGGTGCTCGCGCCCCGCATGGTCGAGCGCGGCCACCGCGAGTGGGCCCACTGGAACCACCCCGACTTTCAGCGGCCGCTCTACTACTGGAACTGGGCCGCCACCCACACGGTGAGCTGCGTGGCCGAGGACTCCTACGGCGACCAGTACCCCGTGACCGAGCAGACCTGGCCCGGCTTCGCCAACGGCGACATGACCGAGGTCGAAGACAACGCGCTCGACCGCTGCTACTCGGAATCGGGCGGCGACACGAGCTGCTACCTCGCGACCTGCTCGCACTTCTAGAGCGGTCGCGTCCCCGGGACGAGGCCCGCGGCCACGAGGGCGCGGCCAAGCGCGGAGAGGCGCGTCGGCAGCACCCTCGGGTTCGAGAACGGTCGTGCGCGCCACTCGCGCACCCAATCGGCGGCCCAGCGCCGCCTCGGCCGCGGCCGTCGGGCCGCGAGTGCCGCGTACTCCCAGAACGGCCGCACGCCGCGCTCCCGGTTGCAGCGCAGGCACGAGAGGCGGAGGTTCTCGGCGCCGTCCGAGCCGCCGTGCGCGAACGGGATCACGTGCTCGAGCGTCGCCTCCCGCAGCGGCAGGGAATCGCCGCAAAAGCAGCACCAGGCGCCGTCGCGCCGCGACAGCGCAAGCTTGAGCCGCCGGCTCTCCAAAGCGTCCAGTGTGCGCTCGCGCCGCATGGGGGGAGGCTGTGCAAGCCGCCGACCAGCCCCCAACCCGCTGAAACGCCTCGCCCCGGGCCGCTCCCAAGGAGTCCGGTTCCCGTACCGGCGTCTCGAAACACGACCGGGCGGTTGACCGCCGCTCGTCGCCCGGGTATGGGTGCGCCCGCGCCGCCCGGGAGGGGGGCGGCGCACGTGGGAGCGCCGCCGATGGGTCGACAGTTCCGCACCACCCTCGCGCTCGCGGGCGCGCTGGGAAGCGCCGCCTGTTGCAAGAACGCGCCGCCGCTCGCCAACGCGCCGCCCATCTTCTGCGACGGCGGCGGCAACCAGCTGTGCGAGGGGATCTGCGTCGACATCCTCGCGAGCCCCACGAACTGCGGCAGCTGCAACCGCGTGTGCCCGAGCAACGAGGGCTGCACCGGCGGCGTGTGCGTGCCCACCTGCACCGGCGCGGGCGGCCTGCTCTGCGACGGACTCTGCGTCTACCCGCTCACCGACGACCGGAACTGCGGCGGCTGCGCCGGGGACGGCGGCGTCGCCTGCGCCACCGGCGAGAAATGCCAGGACGGCGGCTGCGTGGAGACGTGCGACGTCGACGCGGGCTACACGGCCTGCCCGCCCGCCGCGCCCTCGTACTGCGCGAACCTCACGGCCGACGGTCGCAACTGCGGCGCCTGCGGCGACGTCTGCCCCGGGGGTCAGCAGTGCCAGGCGGCCCATTGCGTCTGCCCCGCGGCGAAGCCCGACCTGTGCGGCGACGGCGGCAGCGCTTTCTGCACCCAGGAGGCCACCGACGACCAGAACTGCGGCCAGTGCGGGGTGGTGTGCGCCACCGGCGAGCGCTGCCAGGCCGGCAGCTGCGTCGAGACGTGCGACGCCGACGCGGGCTACCAGGACTGTCCCCCCGGCGCCCCGACCTACTGCGCGAACGTGCAGAACGACCCCGCCAACTGCGGCGGCTGCGGCGTGGCCTGCCCCGCGGGGGAGAGCTGCGCCTCTGGCCATTGCGTCTGCCCGACGCAGACCCCCAACCTGTGCGGCACCGCGCCGTCGACCTACTGCGCGAACCTCGCGAGCGACTCGCACAACTGCGGCAGCTGCGGCGTCGTGTGCGCCGGCGGCGAGGGTTGCCTCGACGGCGGCTGCGCCTGCCCGCCCGCGACCCCCAGCCTGTGCGACGGCGGCAGCGGCACTTTCTGCACGAACGAGCAGCAGGACGTGGGGAACTGCGGCGCCTGCGGCGTCGCCTGCCCCGCCGGCGAGCGCTGCCAGGCGGGCGCCTGCGTCGAGAGCTGCAGCCCGGGCTACGCGAGCTGCCCGCCCGCCGCGCCCACCTACTGCGCCGACCTCGCCGGCGACAGCGCGAACTGCGGCGCCTGCGGCAAGGCCTGCCCCGCGGGCCAGCAATGCCAGACCGGCGCCTGCGCGTGCCCCGCGGCCACGCCGAACGCGTGCGGCAGCGGCAGCGGCGCCTTCTGCACCGACACCCAGACCGACGGCCAGAACTGCGGCGCGTGCGGCAAGGCCTGCGCGGCCGGCGAGCGCTGCCAGGCCGGGCAGTGCGTCGAGAGCTGCGCGCCCGGCTACGCGGGCTGCCCCGCGGCCGCGCCCACCTACTGCGCCGATCTGCAGTCCGACGTGAACGACTGCGGCGGCTGCGGGATCGTCTGCCCCGCCGGGCAGGACTGCGTCGGCGGCGGGTGCGTCTGCCCGGCGGCCGCGCCGAGCCAGTGCGGCAGCGGCAGCACGGCGTACTGCGCGAACCTCGCCTCCGACACGAACAACTGCGGCGCCTGCGGTCAGGTGTGCCCGGGCGGCGAGGGCTGCCTCGACGGCGGCTGCGCCTGCCCGGTGGCGACGCCGAACCTGTGCGGCAGCGGCAGCGCGGCCTTCTGCACCAACGAGGCGCAGGACGTCGACAACTGCGGCAGCTGCGGCCTCGTGTGCCCCGCGGGCGAGCGCTGCCAGGGCGGCCTCTGCGTCGAGAGCTGCAGCGCGGGCTACACCGACTGCCCGCCCGCCGCGCCCACCTATTGCGCCCAGCTGCCCAGCGACACGGCCAACTGCGGCGCGTGCGGCGCCGCCTGCCCCGCCGGGCAGCAGTGCGCGGACGCGGGCTGTGCCTGCCCCGCGGCGACCCCCACGCTCTGCGGGACGGGCGCCTCGGCGTACTGCGCCAACACGCAAGGGGACAGCGCGAACTGCGGCGGCTGCGGCACGGCCTGCCCCGCCGGCCAGCAGTGCAGCGCGGGCCATTGCGTGTGCGCGCCCGCCACGCCGAACCCCTGCGGCAGCGCCGGGGGCGCGTACTGCACGAACCTCTCGGGCGACGACCACAACTGCGGCAGCTGCGGCGTCGCCTGCGGGCCGGGCCAGTCGTGCGTGGGCGGGAGCTGCCAGAACGGCTGCGCGCTGCCCGCGGTGCTCTGCGGCGGCTCGTGCGTGAACCCCTCGACCGACGACCGGAATTGCGGCGGCTGCAGCAAGGTGTGCGGCGCGGGCCAGACCTGTGTGGCCGGCGCCTGCACGGGCGCGTGCCCGAGCGGTGAGGCGGTCTGCGGCACGGGTGCGGCGGCGTCGTGCGTGCAGCTCGGCACGCTCTCGAACTGCGGCGGTTGCGGCAACGCCTGCGGCGGGCAGATCCCCTCGTGCTGCAGCGAGTCGTGCAAGGACCTCGGCAACGACATCGACAACTGTGGCGGCTGCGGCAGCGTCTGCCGCGGGCAGGCAATCCCCGGCTGCTGCTCGGGAGGCTGCCACGATCTGAACTCCGACGTGAACGACTGCGGGAGCTGCGGCGACCGCTGTGGCGGCACGACCCCCGCCTGCTGCTCCACCTCGTGCCACGACCTGAACTCGGACGTGAACGACTGCGGCAGCTGCGGCAACGTATGCCGCTTCGGCGGTGTGTCACCCAAGGCCGAATGTTGCAGCGGCGGCTGCGCCAACGTGGACTGGGACGCGAACAACTGCGGCAGCTGCGGTCACCGGTGCGGTTGCATCTTCGGCGTTTGCGTCTGCTCGTTCGGCACCTGCATCACCTGAGCGCGGGACTGCTGCGCCGACGCACCGCGTTGCGGCGCCGACGCACCGCGTTGCGGCGTCGACGCACTGCCTTGCGGCGTCGACGCACTGCCTTGCGGCGTCGACGCACTGCCTTGCGGCGTCGACGCACTG
>DATJNL010000501.1:0-3076 GCA_035508175.1 Myxococcales bacterium
GTAGAAGACCCCCGGCTTCACGTCGCGCTGCACGCTCCGCTCGAGGATCTGATCGATCTGGTGGTGCACGGCCGAGAGGCCCGCGGGCTCCGGACCGAGCTCCAGGCCCAGCACGAGCGCGCCGACCAGTGCCGCCAGCCCCAGAGGCGCGGCCACCAGCGTGAGCGGGGAGGCGCCGCAGGCGAGCAGCACCTCGACCTCGCGATCCTCCGAGAGCCGCCCCAGCCCCACGAACACGCCGATCAGGAGGGCCACGGGCGCCGCCAGCGTGAGGTAGTGCGGCGTCAGGTTGACGAGCAAGCGCGCGACGTCACCTGCTCCGATCCCCGCTCCGAAGAGCACGTCGGTCCGCCGCACGAGCTGCAGCCCCACGAGAAGTTGGAACAGGAAGGCGAGCGACGTGGCGGCAGGGCCCGCGATCTCGCGCGCGACGTAGCGTTGCAGCACGAGGCGCTTCATCGGCTGCCGACGTCGTGGCGATGGTGCATCCCTTCGAAGCGCACGAGGCCGATCGTGCGATACGCGCGCGCGCGCGCCTCGGGCAGGTCGGCCCCGATGCCCACGGCGGTCAGGACGCGGCCGCCCGCCGTCACGAGGCGATCGGGCGCACCGCCGACACCGCCGAAGCGGAGGAGACCGACCGCTGCCGCCTCGTCCAGACCCTCGATGACGTCGCCGACCCTCGGCGGCTGGGGATAGCCGGCGGCACAAGCGACCACGCCCACGGCGGCGATGGGGCGTTCGCGGAGGGCCAGGGTTCCGAGCTCGCCGCGCGCGGCGGCCGCCATGACCTCGCCCACCGGTCCATCGGCGCGCTCCATCAGCACCTGCGTCTCGGGGTCCCCCAGCCGGCAGTTGTATTCGAGGACGCGCGGACCGTCGGCGGTCAGCATGAGGCCCGCGTACAGCGCGCCCCGGAACGGCGTCCCGCGGCGCGCGAGGCATTCGAGCGCCGGCGCAATGGCCAGCTCCCCGAGCGTCGAAGCCGGCGGGGTCGGAGCGACGGGCGAAGGGCTGGCGGCGCCCATGCCCCCCGTGTTCGGGCCCTGGTCGCCGTCGCCGACCCGCTTGTAGTCCTGCGAGAGGGGCAGCAGCGTGTACTTTCGCCCGTCGCAGAGGGCCATCAGCGAGAGCTCGCGCCCCTCGAGCCGCTCCTCGAGGACCAGCGTCCGGCCGGCGTCGCCGAGCTCGCGACGCACCAGCGCAGCCTCGATGGCGGCCTCGGCCTCGGCCACCGTCCCGCAAACCGTGACGCCCTTCCCGGCGGCGATGCCGTCCGCCTTGACGACGACCCGGCCCTTCAGCCGCTGCGCATGGGCTCGGGCCTCGGACGGATCGACGAACGTGTGGTGGGGAGCCGTCGGAATGCCCGCGTCCGCCATGAGCTCCTTCGCGAAAGCCTTGCTCCCCTCGACGCGTGCCGCGGCGGCGCCGGGACCGAACACCACGCGTCCAGCGGCCCGCAGCGCATCCGCCAGACCGGCGATCAGGGGCGCCTCCGGCCCGACCGTCACGAGATCCGCTGACAGCTGACCAGCCAGCGCGACCGCCGAGGAGAGATCGGCGACCTGCAAGGGCACGCAGCGCAGTCGCCGCGCGATACCGGAGTTGCCGGGCGCGATGCAGACGTCCCACCCCTCGGCGGCGAGCCGCGCCGCGAGGGCGTGCTCGCGGGCGCCGCCGCCAATGACCAGCGCGCGCGCCATCAATGGCGAAAGTGGCGGAAGCCGGTGAAGAGCATGGCCATCCCGTGCTCGTCGGCCGCGGCGATCACCTCGGCGTCGCGCACCGAGCCGCCCGGCTGGATGACGCAGGTCGCGCCCGCCTTCGCCGCGGCGTCGAGACCGTCGCGGAACGGAAAGAAGGCGTCGGAGGCCACCGCGGAGCCTCGCAACGCCTGTCCCCCCTTGCGCGCCGCCAGCTCCACCGCCTCGACGCGGCTCGTCTGTCCCCCGCCAATGGCGAGCGTCCGATCTTCGGCCGCGAAGACGATGGCGTTGGAGCGGACCTGGCGAACCACGCGCCAAGCGAAGTGGAGCGCGCGGCGCTCGGCGTCCGTGGGCGATCGCTTCGTCACGGTACGGAAGGTGCTCCAGTCCACGGGGCTGCCGTGATCGAGCTCCTGCACGAGCAGCCCGGCCCACACGCTCCGCACCTCGTGGCGGGGTCGGACGACCGTCGCGCCGGGAAACAGCCCGCCGATCTCGAGCAAGCGGAGGTTCTTCTTGGCCGCGAGGATCTCGCGCGCCTCACCCTCGACGCTCGGCGCGGCGACCGCTTCCAGAAAGGTCTCCGCGAGCGCCCGTGCCACTGCAGCGTCCACTGCGCCGTTGAGCGCCACCACGCCGCCGAACGCCGAGGTCTCGTCCGCGGCCCGCGCCAGCCGGTAGGCGGCTTCGAGCGTGCCGGCGCTGGCCACGCCGCAAGGCGTGTTGTGCTTCACGACGACGGCGGTAGGTCTCTCGAAGGCCCCGAGGCACGCGATGGCGGCGTTCAAGTCGAGCAGGTTGTTGTAGGAAAGCTCCTTGCCCTGCAAGGGCTCCGGCGCGCCCACCTCGAGGGAGTGCGAGCCGAGGTCGTGGTACCACGCGGCCTTCTGGTGCGGGTTCTCGCCGTAACGGAGCACCTGGCGGCGAGCCAAGGGCAGACCTAGCCACGGCGGGAACTCGGCGTCCTCGAGCCGTCCGTCGGGGCCGCGGGCCGCGAAGTGCTCGGCGATGGCCATGTCGTAGGCCGCGGTGTGGGCGAACACGCGACGCATGAGGTCGTACCTCTGTGCCAGCGGCACCTCTCCGCCGCGCAGCGACGCGAGGACGGCGGGGTAGTCGGCGGCATCGACGACCGCCACCACGTGCCGGTAGTTCTTCGCAGCAGCGCGCAGCAACGACGGCCCGCCGATGTCGATCTGCTCGACGACTTCCTCCTGCGTCGCCCCGATCCGGGCGGCCGCCTGGCGAAAGGGGTAGAGGTTGACCGCCACCACGTCGATCGGCTGGATGCCCTGCGCTCGGAGCGTCGCCATGTCCTCGCCGAGCTCGCGTCGCGCCAGGATTCCCGCGTGGATCGCGGGGTGCAG
>DATJNL010000502.1:0-3224 GCA_035508175.1 Myxococcales bacterium
CAGCTCGTGGCCTCGCCTCACGACGCCGACGTGACCGAGGTGGCCACCGAGCTGAAGGACCTCGCCCCGTTCCGCTTCCTCTCGCCGCTGCCCGGCCAGCGCGCCGACGCCTGGCAGAACGTGGGCGAGGCGCTCTCTGCCCCCGAGCTGGACCCGCGCCTCGCGACGTTCGCGCGCATCCAGAGCGCCTGGGCCGAGCAGGATCCCACGGCCTTCAACTCGGCCGTGGCCGACGCGACGCGCGAGGTCGAGACCGATCGGCCCAAGCTGCTCGGACACGCCTCCGCCGAGGTGGTGTTCAACCGCGCCGAGCCCTTCTACGCCGGCATGATCATCTACCTGCTGGCGCTCTTCGCGGTGTTCCTGTCGTGGATCTGGAAGCCCGAGCTCTGCCGGCGCGCCGGCTTCGGGCTCCTCGCGGCCGGCTGGGTGGTTCACACGGTGGGGCTGGTGGCGCGCATGCTGTTGCAGGGGCGCCCGCCGGTCACGAACCTCTACTCCTCGGCGGTCTTCGTCGGCTGGGGCGTGGTGATCCTGGGCCTCATCTTCGAGCGCATCTACCGGCGCGGCCTCGCGACGGCGGTGGCCGCCGCGGCCGGCTTCGCGACGCTGCTCATCGCACACCACCTGGCCGCCGAGGGCGACACGCTCGAGATGATGCGCGCGGTGCTCGACTCGAACTTCTGGTTGGCCACCCACGTGGTGACGGTGACGACCGGCTACGCCGGGACCTTCCTCGCCGGCTCCTTCGCGGTGGCCTGGGCGCTGCGGCGGCAGGTCGTGGCGCACCCCGACCCCCAGACCTCGAAGGCGCTGGGCTCGATGACCTACGGCGTCCTTTGCTTCTCGCTGCTCTTCAGCTTCGTGGGCACCGTCCTCGGCGGCATCTGGGCCGACCAGTCGTGGGGGCGCTTCTGGGGCTGGGACCCGAAGGAGAACGGCGCCCTGCTGATCGTGCTGTGGAACGCGATCATCCTGCACTCGCGCATGGGCGGCTTCGTGCGCGAGCGCGGCCTGATGGCGATGGCGATCTTCGGCAACATCGTGACCTCGCTGTCGTGGTTCGGCGTCAACATGCTGGGCATCGGGCTGCACTCCTACGGCTTCATGGACAAGGCGTTCTGGTCCCTGGCGATCTTCGACGCCGTGCAGCTCGCGCTGATCGGCCTCTGCTTCCTGGCGCCGGGCTCCCTGCTGATGCGCCGGGGCGAGCCGGCGCCGGCCGCCGCCCTCGAGCCCGCGCGCCACTGAGCAGAGGGGCGGGACTTTCCCGGCTTCCTTTGCCAGCAGCGCCGACGCCATGGCAGGATGCGCGCCCATGGAGGGTCGCATGCCCCGCACCAGACTCCGCCTCGTCCTGCTCTCGTTCGGAGCGCTCGCGCTCGCCTGCTCCAGCAAGGGAGGCGGGGGCAGCACCAGCGCCACCGGCGGCCCGGGAGGCACCGGGGCCGGGACGAGCGGGGGCGCGTCCACGGGCGGCACCGGGGGCGTGACCGGCGGGCAGACGGGCGGCACCAGCGGCGGCAGGCCGGCCTGCCAGGACGACGCCGACTGCCTGGCCACGGGCATGCGCTGCGCGGGCGACGGCGGCTGCACCCTTCCGGCCCAGACCTGCGACCCGAAGCAGGGGTCGAGCAACTGCTCGAACGATTCCTACTGCTGGCCGGACGGGATCAACACGAACAACGACTGCTACTGCCACCCGCTGCCCGACGGTGGGGGCCTCTGCTACGTGCAGAGCCCGCCCTGCGCCCCGTGCACCGAGCCGCTCGACTGCGGCACGCCGGACCAGGACGTGGACCAGCCGGCCACCTGCGGCCAGCTCGCCTCGGGGACGGGCAGCTACTGCCTGCCGCTCTACCTCACGGGCAACTGCCCGCAGGGCTTCATCCCGGGGGTCACCGACGGCGGCTCCATCGACGTCTGCGTGCCTTCTTGCGGGACCTGCCCGTGCTCGGGTTGCACCAGCGACGCCGATTGCAAGGATCCAATGTCGGGCGTGTGCAACGCCCGGGGTGTCTGCCAGGCCCCGTGCCAGGTCGCGAGCGACTGCCCCTCCGGGCAGGTGTGCAACGTGCTCGGTAAGTATCTCGATCCGTCGCTCGGTACGCTCTACGCGGCTGGCAAATGCGGCCCGCCGTGCACGCAGATCTCCGATTGCACGCAGTACCAGGAGGGCGCGTCGGTGCCGCTCATCTGCGACGCCGACGCCGGCAGCCTCTGCCGCCCGGCGGGCTGCCTGCACGACACCGATTGCACCGGCGACTCGGCCGGCAACTACATCGCCTGGTGCGACATCTGGAGCCAGAACCAGTGCGTCGACGACTCTTGCCGGCTTGGCCAGAGCCCGATCAACGGCGGCCCCTTCGACGACTGCGTCGGCGGCTACGCGTGCGCGCTGCCCGACGGCGGCGCCCCCGGCTCCTTCCTGGATGGCGGTGCGCCCATCCTCGGCGTCTGCTTCCAGATCCCCTGCAACGAGGTCAAGGGCGGCGCGCACGTGGACTGCACCGCCGGCCAGCTCTGCTGCGGCGAGGGCGACGCCGGCACGAGCTGCGGCGGCGCTTCCGTGGGCGAGTGCTACCCGGAGCCCATCCCGCCCTGGTGCCAGACCTGCGATCCCAACGACGGCACGTACTTCAGCCCCGATTGTGCCGCCGTGAACGACGGCTACCCCGGCGCGGTCGCCTGCCTGACCGCCCCGAGCGTGAAGCACAGCAGCCCCTGGTGCGGCCCCGCCTGCAACCCCGACGAGCTGTGGACCTGCCCCGCCGGCTGGGACTGCGACCGGCAGCCCTACCTGGCCACCGACTGCACGACCTGCCTGGGCGCGTGCCTCGACGCCGGCCAGGTCCAGGGCACCCCGGTCTTCCAGTGCGGCTGCGGCGGCCTCGTGGGCTGCCCGGCCGTGCCGCAGGCGCTCTACGAGGGCACGAGCTGCGCCGCCTGCCCGGGCGGCGACGCCGGCTGCGTGCCGGCGGCCGACGGCACCGGCTTCAACTGCACCTGCACGCCGGGCGGCGCGGCCTGTCCCCCCTACCAGTTCGGCGGCCAGAGCTTCCCGACGACCTGTGCGAACGAGCAAGGGACGAACGTCTGCGTGGCGTACGTGCCGATGCTGTGTGAGAACTCGGTCTGCGACCTCGGCTACAACTGCGAGTCGACGGCCTTCGGCTGCCCGGACGGCGGGTAGGCGCGGCGGGCCTACGCCGCCGGCAGCTCGA
>DATJNL010000503.1:0-3303 GCA_035508175.1 Myxococcales bacterium
CGGCTCCACGGCGGCGCTGACCGCCAACATCCCGTCGTTCACCGCGGGCGCCGTCAACCCGGCCGGAGCCCTCGACGTCCTCGCGACGGTGCAGGCCGAGCCGCAGCCGAGCTCGATCACCACCTGCGCCACCACCAACCAGGCCACCGCGGTCGCCGTCGGCGAGAAGTCCGCGGGCGGGACCACTTCGACCGTGGTCTACGTCGGCATCGAGCCGTACAACATCCAGGCGCAGACCGGCCAGGGCACGGCGCAGCAGTTCATGAACGGCATCCTGACGACCTACGCCGGCCTGCCCTAGAACTAGAACGCCGCGCGGACGAGGCGCTCGAAGTCCTCGGCGGTCACGCGCCGGGGGTTGAGCTGGTGGCAGCCGTCGGCCATCGCCCGCTCCACCACCTCGGGGATCTGGTCCTCGCGCAGCCCAACCTCCTTCAGGGACACGGGGATGGCGATGGCGCGGCACAGCTGCTCCACGCGGGTCACCGCGGCCTTCGCGAGGTCCGCCGTGCCGCCGCCCGGGAACTCGCCCATGGCGAGCGCCACGCGCGCGAGCCGGTCCTCGATGGCCGGCCGGTTGAACTCCACCACGTGCCGGATCATCACCGCGTTGGCGAGCCCGTGGTGCACGCCGCACACCGGCGTCAGCGCGTGGGCCAGGCTGTGGCAGGCGCCGAGGCCCTTCTGGAAGGCGGTCGCGCCCATGATCGCGGCCACCATCATCTCGGAGCGCGCCTGGGCGTCCGCGCCGTTCGCGAAGGCGCGGGGCAGCGCGCGGGCGGCGCGGCCCAGCCCGTCGAGCGCCACCGCGTCCGCCAGCGGGTGGAAGCCCGTCGCGCAGTAGGCCTCGAGGCAGTGCACGAACGCGTCCATGCCCGTGGCCGCGGTGGGGCCCGGGGGCAGGCCGAGCGTCAGCTCGGGATCGCAGAGGGCCACGGTGGGGATGAGCGCCGGCGCGAAGATCACCGCCTTGCGGTGCCCCTCGGTCAGCGTCACCACGGCGCTGCGCCCCACCTCGCTGCCCGTCCCGGCGGTGGTGGGGATGGCGATCATCGGCGGCATCGGCTCGGCGATGCGCGCGCTGCCCCCTTGCAGGTCGTCGTACTGCGCGAGCGGCGGCTCGTGAGCCACCAGGAGCCGGACGATCTTGCCGGCGTCCATCGCCGAGCCGCCCCCGAGCGCCACCACGGAGTCCGCCTCGCCGCGCCGGAAGGCCTCGAGGCCGGCCAGGCAGTCCTCTTCCACCGGGTTCGGGTGCACCTCGGCGAAGAGCGCGTGCGGGAGGCCGGCCTCGGCGAGCGCGGCCTGCAGCTTGGCGTAGAGCCCGGCCTTCACCACCCCGGGGTCGGTCACCACGAGCGGCGCGCGCGCCCCCACCGCGCGGAGCTGCGCCGGCAGCTCGCGCAGCGTCCCCGCGCCGAACACCACGTGCGTGGGAAACCACATCTCACCGAGCACCGGCATGGCCGCCTCCTAGACCGCTTCGAAGTAGCGCGCGAGCTCCCAGTCGGTCACGGCGCGCTCGAACTTGCGCCACTCCCACTCGCGGGTGCGGCAGTAGTGGTCCACGAACTCGTCGCCCAGCCAGTCGCGGGCGGCCTTGCTCTTGCGCAGCGAGGCCACGGCCTCGCCCAGGTTGCGCGGCAGGGCCGGCGCTTCGGAGGCCGCGTACGCGTTGCCCGCGACCGGCGGCGGGAGCTTCGCCTTCGTCGCGAGGCCGTGCAGGCCGGCGGCCACCGACGCCGCCATGCCGAGGTAGGGGTTCATGTCGGCGCCCGCCATGCGGAACTCCACGCGGGTGGCCTTCGGCGACGGGCGGATCACCCGCAGCGCGCAGGTGCGGTTCTCGATGCCCCAGGTCGCCGACACCGGCGCCCAGGTGTTCGGCACGCTGCGCTTGTAGCTGTTCACCGTGGGCCACACGAGCGCGGCGATCTCGGGGAGCAGCGCCACCTGGCCCCCCACGTACGCCGCCAGGTTCGGCGAGAGGCCCTGCGGTCCGCCGCCGCCCGCGAAGAGGTTCTTGCCGTCGGCCCAGATCGACTGGTGCAGGTGGCCGCTGCAGCCCGGCAGGTCGGGGTTCCACTTGGCCATGAAGCAGGCGACGAGCCCGTGGCGCGACGCGATCTCCTTCACCGCCGTCTTGAAGAGCGCGGCCTTGTCGGCGGCCGGCAACAGGCTGTCGTAGCCGATGGCGGCCTCGAACACGCCGGGGCCGGTCTCGGTGTGGAAGCCCTCGATGGGCACGTCGAAGTCGCGCAGCCCGTCGAGCAGCGCGTGGACCAGCGAGGCCGACTCGCTCGTGCGGACCCACGAGTAGCCGAACATGCCGGGCGAGAGCGTCGTCAGGTTCCGGAAGCCCTTCTGCCGCAGCGACGCCGGGGTCTCGCGGAAGAAGAAGAACTCGTACTCGGCGCCGCACTTGATCTGGAGCTTCAGCGCGCGCGCGCGCGCCTCGACCCGCTGCAAGATCTGGCGTGGGCTCACCGGCAGCGGGCCGCCCGCGGCGTCGCAGAAGTCGACGATGAAGGCGGCGGTGTCGGGCTCCCAGGGGATCACCCGGTAGGTGCCGAGGTCGATCTTCGCGAGCGTGTCGGGGTAGCCGGTGTGCCAGCCGGTGACGCGCGAGTTGTCGTAGAGCTCGTCCCCCATGTCCCAGCCGAACACCACGTCGCAGAAGCCGAAGCCGCCCTCGGCCGCGCCCCAGAACTTGTCGAGCGAGAGGTACTTCCCGCGGAACACGCCGTCGACGTCGAAGCCGCCGAGCTTCACCTGCCGGATGCCGCGGCGGCCGAACTCGCGCCGCAGCGCCGCGAGCCGTGCCCCGTCCTTCACCGACCGGGCCAGCTTCCGCACCTCCCCGGGAGCTCTCATGCCGGCCGGATGTACAAGAGGCCCGCCGCGGCGTCAAACGGTGCCGCGTGCGATTCGAGGGCCGAAGGCGCCGAGAACCGATTACACTGCCGCCATGCTCCGCCTCCTCCTTCGCTGGATCCTGAGCGCCGTCGCCCTCCTCGTGGTGGCCTGGCTGGTGCCGGGCTTCTACATCAAGAGCTTCGGCGCGGCCCTCATCGCGGTGATCGTGATCGGCCTCGTGAACGCCACGCTCGGCCTCGTCCTCAAGATCTTCACCTTCCCGCTGACCATCGTCACGCTGGGGATCTTCTGGTGGGTCATCAACGCCTTCATGATCTGGTTCGCCTCGAGCTTCGTGCCCGGCTTCTACATCTCCGGCTTCTTCTCGGCCTTCATCGGCGCCATCGTGCTCGCCGTGGTCAACCTGCTCCTCGGCGGGCTCGTGCC
>DATJNL010000504.1:0-20499 GCA_035508175.1 Myxococcales bacterium
CCATGGCGATCACGAAGACGAAGCGGATGGGCCCGGGCGCGGCAGGGCCGGTCGGCGGGAGGGGAGCGGCGGCCTTCTTCCACTGGGCCTGTATCCAGAGGGCGAACAGCCCCGTCACGGCGAGCGATCCCGCGGCCCACATGCGGCGCTGGCGCAACCTGCGGAACGACGGCTCAATCCTGCTCGCGGACGTCATCGGTGGCGCGCCCTCTCCGCGACCAGGCGATCGTGCTCCCTGGCCATCTCGGTATCTTCCCGAAGCACCTTCGCGTGCTCTCCGGCAAGCCCCTCCAGCTCGGCCCTCCGAAGAGGGGGCGCGGCTCCCCCGTCGCGCACAGCCTCACCGGTTTGGGCGCCCCGCACAAGGGGGACCTCGGCCCCCTGCGACAGCCGTCGGTACGCCTCCACGATCCTCCGATCCCTCGCGACGAGCTCGGCGTGGCGGACATCCAGGGCGTCCCACTGCGGATCGGACGCGGAGAAGTGCTCCTTCACCCATCGGCGCTGCTCGTCCTCGAGCCGGCCGTAGGCGGCCGCCATGCGACGTAGGCCGTCCGCCGGCTGCCAGCGTTCCGGGCCCGCGCCGGTGTCCGCCTGCCGCCCGCCGGCCACTGCCTGCGCCGCGATCAGCGCGGCCAGAAGCAACCCCACGCGGCCCGTGTCTGCGAGGCGGGCCATCTCAGCTTCCCCACCGCTGCGGGAGGCCGAAGACCTTTCTCCAGTTGACGAGGAGCCCCACGAAGAGCACGGCTGCCACGACCCAGGCGCCCACGACGGCGTCGACGAGGAACGGCCGGAGCTGCGCACCCAGGAGCGCGGGGGGCCGCCACTCGCGGTGGCGATGGTGGTGGCTGCCCAGGTACGGCGCGAGGCGATCGGCCCATCCCGCCAGCCCAGGCGGGAGCGCGGCCACGACCGTGGCCCCGATCACGAGCGCGAGGTAGCCCCAGCACAGGTACACCGCCACGCGGCGCACCACGGCTTGAACCGCGACCTCGATCCTCTCGGCGTCTTGCTGGAACATGCGTTCGAACCTCCGTCGTCAGCGCCGCTTCCGCGGCTGTGTTCGGGAACTGCGAAAATGCTCAGCGGGGCACGTACCAGCGGGGAAGCGGCAGGGGCGTGCCGTGCCGCGGCCAGATCTGGAACGCGATCATCGCCATGGCGAGCGCCAGGCCGACGAGCGCGTAACCCAGCGCCAACCAGGCCTGCTCGCGGCTCAACGGGCCTCTCGAGCGCGCCCCGAGGAGCCATCCCGCCGGGTACGCCAGCACCGCCGCGATCGTGGCGTACAGGACCTCGCCGTAGAAGTTCATGGCGAGACCCCGCGGGAACACTTCGAGCCGCCACCCGTGCTCCAGCGGGTGGTACCAGGGCAGCGGTACGCGGGTGAGGCCGATGACCAGAAAGGCCGCCTGGAAAGCCGCGATCATCGCGCAGCAGCCGTAGTAGGTGCGCTTCGGCAAGCGGGACTCCTCGTGGAGCGGGTGGGAAGACGGCGGAACGTGACCGGCGCGGCGGCGAGACGCCGGCCGGCGCGTGCCGCCGGGGAACTGGGAGGAAGGTGGGAGCGCGCGAGGGCGCGCGACGTTCTAGATGCGGCGGTTGAGATCGCCGCGCCGGGCGCACGAACGGGTCGGCCGGGACCCGAGCGCGAGCTCGCCGTTCCCGCGAGACACCGCGAGCGGCTGCCGCGCCGGGCAGGAGACATGAACGCTGCTCGGCCGCGGCAGGCTGCGGGTGCTCGCCTCCGCACGGCCGATGAAGCTCGGATCACCGCGGGGCGGCGAGGTCCCGCGGTCGACCACCCCGCAGGGCACGGCGGTGTTCAGCCGGAGGACCAGCACCTGCTCCGACACCACCATGAGCCCGAGAACCAGCATGGGCGCGAGCTTGGCCGCCTTCGGCACGAGTCGGAAGGATAGCCGCTCGAGGACGGGTGGTTCAAGCCTGCCCGTCCGCACCGGCCGGCGGTCTACTGCAGCGCGCCGGTGGCGTTCACCACGACCGCGGACCCGTTGGTCGATGCCGAGGAGCCCGCCGCATAGGGCTGGCAGCTGATGTTGCCGCCCGAGACCATGGCGCAGATGACGTACCCGGGCGGCCCGGAGGTCTCCGCTCCGCCGTTGCCCACGATCAGCTCGACCTGCCCGCTGCCCGAGGACGACTGCGCGTACTCGTGCGTGTGTCCGACGAGGAGCAGCGTGTACGGGTACTGCTGGATGATCGCGTCCGAAGCGCCCTGATCGCCGGGCAGATCGCTGTTCGCCGCGCCATCGTCCTGGTACGACTCGTGGCGGACCACGAACGTGTAGGTCGTCTGCTTCTGCATCACGCTCGTGAGCCAGCTCGACTGCCCGCTGTCCCAGGCGTTCGCGGCGATCATCACGAACTTGGCGGTCCACGGGTTGGTCGAGTCGCTCGAGCTCACGTCGACCTCGTAGTACGGAACGCCGGTCGAGAGCGTCGGCTGGCTGGTACTGTTGATGCCGAAGGTGTTCAGCACGTTGAAGAAGTTCGTGTAGTTCGGCTCGGAGCTCGTGGCGCCGTCTGCCGGCGCGTCGGGAGCGCAGTTGGACGAGGTGTAACCGTTGCACTCGTGGTTCCCCATCGCCAGGAAGATCTGACCGCCGCCGGGGTAGTACTGCTTCGCCGCCGTGATGTAGTCGGCCGTCTGCGCCGCGCAATCGCTGCCGGAGCAGTAGGCGTAGTCGCCGGTGCCGATGACGAACTGCGGCCGCGGGCTCGACGCCATGATGTTCTGGTAGATCCAGGTGATGTCCTGGGTCGGGTAGTTCGCGGTGTCGCCCTCGTTCTGCGGCCGCGTGTCGCCGACGACGCCGAACACGAGGGAGGAGACGCTGCCGCCCTGGGGTCCGATCGTCCCGGTGATCGTACCGGTGGTACCCCCGCCGGTGCTGCTCCCTCCGGAGCTGGAGCTCGACGAGCTGGAGCTCGACGAGCTGGAGCTCGCGCTGCCCGTGGTACCGGCCGAGCTCGTGCTGCAAGAGACGTACGTCCCGCTCCGACCATTGCACGGATCGGTCTGTGTGCAGCCGCCGGAGGGTGCAAGGTTGCAGTACCAGCTTCCGTAGCATGTGCTGCCGTCGGGGCAGGTGAGACCGCCCGACTGCGCCGTGGAGGAAGCCGAAGCCTGCTCGGAACAGCAGGACGCGCTGCAGCCGCAGCTGGGGCCGCCGCCGGTGCTGCTGCCGTTGCCCGCGCTCGTGGAGGTGCCGGTCGACGTGCCACCAAACTGGGAGCCCGTGGAAGTCCCGATGCCCTGTCCTCCGGAAGAGCTGCCATTTACCGCGCCGCCGCTCGAGCTGCCGCCGATGAGTCCTCCGTGGCCGGTGGATCCGCCGAGGCCCGCCGTCGTTGCGCCGGTGGTGGTGCCCGCCGATGCGCCGACGTCGCCGCCGACCCCGGCGCTGCCGAGCAGCGGAGCGCAGTAGCCGTTGACCCCACACCCCTGACCTGCGGGGCAATCGGCTGCGGTCTGGCACGGCAGGCTCTGAAGGTTCGGGGACGAAGAGCAGGCCGCGAGGCCCACGGCGAACGCCACCGCGACCAGCGAAACCAGCTTGAGACGTGCCATCATCACGACCTCCGGCCGAAACTGCGGAAGATCGCGTGGAACAAGCAAATCCAACGCCAAAATCGGCCGCGAGGGTGTAGCAGCCAGCGACTTGCAATGATCTCAAGCCGTTCACCAGCTGCGACATTGGCGCAAACCGTGCCGAAATGTAGGTGTCATGATTGTGCAGAGAATGAGCGGCCAATCGGGCGCTCGGCCCAAGTTCTCGTGACCACGGGGGGAACTCGACGTGATCAGGAGCTGAACGGTGGCCCGCCTCGGGTGGACGCCGTTTGGCAGGACCCCCAAGTATTTTCGATCGTTCGTGACGGAACGGGCCACCTTGGGGCAACAACCGCTTTCCCCAGCGGCGCCACGGGGAGCTGCTCGAGCTGGACGACGCCGCCGGGCCCTGCCTGCGACACTCGTCGAGTCGCGGAGGTCGCGGTGGGTGAGCCCTGCTGAGCGAAATGACTCAGCGCGCTTCGGACAGCAGCCGCTCGGCCTCGTGCCGGAACAGCCACTCGGGCCCCATGCCCACCAGGCGGCCGATGACCGTCCCGTCGGCGCGCACGAAGAAGGTCGTGGGCACGGCGTCCACGCCCATGGCGTCGGCGAAGGCCTGGCCTCCCTCGACGAGCGGCAAGTGGGAGAGGCCCTTGGAGCGCGCGAAGGCGGCCGCCTGCCGGCCCCCTCCCCAGGCGATGAGGCCGAGCACGTTCACCCGGCCGTCGTACTGGGCTGCGAGCTGGTCGAGGCCGGGCAACTCCCGGCGGCAGACCCATCAGCCGGGCGACCAGACATTGATGATGGCGGGCTTGCCGAGCAGCCCCTCGTTGGTCACGGGGCTGCCGGTGGCGACCATCCTTCCGGCGAGGCTGGCCATCGGCCGGCTCTCGGGGCGCACGAAGTTGCAGCCGCCGCTCACGCCGAAGGCCAGCGCCGACGCGGCGGCGATCGTGCCGACCCAGGGGCCGACCTTCCTCGCGACGTCCCGGGCGCTCGCCATCGCCCCATCCTAACAGCTCGCACGCAGCGCCGCCCGCCGCTTCGACGTTTTGCCAGGGCCACCGGGCCGTAAAGTGGCGCGCGGGTGGCTTCGTGCGATAAGCAAGAGAGCGTGCGGATCCACCTCTGGGCGCTGATCGCGGCGGGCTCGCTCGCCGGTTGTGCCTCCTCCTTCGATCTCGGCGCGACCACGGGCGGCGGCGGCTCCACGACGGCCGGGGCCGGGAACGGCGGCGCCACCACCGGCGGCGAAGACGCGGGCGCGAGCGCGGGGCTGACCAGCTCGGGCGGGAGCGGCGGGCGCTCCACGGGCGTGGGGGGCAACGCGGGCGGCCTCTCGGGCGGCGGCGCTGCCGGGGGAGGCACGGGCGGGCTGGGCCAGCCGTGCTCGCCTTCGGCGCTGTCGTCCTGCGGCGTGGGCGAGGTCTGCGACGACACGAGCGGCACCTGTCGGCTCCCGGGCTACGGCGAGAGCTGCAATCCCCAGGTCGGCTGCGCCACGGCCCCTCCGGGCATGACGTGCACCCAGGCGAGCTACAACGGCAGCTCCGAGGAGCTCTGCCTCATCCCCTGCACGGCCTCCGACTCGTCGGCCTGCCCCTACGGCACGAGCTGCGGCGACTCGAGCCTGCCCGACTACTGCAGCCCGCAAGGCGCGGGAGTCTGCAGCGCCTGGGGCCCCTGCGCGCTCGGCGGAGGGGTCAGCGGCCTCTGCATCCCCGAGGGCAAGCGCAACGTCTGCTACGCGCTGGGCACCGAGCCGCCGTTCGCGCCGTGCGACCCCCAGGCCAGCAACGACGACGCCGCCGCGCTGTGCGACGGGGGCATGCTCTGCATCCCCAACGCCCAGGCACCCGCGACGCTGCGCGCCTCCGTGGCCGGCCTTGCGGGCGGCACCTGCTTCCCGCTGTGCCTCGCCGGGCCCGCGGGCTCGGTGGGCCTGCTGGGCTGCGCCGACAGCCAGCACTGCTACCAGCCTCCGGGCGCGGCCTACGGCACGTGCCTGCCGGGCTCGCCCTGCACCGCCGGCGAGAGCCACTGCCCCGCGGTCGGCTGGTGGTGCCTCCCGGACGACGTGGATTCGCCGTCCGGGGGCTGCGTGCCCTCGGCCGAGGACGCCGCGGACGCCGGGGGCCCCTGCGCGCTCCCCACGGCCCTGGACGCGCCGTGCCCGTGCACCGCCGGCGCGGTCTGCCTGCCGGGCGCCAACGGGAACGACAGCTGCCAGACGCTGTGCGGGCTCGACGCGGGCGGCTGCGGCTACCAGAGCTGCGTGCCGGTGGGCCTCGACGCGGGCCTCGCGCTGCTGGGCGTCTGCGAGTAGTCGACTTCCTGGAGCGTCCGCTCTGGTATATTTGCGTCACCGATGCGCCACCCACTTGCCCCGTGTCTCGCCCTGCTCGCCGCCTGCGGGCAGGCGGCCCACCCGCCCCAGTACGTGATCCAGTTCGACATCGACGACCACGGCCTCTTGGGGCTGTGGGCCGCGAACGCGCCGAACTTGAAGGGGCTCATCGCCCGCGGCACGTTCGCCTACTCGCGCGTCGACGTGCCCACGCACTCGAACCACAACAACATGACCGAGCTGACGGGCCAGTACCCCGACGGCGACGACGTGCCCGCGAACTCCTACCTCGACCGCGCCAACGACTTCCAGCAATGGCTCAACTTCGGCGGCGGCTTCGCCCTCGGCAACTACGCCGACTACCCGCAGAACCCCCTGGTCACCCGCAGCGACAGCGTCTACCTCGCGGCGGAGCGCCTCGGCATTGCGCCGGCGTACTTCGGCCAGCTGCCGCCTTTCGAGGCCGGCGCGTCGAACGTGCACTTCACCGCGAACGGCGTGACCATCGCCGGCTACACCGTCTCTACGGACATCGCCGACGCGCTCCTGGAGGGCTCGCTGGGGTATCCGCCGAGCCTCGTCGCGAGCTACCAGATCGACGGCCCGCCGGACGCGGGCGAGACCATCAGCCACTTCACCATCCGCGACGCCGCGAGCTTCATCGCCTCGACCGGGCCGAGCAACCCGATGCCGCGCTACCTGTTCGTGTGGGACTTCCTCGCGCTCGACGGCGACCCGACCTCGTCCTACGGCGCCGATGGGCCACAGCTCGAGGCCGTCATCGAGGACTACGACGACGCCCTCGGCGACGTGCTCGACGCGCTCGAGCAGAAGGGGCTCGCGGCGCAGACCAACATCGTCTTCACGCTCGACCATGGCAAGGTGGACAGCTACCAGCAGGTCTGCCTGGGCACGCACGGCACCGACTCGACCGGCCCGGCCGACGGGCAGCTGGGCGCGCTCGTGACGGCCCAGGGCGCCTCGGTGGGCGTGAGCCCGAACCAGTACGAGATGATCAACGAAGACGGCGACGCGCTCATCTGGGCCGTCACGCCGGACGCGGGGACGGCCGCGGGCGCGGCCGAGCAGGAGGCGGTCACGCACGGGCTGCTCCAGCTCATCCAGTCCGGCGCCATCGTGGGCCTGGACACCAGCCGCACGATCAGCTTCGACGGCTACCTCGGCACGCGGCGCATGCACGATTTCCACAACGAGGGCCCCTACCAGGCGGACATCATCGTCTTTCCCCAGACCGACGGCGGCGCGACCTGGACGCTCGGCCAGGTGGATCCGACCAACGCCGTTCCGGGGCCGTTCCAGCAGCACACCCAGTACCCCTTCGGCCGGCACGGCGGCTTCTCGGCCGACGAGCTCTACGTGCCGCTCATCCTGAGCGGCCCCGCGTTCAAGGAAGGCGTGATGATCCCGCAGCCGGTGAACCACGTGGACGTGGCGCCGACGGCGATGCGCGCCCTGGGCGTGGAGCTGACCGACGCGGAGGGCGCGCCGATCCTAGCGGCCTTCCAGGGGCAGCCGGGCGAGACGATCCCGCAGCCCGCGGACATGACGAAGAGCCGCGACACCGTGCTGCAGAACGGCGGCTACGAGGGGCCCGCCGTGCCGAGCGCGGCCCGGTCGGCGGTGATCATCGACGTCGCCGGCCTCTACTACGACGAGGCCTTCACGGACCAGGACCCGGACCTCCGCCAGGCGGCGCAGCCGTTCCTCGACCTCGCCGCGCAGGGCACGCTCTTCGACCACTTCTACGATCGATACCGCGACTGGCCGGTGAACGAGTACGAGATGCTCGTCGGCGGCTACCCGGTGCAGCTGCCGTTCGTTCCGTTCGCCGAGGACGACCCCGCGCAATCCGCGCCGCCGGGCTTCGGCCTGCTGGCCATTCCGGCCCCCTCGAATTTCATCGCCGACCAGGCCGGCTTCGCCGCCTGGCACTCGTCGTCGCCGACGAGCTTCGGCCAGCCGAGCCTCTTCGACGCGGCGCAGGCGGACGGCTTCCGCGTGGCGCTGGTCGGCCAGCCGGACTTCCACGGGCTGCACATCGACACCTCGCAGCTCGACCTGGACGAGACCGCCGACCCGGCGTCGGCAGCCGGGATCGTGGGCGCCTTCCTCGCGGATCACCCCCGCTCCGTCGTCGTCGTGCCCCTCGGCTCCGACCGCACCGCGGATCGCCACAGCCCGCAGGCGGTCGCCGAGCTGGCGGCGCTCGCGAGCGAGGTCCAGGCGATCGTGCGCGCCTCCTGGGGGTCGCTGATTCTGGTGACCAGCCGTGGCGCCACGGACCTCGGCGACTCGGGGCCGGCGGACTACTACGGCTACGGCAGCTCGCGGCACGTGCCGCTGCTCGCCCTCGGCCCCAACGTCCCCGGCGGCGTGATCACGAGCCAGCCCGGCGACATGGCCGACATCCCGGCCACGGTGCTGGTGGGGCTGGGCGTCGCGGCGCGCACCGACATCGCCGACGGCACGTGGGCGGCCGGGACCGCCGTGAACGGGATCGCCCGGCCGGCGCCCGAGGACGCGCTGGGCGGCCACGCCCTCGTCCGGGCCTTCGGGCTGTGATCCGAAAGCTGCGGGGGGCCTTCGGCGCGGCGCTCGCGCTCGCGGCCTGCGGCTCGCCGGCGTCGCCCCCCCAGAACGTGATCCAGTTCGAGATCGACGATCACGGGCTTTCCGCGCTCTGGGTCTCCGACGCGCCCAAACTCAAGGGGCTCATCTCGCGCGGCGTGTTCGGCTTCTCCCGCGTGCAGATCCCCACCCACAGCAACCAGGGCAACTACTCGACACTCACCGGGCAGCAGCCCGACGGCAACGAGGTTCCCGGCAACACGCCGCTGGACCGGCCGGGCTTCACGTACCACGACGTGGCCGGGCAGGAGTTCGGCGACTATGCGCTCTACCCCGACAACCCGCTGCGCACACGCGGCGACAGCGTGTACCAGGCCGCCGAACGCCTGGGTATCCAGCCCTCGTTCTTCGGGCAGATCCCGCCGCTCGACGTGGGCGCGGCCGACGTGCACTTCACCATCCTCGGCGCCACCATCGACGGCACCACGTTGACGTACGATCTCGGCACCTTGCTCCTCGAGGGCCTCCTCGACTACCCGGAGGCGCTCGTCCCCACGTTCCACTTCGACGGCCCGCCGGCCCAGGGGGAGACCATCAGCCACTTCACCTTCCGCGACGTGGCCAACTTCATCGACGCCACGGGGCCGGGCAATCCCATGCCCCGCTACATGTACGTCTGGGACTTCCTGGCGCTCGACAACAACCCGACGGGCGACTTCGGCGCGGAGATCGTCACCAGCATCGAAGACTACGACGACGCCCTCGGCGACATTCTCGACGCCCTCGACGCCAAGGGCCTGCTCGCGAGCACCAACATCGTCTTCACGCTCGATCACGGCAAGGTCGACACGCACGACCAGGCCTGCCTGGGCACGCAGGGCGGCGGCGCGGGCGGCACGGCCGACGGCCAGATGGCCCAGGTGATCGCCAGCCAGGGCGCTCAGTACGGGCTGACCGAGCAGAGCTACCAGCTCTTCCAGGAGGACGGGGACGTGCTGCTCTACGCCGCGGTGCCCAACGTGGGCACGGCCGCCGCGGCGCCCCAGCAGATGCAGACGGCGCACGAGCTGGTCCAGCTCGTGCAGTCCGGCGCGCTCCAGGGCGTCGACACGACCCGCACGATCACCTTCGACGGCTACCTGGGCACGCGCAAGTTCCACGATCTGCGCGACGAGACGCCCAACCAGGCGGACGTCATGCTCTTCGGCCTGCCCGACTGGACGCTCAACCAGGTGGATGGCAGCAACGCGGCGCCCGGCCCTTTCAAGGAGCACACGCAGTACCCCTATGGCCGGCACGGCGGCCTCTCGACCGAGGAGCTGTACGTGCCGGTCATCATGGCCGGACCGGCCTTCAAGAGCGGCGTCATGCTGCCGCACCCCGTTGCCCAGTCCGACGTGGCACCGACCGCCATGTGGGCGCTGGGCGCGGGTTACCTGACCACGGCCACGGGAGCGCCCATCCTCGCCGCCTTCAAGGGGCAACCAGGCGAGACGATCCCGCAGCCCGTCGACATGACCACCGCGCAGGCGACGATCCTCGCGGGCGCGGGCTTCGGCGCCAGGGCGCCGGCCTTCACGGGCGGCACGGCGCCCAGCGCCGTGATCGTCGACGTGGCCGGGCTCTACTACGACGAGGTCTTCGCCGATCAGGACCCGTCCTTGCGCGCCGCCGCCCAGCCGTTCCTCGACCTCGCCGCCCAGGGAACGGTGTTCGACCACTTCTGGACGCGCTACCGCGACTGGCCCGTGAACGAGTACGAGATGCTCGTCGGCGGCTACCCCGTGCAGCTGCCGTACATCCCGTTCGCGGAGGACGACCCCTCGCAGGTGGCGCCCCCGGGCTTCGGCTTCCTGATGATGCCGGTGCCCGCCGGCTTCGTCGCGGATCAGGCCGGCTACCAGGCCTGGCGCCAGACGACACCCTTCGCAGCCAATGGAACGGTGTTCGACGCCGCGGCGGCGGCCGGCCTGTCCACGGCCCTCATCGGGCAGCTCGACTACCACGACGCGCACGTGGACACCTCGGCGCTCACCCTGCACGAGACGCTCGCGCAGAGCGCCATTCCCGGCGCGGTGGCGAGCTTCCTCGGCAGCCACGGGCGTTCCCTCGTAGTGGTGGCGGTGGGTGGCCAGCGGACGGCGGATCGCCACAGCGCGGCGGCGGCCGCGGAGCTCGCCAGCCTCGCGGCCACCGTGCAGGGCATCGCCGACGCGGCCTACGGCTCGCTGGTGCTGGTCACGAGCCGCGGCGCCACGACGATCGACGACCCCGGGGCGGATTTCTACGGGCCGGGCACGTCGAGGCACGTGCCGCTGCTGGTGCTCGGCCCCGACGTCCGACCCGCAGTGACGACCAGCCAGGACGGCCAGCTCGCGGACATCCCGGCGACGGCGCTGGTGGCGCTGGGGCTCACCTCGCGCACCGACTTCGTCGACGGCACCTGGGCGGCGGGAACGCCGGTCGGCGGCATCGCCCAGCCGACTCCGGCGGGCGCGACGGCCGGCCATGCGCTCCTGCGCGCGTTTCTGCCCTGACCTGCCCGCTCAGTGCGCGGTGAAGTCGAAGGCCCGCACGAGGGCGTGGCCTCCGAACGCGCCCGCCGGCAGCGGCTGCGCGATCGGTTGCACGCCGGCGTCCGAGCCGTAGCCGATCGCCGAGAACGGCGGCGCCACCGGGTCTTGCGGCCACGTCCCGTCGACGAAGTCGGTCCGCAGGGGCGCGCCCAGGCCCGTGAGCACCGTGGCCGGGATGTCCGCCGCGGTCGCGGGCTCGCTGGTCACCACGCCCGCCGGCACGTTCGGTCCAAGGAAGAAGAGCGGCACGTGGCGGGAGGTCTGCGGGCCGTAGTAGTCGGCGCCCGGATCGTCGATGGTCGTCGCCCCGCGGCTCGTCACCACGACGAGCGCCTGGCCCGACGCGTCGGCGATGGCTTCCACCTCCTGTGCCAGGCTGGCCAGCTCCGCGCGCGCGGCCGAGCTGTGCCGATCGGCGGTCCTCGCTCCCCCGAGCGCGACGACCATGAGGGCCTCCGGGTTGGTCGCGAGGAAATCCCGCACCAGGCCCGGCAGCTGGTCGGGCGTGGCTTGCTGGTAGAGGGCGATCCCCGAGGTATCCAGGTGGATGTCCTGGAAGTCGAGCTGGCCGATCAGCGCCGAGGTGGCCCCGATGGCGAGCGCGCCGTCGAAGATGCTCTGGACGCCGAAGCTCTGCTGCGCCCGCCAGACCTGGTAGCCGGCGTCGTCGGCGACGAAGCCGGGCACGGCGGGGAACTGCATCAGGCCCCACCCGGGCGCCGCCTGCTGCGTCGGGTCGTCCTCGGCGTAGGGGATGTAAGGGGTCTCGACCGGGTAGCCGCCCGTCAGCATCTCGTACTCGTTGACCGGCCAGTCCCGGTACCGATCCCAGCAGTGCTCGAAGACGGTGCCCTGCGAGGCCAGGTCGAGGAACGGCTGATCCACGTCGCGGAGGGAGGCATCGTTGAAGAGCTCGTCGTGGTAGAGCCCCGCCACGTCGATGATCACGGCCTGGTTGGCCTGCGCGACGGAGAGGGTACCGAGCCAGCCGCTCGATCCGAGCACCGAGGTGCGGGACGTCGACATGTCGGCGGGCTGCGCGATGGTCTCGCCGGGATCGCCCTTGAAGGCCGACATGATCGGGCCGCCCGCGGCGGTGGTGATGTAGCCCGCCCCGAGGGCCCACATCGCGGTGGGGGCCACGTCGGAGTGGTTCACCGTGTGCGGGATGAGCTGCCCTTCCTTGAACGCGGGCCCGGACATGATGACCGGCACGTAGAGCTCGTCCTGCGAGAAGCCGCCGTGCCGCGAGTAGGGCTGGTTGGTGTGGTCCTGGAAGGGGCCGGGGGCCGCGTTGTTCCAGTCGACCTTGTTGAGCGTCCAGCCGTCCTGCGGAAAGACGATGACGTCGGCCTGGTAGGGCCCCTGGTTGCGGAAGTCGAACATGCGGCGCGTGCCCAGGTAACCGTCCCAGGTGATGGTGCGCGTGGTGTCGACGCCGACGAGCTTGCCCGACTGGATGAGGGAGATGAGACCGTGCGCGACCTGCTGCTGCTGCGCGGCGCCCGCCGCGGTGCCCGCGTTGGGCACGGTCGCGTAGACGAGCGCGTCGCCGTCCTCGTTGATGAGGTCGAAGTCGTCGAGCGTGACCCCGGCGTCCGCCCCGTCGGTGGCGATCAGCTCGCCGAGCTGGCCGCCGTCGATCGTCTCCGGTGCGCCGGTGATCGGATCGGTCGTGCCCTTCTCGATGCCGAGGTTCACCTGGTAGTAGCTCGGCGTCTTGCCGTGGTCGAGCGTCAGGATGATGTTCGTCTGGGCGAGCGTGCCGGTCTCCTGCAGCGCCGCGAGGATGTCGCCGACGGCGTCGTCGTAGTCGGTGATGACCTGTTGCGCAGGCGGCCCGAAGTGCGAGGCGGGATCCTGATCGAGGGCCAGGAACGCCCAGATGAACATGAAGCGCGGGATGTTGCCGCCGCTCGCCCGGATGATGTTGGCCGCGTCGCGGATGTCGAAGTGGGCGAGCGTCTCGCCCGGGTTGCCGGGGCCGTCATAGTAGTAGCTCTGCGCGACGTCTTGAGGGTAATCGAGCAGGCCGGTCAGCAGCGCGACGGCCAGCCCCTCGTCGATGGTGATGCCCTCGAAGAGCTCGCCGTTGAGGGGCAGATGCACGCTCCCGGCCCCGACCTCGAAGGGCGGCAGCTCGCCCACGTAGTAGGGCGTGATGCCCAGCCGCGCCGACGTCTCGTAGACGCTGTCACTCCGCGTGCGCAGCGGGTTCTGGGCCCAGAAGCCGTAGTTGCCGAGGCCCAGGCTCCCCCCGAGCACGATCGGCTGCTTGAAGTCCTCCGACCGATCGAGCCAGGAGTTCGCGGGCACGTCGTCGCCGTCCGGGTACTGGCCGGTGAGGAGCGTGTAGTTGTTGTGGTTGGAGTGCGTGGGCACGTCGACGCGCGAGTAGGCGAGCGTGCCCCTGGCGATGAGGCCCTTGATGTTCGGGGCATCGGCGGTCCAGAGCGCCGTGAGGCCGTGGTCGTCGATGTCGATGTAGATCACGTTCTGCGGCGGCTGGGGCCCGCTCGAGCAGCCGGCGGCGAGCAGACCGACGGCCAGCAGCGCCTTGCGCAGCGCCGGGGCCCGGTCGCGGGAACTGCCGCGCCGGCGGCGCCTCCGGAGCAGTCCCAGTCCCGCCAGCGCGAGGGGCAGCGCCGGCCCTCCCCCGCCGCTGCTGCAGCCCGAGGAAGGCGGCGGCGGCGCCAGCGCGGATCCATGGCCCGCGTTGCCGGTGGGGCCGCTCGAGCCGCCGGTCGACACGCACACGGACAGGTAGCTCCAGGGCGGGTAGCAAAAATGATTCTGGCAGCTCTGGCCCTCGTAGAGACAGGTCGACGTGCAAGAGCCCGGGTCGCCGCTGTTGCCTGCCGCGCAGACGGCGGGGATCGTCTGCACGCTGCAGACTTCGCCGCAGGCGCAATCCAGGTCGGTGTTGCAGGCCGCGCCTATCCCGCCGTTGCCCAGCACGGGGCTCCCCGTCGAGCTGCCGCCGCCGGAGGTCGTGGCGGCGCCGGTCGAACCGCCGGACGCCGTGGCGCCTCCAGAGCTTCCCCCGCCGGTGGCGCCGCCCGCTCCGCTCGTGCCCGCCGAGGTCGAGGACCCGAAGCCGGTGGACCCCCCGGCATCGGGCAGCTCTCCGGTCGCGCCTCCCGCGTCGGGCAGGGCTCCGCCCGAGCTCCCGCCGGAATCCGAGCCGGTCGATTGGGCCCGTGCGCTGCCGGCGGCGGCCCACGAGGCCAGTGCCAGGGCGGTGAACGCGTGCGCGATCTTCATCGTCGGTGTCCTCTGCGATGTTGCGGGGATGACGCTACGGTCGCAAAGCCTACCGCGCGCGGCTCGGCCGATCCAAGGGGGAAAGTCGGCGGGAAGTCAGTTGTTGGGCGCGCCCGACTGGATCCAGCTCTGCACCGCCTGCACCAGCGCCGCGGGCACGGGCGGCTGCGGCGGCACCGGCATCGGCTCGCCGTACTGGGGGTCGGTCGCGGTGAGCCCGAGCTTGATGTAGAGCAGGCTCTGCGACGGGTTGCCGGGATCCACCCGGAGCAGGTTCGTGGCGCTGCCGAGCACGTTGCTCGCCGGCGCGCCGGTGCCGCTGGGTCCGAGCAGGGCGGTGTAGGGGTCGGTGACGAGGTCGAGGTTCCCGAACGCCGGGCCGGCGCCCGCGGCGTGGCAGATGATGCAGGTCGGCTGGAAGAGGTTCTGGTTCAGGAACGTGAACGAATCCTGCGGGGTGTTGCCGGCGTTGCAGCTCTCCGCGGTGGGGATGCAGGTGAACCCGGCGTCGCCGCCGCCGGGCTCGATCGTCATCTGGCAGAACGACGAGCTGGGGCACGAATCACAGCTCTCGCTGCAGTAGGCGCCGCCGTCGGAGGCGCCGCTGCTCGTGACGCACAGGCCGCCGGCCGCGCAGTCGGAATTCGTCTCGCACGGCTGGCAGAAGGCGCGGTCGGCGGGCAGGCAGCTGCCGCTCTGGCAGCTCTGCCCGGGGTCGCACTGGGCGTCGATGCGGCAGGGCCTGGGGAAGAGCTGGCAGGCGTTGCCCGTGAGCGCGTCGCCGATGCCGGGCGCGCAGTGGTAGCCGGTGGGACAGTCGGTGTCGAGGACGCAGCCGTCGATGGGGTTCACGCCCTGCTGCACGGGCGGGATGCAGGCGGCGAGGAGCGCGAGGGTGGCGAGGGCGAGGCGCATGTCAGGGCTGGACGACCGGGGTGTCGCCGGGGACGAAGATGCGCCCCGGGGCCGGCGAGAAGCCGCCGACGGGCGCCTTCAGCGGCGTGGGGTACGCGTGGCAGAGGTTGCACGAGACCGGCGTGATCAGGCCGCCGTCCGGTGCGGGAGGCGGCTCCACCATGCGCATGCGGTGATCGCCCCACTGCACGTCGATGTGGATCGGCGGCTTCAGGACCTCGCTCGTGTAGAAGTTGCCGACCTGGTTGGTGAGCAGCGTCAGCTTCGTGCCCGCCGCATCCACGATGAGCACCTCGGCGTCCTGCACGCCGGCGTCCAGCGGCGAATCGGGACCGGCGAAGATCGTGCCGGCCACGGTGAACTGGTGCCCCGAGGCCTGGCCGCCGGCGGTGTGGCACTTCATGCAGTCCTGTCCGGGCTGCATGATGGGCGTGCCGTTCAGCCCCGCGACGTCGTAGCAGCCGCCCGCGAGCAGGGCGGCCAGGAGCGCGACGCTAGGAGCCCGCACGGTTGAACCAGACGTCGACGGTGATCTTCATCGCGTCGTTGATGGGCACGAACAGGAGCGTCGGCCGCTTGATGCCGAAGCCCTCGACGCTCGCGTCGTACTCGCCGGTCACGTGGGCTGAGTTGCCCGAGAAGGTCACGTGGAGCGGCACTTCCACGGTCTGGTTCTGGCCGTGCAGGTTCATCTGCACCTTGGCGGTGCCGTCCACGCTGCCCGACTGGGCCGAGAGCGGCATCTTCGCCTTCACGGTCACGCCGGGGTACTTCTCGGCCTCGACGGTCTCCATCATGTGCTCGTCGCGGTTGCCGTTGCCCGAGCTGAAGTCCTTCGCCTGGCCGACGATCTCCACGAGCGCCGTGCCGTCGTCCCGCACCTGGGCCTTGCCCTGGAGGTGGCCGTCGTCGACGCCCGTGAACTCGTGCAGCTTGTGCACGAGGTGGTAGCTCACCTTCGACCGGCTGGCGTCGAGGTTCCAGGTGGTGGGCGCGGCGAGGGCGAGGGCGAGTGCAAGGGCGGCCGTCATGGTTTCCTCCAGTCGGGGTTCGAGCGATGCCTCAGAAGAACAGAGCCGTCGCGCCCGCGGTGAGGGCGGCGGCGGTCACGTAGCCGATCACGAGGTGGGTCAACGCCAGGGTGCCCTGGTTCGTGTAGCCCTCGCGCGTCGCGGTCCAGATGCCGAGCGGGACCTCGGCGGCCATGCCGATGGTGGAGATCAGCATCGAGTACTTGTGCACGGTCACCGTGTCCACGCCGCTCGACTTGTGCTCGAACGGCGTGGGGGCAAAGACCGCCAGCAGGCCCGCGGTGGCGAAGCTGACCACCGTGGCGGCCTCGAAGCTGTCATGCCAGATCTCGTACTGGCCGCTGCCGCCGCCGCCGCCGAAGCGGTCGCTGTAGTTCAGCTGCCCCGTGATCACGGTGGCGGCCATGAGCGCGGCGGTCGCGATGCCGAAGCCCTGGTGCACCTGGAGCATGGTGCGGCGCACGCGCACTTTGCGCGCGATGGCGGTGGCCTCGTCGTTCTCCTGGGACTTCTGCGGCAGGAGGTTGAAGTCCATGTCGCCGGAGGACTCGGCGGGCCGCCGCGCCTCGCCCTCTCCGGGTTCGGCGGGCGCCGACCGCTCGACCGTGGGGGGCGCCTCCTCGTCACCTCCCTCGGATGCCGCCGGGTTCGCGTGGAGCACGTGCGGCTCGCTGGGCGGTGCCTCGGGCGGCGGCGACGCGGGCTCCTCGCTCGACTCCTCCTCGTGCCGGGCCTTGCCGTGGTGGCGCGACTTCTTCTTCTTCGCGTGCTTGTGCCGCCTGTCGCGCTTCGCGTGGGCCGAGGAACGCGGGGGCGCCTCGTCTTCGTCGCGCTCGTGAGCCGCCGGACGCGGCGCGGGGGCCTCTTCGGGCGGCGGCGCGGCGTGCACCGGCTCGGGCCGCGGCGCCGGCTTCGGCGGCTCTTCGTCCTCCGCCGGGGCGGGCGCCGCCTCGTCGTGCGGACGGACGACGTGGTGCGTCTCGGTCGGGATCTTGTCGAGATCGTCGTCGTCCGAGTCCTGCGCCCGCGCGCGCGCGGCCCCGCCGACCAGGAAGGCCAGGGTCGCTGCGAGGGTGGTGGCGGTGGAGATCCGGGGCAGCGCTCGGGTCACTGGGGTAGGTTGCAATTGATCCAGGTGATGATCCGCTGCTGGTCGGATGCGCTCAGGCCCCCGTACGGCGGCATCTGGCCGCTCGAGATCTTGGATTTGATGCTCGACGAATCGCTCTGCACGTTGCTGTAGGTGCCGAACTGGCTGTGGCAGGCCGTGCAGTTCGTCGTGAAGAACCCTTGCGCGAAGTTGCTCCAGGTGTCGGGCGTGCACTGGGCCGCGCCGGTGGTTCCGCCCGAGCTCGAGGAGCTGCTCGCGCTGGAGCTGCCGCCGGTGGAGCCGCCCGAGGTCCAGCCGCTCGAGCCGCCCGAGCTCGAGGACGAGCTGGAGGAGCTCGACGAGCTGGACGAGCCGCCGGTCACCTGGGTCTCGCAGACGCCGCCCACGCAGGCCAGGCCCGAAATGCACACGGTGCCGCCGCAGCAATCCTCGCCCGCCTCGCCGCACGTCGCCGCGGTCGAACCGGTGGTGGTGCCTGCGCCGGTCGCGGCGCCCGTGCTGCCGCCGGAGCCCGTGTCGCCCGAGCTCGCGCTGCCCGCCGAACCATTGCCCGCCGAGGCGCTGCCGCCGCCGGTGACCACGTCCGCCGGGGGCGCATCGACCACCGCCTGGCACTCGTGCGTCGCCAGGTCACAGCTCTCGCCCCCGTTGCAGCCGACCAGCGTGCAATCGGGGAGGCACTGGCCGGCCGGGCAGAAGTCACCCGCCGGGCAGTCGGCCGAGCTGCGGCAGCTCACGAAGTGCCCCACCCGGCAGGTCCCCTCGACACAGGCCTGTCCGCGCGCGCAGTCCAGATCCTGAACGCAGGAGCCCCCGGAGCCCGGGCCACAGGACGACAGGGCCAGCAGTGTCAGACCGGCGGCAGCGGTGACGATCGCCGAGAGCTTGATCATGGTCGCCCATCTCCTCACGAACGAGACCCGCGAGCAAGTAGCAATCGGTGCGCCAGCGAGCAGGCGCCGCAACGGTCCATTTTTGCTAGCACCACACGCGTTCGTGACCCTCTTTTTGCGTTCACTTTCTGGACGCTGATCTCATTTCAGACAAGACGAATAATTTGCCCGCGGAGCGCCAAAGCCGCATCCTGATTTGCATGCGCCTGGTGCTCGTTCGACATGGGGACGCCGAGCCGGAATTGTCGGCCCCGATCGGTCTCGGGGATCACGGGCGCGCGCTCACGTCTCTCGGGCGCGATCAGGCCCGCGACACGGCCCGCTGGCTGTGCGAGCTGTCGCCCGGCGGCTCCCACCAGGTCTGGACCAGCCCCCTCGTCCGCGCCGTGCAGACCGCGGAGCTCCTGGCCGAAGGCTGGCGCGGCGCACCGGTGGCCGTCGCGGGCGCGCTCGGCACCGGGCAATCGGTCGCGGCGCAGCTCGATCTGGTGGCAGGCCTCCCTGCCTCGAACGACGTCTCCGCGCTGGTGGGCCACGAGCCGTCGCTCTCCCAGCTGGCCGCGGAGCTGCTGGGCCTGCCGGGGCTGCCGATCGCGTTCGAGAAGGGCGCGGCGTTGGTGCTGACCACGCGCGGCAAAGGCTGGACCTTCGAGGCCTACCGGGCGCCGATGCGCGAGCCGCTGCTCGCCCTCCCCTAGCGGTTCAGGGTCTGGATGACGCCCCAGTCGGAGGTGGGCGGTCCGCCGCGCGTGGCGGCATAGTAGGTGGCGCCGCCCACGGCGACCGCGCCGACGCTGATGAGGATCCAGGGCCAGGGGCGCTTGTACCAGGGCCGCTGCGCGTCGGCGATGCGCTGCACTTCCTCGGTGGAGAGCACCGGGAACGACAGGGGCGCCTGCACGCTGCCGATCGAGCTGATCACGTTGCCCCAGCGATCGAGCGCGGTGACGAAGTACTCGACGCGGTAGCCCTGGTCGCCGCCCGGCAGGTCCAGGCCCGGGATCACGAGGTCGCCGCCGCCGACGCGGCTCACCGAGGAGAACCGGCGCGCGCCCTGGTGCCGGTACCAGACGCTGATGCGCGCCACGAGGCTCATCGGATCGTTGTCCACGCCCACGCTCAGGGACAGCGGCTGATCCGGGGTCGCGGGCGGCGGCACCACGTGGCTGACGGCCACCGCCGACTGCCCGGTGAAGAGCGTCTTCGCGTGCTCGAGCGAGGCGCGCGCCGCGGGCGTCGCGTTGGCGGGGAGCTGGAAGTCGGGGTCGAGCGAGAGGAGCTTGCGGAACGCGTCCTCGGCGACCTGCGGCGCCTGCGCGTCGTTCGCCATCTCGCCCTCGAGCCGGTAGATGTCGGCCACCATGCTGGGCGGGTTGCGCCCCCGGTGGAGCAGCGCCTCGAGCGTCTGCACGGCCTCGGGCGCGTGGCCCTCGGAGTAGAGGCGGATGGCGGGCGCGAGCGGTCCGGTGCTCTGCGCGCGGAGGCGCGCGAGGCGCTCCTGATCGTCGATGGCGCGGATCTGCGGCGACAGCTCGGTGATCACTTCCTGCGCCGCCCGCTTCTCCGCGGGCGACCGCGCGAGCTTGAAGAACGTGCGGTAGATGTCGAGCGCGCGCCGCAGGTACTCGGGGCGGCCGTCCACGCTGTAGGCGCGCCGGTAGGCGAGGCCGATGTTGTAGAGAATCTCGACCTTGTTCGAGAGGCGGTAGGAGTCCTCGAAGGCCTCGATGGCGTCGAGGTAGTGCCCGAGGCGCAGCGCCGTCTCGCCCTCGGTGAAGCGCGCCTTCGCCTGGACCTCGTTCGGATCGTCGGCGAAGGCGGAGGCCGAGACGCAGAGGAGCGTGGCGACGGCGGCGAAGCGGAGGGCTCTCATCAGTTTCCTCCCCAGGGGTTGAGGACGTCGTCGGTCCGGATGCTGTCACCGGACGGCTTCGCGGGGCTTCCGCCGTTCGTGTGGGGCCGGTGCCCGTGCGACGGGAGCACGGTCAGCTCGTAGTTGTAGTTGTTCTCGCCGGCGGCCACCTGGACCGGCACCTTCTTGGGCTCGTAGCCGCTGGCGGAGAGGAGCAGCTCGTGCTGGCTGCCGGGCGTCAGGTCCCGGAAGTGGGCCGGCGCGGGCACGGGATCCTTGCCGTCGAGGCGGACCCTCGCGCTCGGGGGCTGCACGTTGACGACCAGCTCGCCGCGCAC
>DATJNL010000505.1:0-6703 GCA_035508175.1 Myxococcales bacterium
ACCCAGGCCGAGGCGGTCGCGGCGGCCATCGTGGACGTCGCGGGCCGGGCGAAGAAGCCGATCCTCTCGTGCTTCATGGGGACGCACGGCGTGCCGGAGAGTCTGCGCTCGCTGCACACCGGCCACGTGCCCAGCTTCCGGTTCCCCGAGGGAGCCGCGCGGGCGCTGTCGCTGGTCTCGTCGTACGCGCGCTGGCGGCAGGCGCCCCCGGCCAGGTTGCTCGAGGCGGGCCCGACGCCCGCCGCGGCGTCGCAGGCCCTGGGGGCGGCCCGCCGGCGGCTCGGGCCCCCGGGCGGCTGGCTCAGCGCCGAGGAGGCGGAGGCCTTCTGCCGGGCGTGGGGCCTGACGCTGCCGGCGGCCCGCCTCGTCGCTCCCACTGCCGCCGCCGTCGAGGACGCGGCCGCGGCCCTGGGCTATCCGGTGGTGCTCAAGGCGCAGCGCGAGGGGTTGCTCCACAAGTCGCATGAAGGAGGCGTCGCCGTGGGCCTCGCGGGACCGGTGGCGCTGCGCGAGGCCGCGGCGCGGATGGCGGCGCTCGCGCCGGAGGCCTTCCTCGTGCAGAAGCAGATCGTGGGCGGCGAGGAGTGGCTCGCGGGCGTCATTCGCGATCGCGACTACGGACCGCTCGTGACGGCCGGCGCGGGCGGCACGCGGACCGAGATCTGGCACGACGTCGAGCAGCGCCTGGCCCCCCTGACGCAGGTCGACCTCGACGCGCTCCTCGACCGGCCGCGCTTCGCCCGGACGCTGGCCGGCACGGCGGGCGGGAAGCCGGGCGATCGCGCGGCCCTCGCGGCCTTCGTGCGGCAGCTCTCCTTCGCGGCGCTCGCGCATCCGGAGGTCGAGGAGATGGAGGCCAACCCCCTGCTGGTCCTGCCCGCGGGCGAGGGTGCGGTGGCCGTGGACGTGCGCCTGCGCATCGGCGCCCGCTGACGCGTTGGCGTGCGCGGGGCGCTCGCGCTATTCTCCTAGGCACGCATGGCGATTGCCCTCTTCGACACCCCGGGCTTCTTCCAGCGGCAGCGGCGGTTGCCGTTCTGGGACAGCGCGCGCTACCGCGCGGTGCAGGGCGCCCTGGCGCTGTCGGCGGGGCCGCTCCTCTCGCTCTGGCACCGCTCGCTCGACCGGGCCTACGGCCGCCCGCCCGAGGGAGCGCCGCAGGCGGTGCAGCGGCATTTCCGGGAGCTGCTCGCCGAAGACATCCGCCACGTGGGCGAGGGCATCTATCCGCGGGAGGTGCTGTTCGATCCGCCGCTCCCCGAGGCGCTGCGGACCTGGCCCGAGGCGCTCGCCGACGCCCCCCGCATCTGGGCGCGTATGCGCAAGAAGCGCTTCGATGACCTTCCGGCGACCGCGGCGCCCGAGGCCTTCCCCGACTACTACCGCCGCAACTTCCACTTCCAGACCGACGGCTGGCTCTCCGAGCGCTCGGCCCGCATGTACGACGCCCAGGTCGGCTTCCTGTTCTTCGGCACGCTGCCCTTGATGCGCCGCATGGGGCTGCCGCCGCTCGTGCGCGAGCTGCGCGATCGGCGCGGCGCCCGACTGCTCGACGTGGGCTGCGGCACCGGCCGCTTCCTGCGGCAGCTGCACTACGCCCTGCCGCAGGCCAAGCTCTACGGGCTGGATCTGTCGCCGTACTACCTGCAGGCGGCCGAGCGGAACCTCGCCGCCATCCCCGGCGTGTCGCTGCTCGCGGAGAACGCCGAGGAGATCCCGATGCAGGCGGGCTCCGTGGCCGCAGCGGTCTCGACGTTCCTGTTCCACGAGCTCCCCCACGACGTGCGGCGCCGCGTCATCCGGGAAGTGCACCGGGTGCTCGCGCCCGGCGGCGTGTTCGTGCTCGTGGACTCGCTGCAGAAGGACGGCCCGACCGGTCAGGAGCTCGCCTACTACCTCGACTGGTTTCCGCGCATCTACCACGAGCCGTACTACAAGAGCTGGCTGGCCGACGAGGCGGGCGCGTTGCTGCGCGAGTGCGGCTTCGCGCTCGAGGAGAAGCGCGACCACCTGTTCGCCTGCGTGGCGGTCGGCCGCAAGACCCCCGGGTAGCAACGCTCGCGCTTTCGGGGCGGCGAGCCCTGCCAGGGCGTTCCCTCGCGGCCCCGGCTCAGCCCTGACTCGGATCCTCGACCTGGCCCACGAAGAGGAGGGTGTTCGTCGGGACGTCGCGCAGCACGAACAGGAAAGGGTGGTCGGCGTCGAAGGCGAGCGGCTCGATGACCGCCGAGGCGCCCGTGGCCACGACCGCGGTGGCCGCCGCGGCCGTGGTACCGCTCTCGTCCACGTCGACGGTGGCCTGGTGAATCACCGCGCTCAGGTAGAGATCATGGGCGGCGTCCATGCCCGAGAAGTCGGCGACGAGCGGTTCGAAGGCGTCGGTCATGCCGAGGGCCTCCAGGACCGGGGGCAGCTGGAAACGCGAGGTGAGGGTGAAGCGCGGCAGCGTCACCGCGACCTGCGTCGCGGACAGCTGCGAGACCCAGCCCTGGAAGGCCGACCCCGTGAAGGACGCCGCGAGCGTCGCGAGGCCGTTCGCGGTCGTGGGCAGCAGGACGTCCATGGCGATCTTCCCGCCCTGGTAAGGGAGCTCCAGCAGCGCGAAGCCCGCGCCCGCGTAGTACGGGAAGGACGCGGTCTGGTTCATGAGCGGGACCTGCACCTGGGCCCCCGAGCCGGTCGTGAAGGGGCCGGCCTGCGTCGCCGAAGCCGGAAATGCCGACGCCCAGGCGCCCTTGAAGTAGATCGCATTCGCGAGAACCAGGGCCGCGCCGGCGACGTCGGAAGCTTGCAGGAGCTGTGGGATCTCGCCGTCCGTCTGGCCCGAGACCCACGAATCGATGGTCTGGGCGGCGGCCGCCGCGGCGCTGGGCGTCGAGAAGTCGACCGTCTGGAGGGGAGCGCCGTAGTCGGTCCCCAGAACGCTCAGGAAGGGCGCCTCGAAGGTCTTGCCGCTCTGCCCGAAGAGGCGGTTCGCGACGTCGAGCTGGTTGCCCTGGTCCTGGCCGTCGGTCTGGACCTGGCAATCGACCTGGGCGAAGGCCGGCGGCACGTCCGCCGCTGCGATGGAATCGACGTGGAGGGCTTGGGCCATCTGCTGTGCCGTTCCGGTCGCGGCGCCTTCGTAGGTCATGGTGAGGGCGGCGGAGATGCTGAACGGCGAGTAGAAGAAGTTCCCGCCGTCCGCCCCGCCCTCGAGCTGTCCGAAGACGTCCGTCGCAAAGGCGGCGTTGGCGGTCTCGAGCGCCGAGACCGCACCGGCATCGGCGGCTGGCGCGCTGCAGGTCGGCGGCGGAGGCTTGGCCGGCTGGCAGGCGACGAAGGTGGCAGCGGCGAGGCAGCAGAGGAGGTCGGCACGGGTCATGGGTGGGCTCCGTCAGGCATTGCTTCGGATCTCCTGAGCAAGCTCGATGCCAGTGGTCGTGGCGGTCAAGGATTTGGAATCAGGGGCTGCACTCCAGTCCGGGCGGCTGCCCAGGGCTGACACGGATGTCAGGCCAGGTCGGAAATCCGAGCGGCCGCGCCGCCGCGGCGTTCCCACCTTGGAGGAGGCTCTGGACGATGGCCCCCGCAGGGACACGCTGGTCCAACTGGCTCCTCTTCGCCCTGTTTCTCGGTGGGGCGTCGTTCTTCCTCGTGATCGTCTGGGACTACGTGATGCCGGTGCTCCTCGGCGTCTTCACGTCCGTCGTGTTCATCGGCCTCGACGACTGGCTGCTGCGCAAGCTGCCCGGCAGGCGTCGGCTGGCGGCGCTGCTCTCGACCCTCGGCGTGGTGGTAGCCATCCTGCTCCCCCTGGGCTTTCTCGCCACGCTGGTGGTGGAGCAGACGTTGTCGCTCCTCTCCTACGCCCGGATCCACCTGGGCCAGGAAGGGCTGGCGCAGCTCTGGGCCGGGCGGTTGCCTCCCCACGAGGCGCAGATCCTCCAGCGGATCCTGGGCAAGCTCGGGCAGAGCGAGCTCGAGGCGCTGATCTCGAACGTGCGCGCCTGGCTCGCGGGCGCCGCCGCGTCGGCCTTCGCCTTCACCTCCCGCACGCTCCTCAACGTGTCGCTCTACTGCCTCGCGACCTACTACGGCTTTGCGGACGGGCGCCGGCTGCTCGGCGACCTGGTGCACATGGTGCCGCTGGAGGAGCGGCACGCGCGCGAGTTCCTGCGGGCGTTCGGCGACGTCGCGGGCGCCGTCCTGTTCGGCATGACGGCGATGGCCCTGCTCCACGGCGTCGCGGGCGCGATCGGCTACTTCGCCGCCGGCGTGCCGCACGCGCTGATCTTCGTCGCCCTGCAGGTGGCGGGCGCGTTCGTGCCGGTCATCGGCACGGCCATCATCTGGATCCCCGTGGGCGTGGGGATGATCCTGGCGGGACGCCTGGCCGGCGGGATCTTCCTGCTCTCGTTCATGGGCGTGGTCTCGGTGGCGCTCGAGAACCTGGTGCGCCCCCAGCTCATCCGCGGGCGCATGGCGCTGCACCCCTTCCTGCTCCTGCTGTCGGTCATCGGCGGCCTCTCGCTGTTCGGCTTCGCGGGCTTCCTCGTCGGGCCCCTCGCGGTGTCGCTGCTGACCGCGGTGGTCCGCATCTACCGGCGGGACTTCGTGGGGCTGCCGCCGCTCTCGTCCCCGCGCCGCGCCTAGCGCTTGCCCGGCTCGAGCTCCAGACCCGCGCGCTGGACGGTGAGGTAGACCTCGAGGGCCTTGAGCCGGGGGTCGTCGTCGCGCAGCGCGCGGCCCCGGGCGGAGTTCACGAGGCACCAGTTGATCGCGTCGCGCAGCAGCGCCACGCGCTGGAGATCGCGGTGGAACTTGGGGTAGCTCTCGGCGTGCGTGGCGGCTGCGCCCGGGTGGCAGCGCGCGCACGAGGCGCCGGTCGTGCTGCCGAGCCCCTGCGGATCATGGAACAGCTTGCGCCCCTCGTCCGTCACGCGCTGCAGCGCCTGGCGGGCGATGAAGTCGTCTCGCGCGCTCGGGTCGCCGTAGAGGGTGTGCTGCGGCGGCGGCACGCCGGCGTCGCCGGCCGCGGGCGCCGCGAGGAGGAGCAGCGAGAGTGCGAGGGGCGCGTTCACGGCTCAGTAGCTCGGCCAGGGCGGCGCGGGAGGGCGGTCGATGCGGCCGTCGCTGTCGAGGTAGCGGGCAGTGACCGTGATCGCGTCGCGGGCCCAGAGGTTGTGGACGGCGTCGACGGCGCCGTCGCGGATGACCAGCTGGCCGTCGCCGCAGCCGTCGAAAGGATCGAAGGGATCCGGTCGCGTCATCTGCACCGCGAGCGCGGGGAGCCCGCCGGGGGGATAGGGCAGGGGCCACGCGGTCGACAGGAGCCCGTGGAAATCGATCCGGCCGTCCCGGTGGCAGAGGAGCTGGTGCGTGTGGCCGTGCAGCACGGTCGCCCGCCGGAAGGGCCGCAGGAGAGCCAGCGCGTCGGCGCCGTCGGCGGCGGAGAAATGCCAGGCCGGTGCATACCGAAAGAGCGGCACGTGGGTGAACAGCACGACCGGCGTGGAGGGCGCGACACGCGCGAGGTCGGCCGCGAGCCAGCGGCGTTGCGCATCGCCGACTTCGAAGGGGCCGCGCAGGCTCCCGTCGAGCGACGCCGCTTCGCGCTGCCGCTCCGCCGCCAGGAGACCCCGGCCGGTCCAGAAGTCCGCCTCGCCGACGCTGTGAAGGCCGACGAAGTGGATGCCCCGGTGGTCGAAGGAGTGGCTCGGTGGCCCGAAGAGACGCTGCCAGGCTGCGCCCAGGTCGAGGTACCAGTCGTGTTCGCCGGCCACGAGCTTCACCGGGGCGCGAAGCTTCGCAAGCACGCGCCGGCCCAGCTCCAGCTCCGCGGGGCTGCCGTGCTCGGTGAGGTCGCCGGCGAAGAGCACGAGGTCCGGGCGGGGATCGAGCGCATTGATGTCCGCGATGGCCTTGAGGGCGGCGCGCAGCGGGCGGTCGTCGACGTCTGCCTCGCAAAGGTGGGTGTCGGAGAGGTAGGCGAGCCGGAACGGCGCACCCTCCGCGGCGGTCGCGATGTCGAGGAGGCCGAAGGGGGCGCCCAGCGCCGCGCCCGCGGCCAGCCGCAGGAAGTCTCGGCGGTCCAGGCCGTGGCGCATCTAGAAGACCCCCAGGTTCGCCTCGTCGCGGGCGCCAGGCGCCGGGAGCGGATCGCCGCGGTCGCCCCCCTTGCCGAGGGCTGCAGCGGCGTCGCGCTGGGGCCGGGACCTCGCCGCGACGGCGCGCTGCTTGGCCATGAGCGTGCGCGCGCGCTCCGCGTAGCGGTCCGAGGTGAGGCTCTCGAGGAAGGCCACGAGATCGCCGATCTCGGCCTCGCTGAGCCCCAGCCGCTGGATGGCGCCGTCCTGGTATCGGCCCGGGTTGCCGCCCTTGTCGTAGTGGTCGATCACGTCCCAGAGCGTGGCGAACGAGCCGTCGTGCATGTACGGGGCGGTGACGGCCACGTTGCGGAGCGTGGGGGTCTTGAACGCGCCGACGTCGGCCGGCCGCCCGGTGACCAGAAAGCGGCCCAGCTCGGACAGGTCGCCGCGCAGCGCCAGTCCGTCGAGGGCGCTCGGGGAGGCCTCGAGCTCCGCCCGCGCGCGCCGTGCGAGCGCACCGAGATCGTACCGTGCGCCGCCCACGCCGATGTCGTGGAAGCGCTGGTCGGTGAAGAACGGGTTGGCCGGGCTGTACGCGTGGCAGGTGAGGCAACGGCCGCGCCCGCCGAAGA
>DATJNL010000506.1:0-4441 GCA_035508175.1 Myxococcales bacterium
CTACTACGGCGCGCCGCAGTCGGTGAGCAGCCACGAGCTCGCCGAGCGCGGCGAGGCCATGGGCATCTTCCTCGAGGTCGCCCCGGTGCACCCCATGCTGGCGGCCATCGCGCTCAACGCCTTCGGCAAGGAGCACCGCGAGCAGATCCGCCGGCTGCCGTTCACGAGCGCGGTCATCGCGCTCTGCATCGACGGCTTCGGCGAGGACGAGCCGGGCGGTACAGTGACCCTGCGGCCGGATGGCCTGCCCAAGCTCGACTATCCCTTCGGCGCGCGCTTCGAGGAGGCCGCGCGCACGGCCCAGCGCTCCGCGGCGCGCGTGCTCCTGGCGGCCGGCGCGGAGGCGGTGCGCAGCCTGCACAACGACCCGGTGGTGTTGCGCTCGGAGGGCGATCTCGCCGCGCTCGACGCGGCGCCGTTCGGCCCCAGCCTGCTCTCGGTGTTCACCGCGCACCAGATGGGCGGCTGCGGCATGGGCGGGGACCCCGCGCGCTCGGTGGTGCGCTCCGACCTGCGCCACCACCAGCTCGAGAACCTCTTCGTCGTCGACGGCTCGGTCTTCCCGACCTCCCTCGGCGTGAACCCCCAGCTCTCCATCTACGGGCTCGCCTCCTGGGCCGCGCCGCACGTGCAGGCCGCCCTCGGCCGGGCGTAGCTCTGCTAGAATGAGGCCGGAGGAGGCTCCGGAATGGCCCGCTTCGACAACTTCATCGGCAAGCTCATCCAGGACAAGGGCGAAGAGATCATCTTCGAGACCGGCGCGAACGTCGTCATCCGCACCGGGGCGACCGTCGTGCCCATCATGAAGGTGCAGCTCACCACGCCCCAGATCCTCGGCACCCTCACCGAGGTGGCGCCGCAGGACGCGCGCGCCAAGGCAAACCGCGGCGAGCCCTTCAGCTACCTCTACGACTCGCCCCACGGCCAGGTCGAGGTCACGGTCACCCGCAACGGCAACGCCCTGCGGGGCGTGGTCAGGCCGGAGGCAGCTGCGAAGGTCGAGGACTTCTTCGAGGCCACGCCGCCCGAGGCTTCCCCCGGGCCGCCGGGGGCGGGCGCCTCGCCCGTGGCAGCGCACTTCACCCCCACGCCCTCCCCGACGCCGGCCCCTCTGCCGCTGCGCGCGTCGCCGTCCTTCCCCCGGGCCGCGCCGCCGGCGCCCGCGGCCCAGCCCATCGCCCCGGCTCCGCCCGTCGGCCGAGCCTCGGCCCAGGACCCGCGCGCGTTCATCGACAGGCTACTCGAGGTCATGCTCGCGAAGCGCGCCTCCGACGTGCACCTCTCCAGCGACAACATCCCCATCTTCCGCATCGACGGCGAGATGATGCCGCAGAAGGACTACGAACCGCTCGGGCCCGACCGGCTGCGCGAGGTGCTCTTCAGCATCGCGCCCGAGAAGAACCGCAAGCAGTTCGACGAGATCCACGACACCGACTTCGCGCACGAGACCGAGGCGGCCCGCTTCCGCGTGAACTTCTTCTCCGACCGCAAGGGCATCGGCGCGGTGCTCCGCCAGATCCCCAACAACATCCTGACGGCCGAGCAGATGAACCTCTCCAAGGCCGTCCTCGACCTCTGCTTCCTCCCGAAGGGGCTGGTGCTGGTCACGGGCCCCACCGGCTCCGGCAAGTCGACGACGCTCGCCGCCATCATCGACTACATCAACCGCAACCGCACCGACCACATCATCACCATCGAGGACCCGATCGAGTTCGTGCACGCCAACAAGAAGTGCCTGGTCAACCAGCGCGAGGTCGGCGTCCACACCGGCTCCTTCAAGCACGCGCTCCGCGCCGCGCTGCGCGAGGACCCGGACATCGTGCTGGTGGGCGAGATGCGCGACCTCGAGACCATCGCCATCGCCATCGAGACCGCCGAGACCGGCCACCTCGTCTTCGGTACGCTGCACACGAACACCGCGCCGTCCACGGTGGACCGGGTCATCGACCAGTTCCCCGCCGACCGGCAGGCGCAGATCCGCGTCATGCTCTCGGAGTCGCTCAAGGCGGTGGTGTCGCAGACCCTCTGCAAGAAGATCGGCGGCGGCCGCGTACCGGCCCTCGAGATCCTCCTCTGCACGCCCGCGGTGTCGAACCTCATCCGCGAGGGGAAGACCTACCAGATCCTCTCCAGCATGCAGACCGCCAAGAACATCGGCATGTCGGTGATGAACGAGTCGCTGCTGGAGCTGGTGAAGAAGAAGATCGTCGACCCGAAGGAGGCCTTCGCCAAGTCCCTCAACAAGGCCGACTTCAAGCAGCTGCTCGAGCGCGAGGGCTTCCGCGTGCCGCAGCTCGCCGACGCCGCGGCCGCCTAGAAGCCGGTCTTCTTCTTGGCCCGCTGCTGGTAGAGCCGCAGCTCCCGCGTCGCCTCGATGTTCGAGGGGTCGAGCTCCAGCACCTTCTTGAAGGCCCGCTGGGCCGCCTCGTCGTCGCCGATCATCTTCGCCATGCTGGCCTCGAGGAGGTGGGCGGGCGGACAGCGCGGCGTGAGCTTCAGGCACTTCTGGATGTCGACCATCGCGCTCGGGAAGGCCGCCGCCTTGTCGGGCGCGAGGAGGAACTTGGCGTAGCCGCGCCAGGCGTAGAACTCGCCTTCCTTCTCGTTGAGCTTGATGCACGCCTGGACGAGATCCAGCCCCTCCTTCGCCTTGTGCCCCTTGATGAGGATCACCGCGCGCTGGAAGTCCTCTTCCGCCCGCAGGATGGCCTCCACGTCCAGGTCGCCCACGCCCGCTTCCTGGGCCTCGAGGTCCTCCAGGTAGGCCTTGCGCCGGGCGTCGTCACCGAGCACCGCGTTCGCCTCGTTCAGGAGCGCGAGGATGTCCTCACACTGCTTGCGCTGCTCGGCCGTGGCGGTCGGCGGCAGCATGTCGGGGTGGTAGATCTTGGCGTGCATCAGGTACACCGCCTTGAGCGTGGGCGGAGCGGTCGCCGACTTCTGGAAGCCGAGCCGCTCGAACAGGTTCTTCTGGCGCAGCGCCGCCAGGAACTTCGCCGGGTCCTCGGCCTTCAGGGCCGGCACCGGCGGCGAGGTGCGCGGGACGGGCGGGCGCGTGGCGGGCGGCGCTGTCTTCGGCGGCCCGCTGCGCGGCGGAGGCGAGGCGCCACCGGCCATGGGAGGTCGCGCGGCCGCGGGCGCCGGCGCACTGCCCGGCGGACGCGCCGCCGGCTGAGCCTGAGCGGCGGGCCTGGCTCCCGCAGGCGCGGCAGGACGCGGGACTCCCGCAGGCGCGGCAGGACGCGGGACTCCCGCGGGCGCCGCGGCCGTGGCCGCTGGACGCGCGGCTGGCGCCGGCGGCGCGGACGCAGGCGGCGGTGACGCCGCCGCGGCCGGAGCCGGGGGCGTGGCCGCCGGAGGCGCGGCCGGCACCACGACGGGCTTGGAGGTGGACGCCCGGGGCACCCGCGCCGGTGCTGGCGCGGCCCCGGCCGCCGGCGCCCCCGAGGCCGCCTGCCAGCTGATGCGATCGAGCTCCCCCAGGAACACGACGAGCCGCTGCAGGGTCTCGGCCTCCGCCGGGAACGTCGCGATCAGCGCGGCGAGCGGGCGGCTGCCGTCCAGCGAAGCCACGAGCCGCGTCTCGACGGCGGTGAGCTTGAGCTCGGCGGTGGAGCCGGTCAGCCGCGGCGCCAGCGTGTCCTGGGCGGCGAGGCGCCGCTGCAGCGTATGCTTGTCGAGCCGCCGCGCGGCGCCGAGCAGGATCTCCCAGCGGTTGCCGAGCGGGAAGCCCGACGGCGGCGCCGCCTGCGAAGGGTCGAAGGCGAACGGGCCCTTGTCCAGCAGGAGCGCCCGCTGCAGGACCATGAGCGCGTGCTGCTGGATCAGCGGGAAGAGCGCCGACGGGTTCACCTGCCCGCTCGCGAACAGCGCGGCCATGGGATCGGCCGGCGAGCTCTGCGTCGCGGCGGCCAGCGCCTCGGCCGACAGCGCGCGCTGCTCGACGAGGAACGCGCCGAGGCCCTGAGCCTCGCTCTGCACGGCCTGCGGGGTCCCCTGCTTGAACCAGATGGACACGGCCGCGGGGCCGGCCTCGAGGGTCAGCTTGCCGCCCGCTTCCGCCGCCGCCACGAGGTAGTAGAGCCGCATCGCCGAGAGCTCTTCGAGGCGGCCCGAGGGCGGCGCCGCCTGGATCGCGCGCACCTTGGCGCCCGCCGGCGGAGGCGGCGGCAGGTCCGGGAGGCCGGCGGCGCGCCGCGCCTCCTGCAAGACTTCAGAGGGCAGCTTCGTCTCGAAGCCCGAGATGTCCTTGAGCATGCCGTCGAGGTTCAGGCTGCCGTCGGCGGGGCCCGCGCCGGCCGGCGGCGCCACGACGGCGGGGCGCGAGCCGGTGGGCCGGGACGGCGAGGCTTTCGGAACCGGGGCGCCCGCCCGCGGGGCGCCGGCGGGCGGAGGCGTCGCGGAGGCGGCCGCAGGGCCCGCGGGCTTGGCCGCTGCGCCC
>DATJNL010000507.1:0-4185 GCA_035508175.1 Myxococcales bacterium
CCCGGCGACCGGGTCACCGGCGTCCGTCACCTTGACCTTGAACTTGTAGGCGCTGACCTTGCCGAGCGAATTCTTGATCCCGTGAGCGGAGATGCGTGCCGAGAGCACGGGGATGACGCGCGCGTAATAGATCCCGCCGGCGGCCCCATTCCCGCTCGGAGTTCCGCTGATCAGCATGTCGAGCGCGCCGAGGCCTCCGTCGCCCGCCAGCCAGAACAGGTAGGAGTAGCTGAGACCGAACACCTGAATTGGTTCGAACGCATTGATCCCGTTGTTGGAGCGGGTCACCGCGATCTCATACTTGCCCGTCTTCGTGTTCTGCCCGTACCACATCACCCAGACCCGGCCGTCGCTGCCGGTGGCAGCACCCCACACGTCGGCATGTAGACGCTTCACCGATCCCACCGACGTCGACCCACCGCCGTATCGGTACAGGTCGATGTGGGTCGTATTCGCGTAGTTCGTGGGGTAGGCGGCGAACACGCCGCCGGCCGCCGCATCGCGCCCGGCCAGGATCTCCGGTAACCCCGTGCCGTACTGCGAAGGAACCGCCAGCTTGACGGGGGTGCCCTCGGACGGCGCGACCTGCTGAAGCCAGAGGCCACCCGAGCCGTCGCACGAGTCCCAGCTCGCAATCGCGGCCCCCGTCGCGTCGTCGACTGCGAGGTCGCTGTTGCCGGCACAGCCGTCGGTGCTGTTCGTGACCTGAAAGGTCGGCGAACCCGAACCGAACCCCTGCTGGATCACGAGGTTGCCGCAGCAACCCGCGGCGAGCACCGGCGCGCCGTTCGAAACCACTACCGGGACATGGCTGTCGCCGAACCCCATCGAGCCGCTGCCGATGTTGGCCGGCGCCGACCAGGTAGCGCCGCCGTCGCTCGACGAGATCCCCCAGGGACCGTCGGAGCCGAAGGGATACCCACCCCACGTCGCCTCGAGCGCCCCGGAGGGGAGCACTGCAAGCCCAGGGATGCCCTGCGCAGACTGCCCGTTCCAATTCACCGCCTGGACCGGCGGTCCCACGTGGCCAGACGGACTGATCGAGAGCGCGGCGATCCCGTTGTAAGAATTTCCCCAGTTGGTGTTCGAGTCAAGCACGACGTGCAGCATGCCGTCAGCGGTGCGGGCAAATCCGGCTGGCGTGGAGCCGTAGCCCGCCTTGCCCAGCAGCGTCGTATGCAGGGATGCCGCCGTCGCCACCGCGGGCGTGACCAGCGCGATGACCACTCCAAGCAGCAGCCTTCGCGGCAGGCGCAGTGTTTCAGTCCGCGTTCCCATCAAGAGCTCCTCTCCTCGACTCGATCAAGCGTTCACCGTTCGGTGACTGTGTGTTCTGGACCCCACGGTGACCTCGCGGTCTCGAGGATGCGGTCGAAGGGGATCTGCGCGGCGCTCGCCGCATCGCGTACCGTCTCCAATCCCCCCTCGAAGAAGCACAGCACCACCTCGTCCTCACGCATCAGCATCGATCCGAGGTAGCGCACCTTCACGCCGCCTGCGGCCAGACGCTCAACGTGCTCGGTGGCACGTTGGTCGAGCGCCCGAAGGTCATCCTCGTGAACGTCCGGCCACATGCACTCCGCCACGAACTCGGTGGCTCCGCGTTCGGACATGCGCGCGACCGTAGAGGAGCGCAGCCGGGGGCGAAAGAGAGGAAACCCTATGCCTGAGGAGACCCGGCCACCGGCTCTGCGTGCGGTCCGTCGCCGCCATGAATCGCGTTGACCAGGCCCACCCGTGACCTCACGCCGAGCTTGCGGTACACACGTGTGAGATTTGCCTCCACGGTCTTCAGGGACACGAAGGCTCGCTCAGCCACCTCCTGGTTGGAGAGCCCGGACGCGGCGAGCTCGGCCAGGCGCCGTTCGGTTTCGGTCAGCTCGTCGCGCTTCGCCGCCGGGCGACCGATGCGGGCGAGCTCCTGGCGGGCCTTCTTCGCCCATAGGGGCGTCCCGATCCGCTCAAACTCGGCCAGCGCCGCCTCGAGCCGTTCCCGTGCCCGTCCGCGCTGTTTGAAGCGCCGGTAGGTCTGACCGGCGAGCAGCAGCGTGCGCGCCCGCTCAAGTGGCATACCGGCGGGTTCGTGGGCCGCTAGCGCCCGCTCGAACGCCGCCACCGCCGCTTCAGGCTGCCCCCGGGACGCCGCGAGCAGGCCCCGGCAGCGATCGGCGAGGGCCATCGCCCAGACGCGCTCAAGGCGCCGCGCCGAACGCTCGAACGGCTCGAGCGCGCGCTCAGCTCGATCAAGCTCTCCCAGCGACACGAGCGCCTCGATCTGGTCAGGCAGGAAGACCAGGAACGACGGATCGCCCGGGAACATACTCAGCACCTGTTCGGTGAGCGGGCCGAGGACCGCATCGACGGCTGCCGGGTCGCCCTCCGACAGCTCGAGCAGCCCGAGCGCCCACATCGGCCAGATCGCGCCCGCGCGCCACTCCAGGCGCTCGAACAGCCCCAGCGCCTCGAGCGCCTCGACGCGTGTCGAGCTGTCGCCGCGCTGGGCGTGGACGAGGGCGCTGGCCGCGAGGGCAACCGCCAGAGCCGTCGGGTCGTCGAGAAGAGCCGCGGCCTCACGTGCCTTCTCCGTCAGGCGCTCCGCCTCGCCCAGCTCGCCCTTTCCCAGGCGGGCCTGCACCATGTAGAGAAGCAGCATCGGCACCGCCGCGTCCTGCCCTCCCTGGACCGCCTCGCCGTACAGGGCACCGAGCCGCTCGAGCGACCCGTCCAGGTCACCGAGCCAGAGGTGCAGCACTCCATCGAAGTACCGCGGACGAATCACCAGCGGCAGCTCGACCGGGTCCCTCAGCCGCAGCGCGCGCGCCAGCTGGTCCTCGTCGAGGCCACCCCCGATGATGAACCGGATCATCGTCAGACAGCCCAGTGCGGCCGCCAGAGCACCGTCGTCGCCGACGCGCTCGGCAAGTTCGGCCACCGAACGGGCGTGCTCGGCCGCCTGCCCCAGGTTTCCGAGTCCCGCCAACGAGTAGACCAGCTCGAGCTCCAGAGCTGCTCGCAGTCGTTCATCGCCTCCAACGATGGCGAGGGCTCCAAGGGCGGTCTCGGAGGCCTGCGTGTAGTTGTTGCGCCGGCCCTGGAGCTGCGCGAGTAGCTGGAGGGCCGGCGCGCGGAGCGAGGCGGTGCGCGCGCCGCCAAGGATTCGCTGCACGCGCTCCTCGGAACCTGTCAGGTCGCCGGCATCGAACTGGAAGCGGGCCGCCGCCAGGAGCCGCTCGCCCACCGCAGCCGCATCGTCTGCAGGCGTCAGCCGCGCCGCCAGCTCGGAGAGCTGGGCGGCGGCGTCCGAGGCGCCGCGCGCGGCCGCCAGGTCGGCCGCCTCATCCAGCTGCCGGGCTGTCTCGCTATCGGCCTGCCCTGAGGCGAGGGCGAGGTGCCGAGCGCGCTGTTCACGATCGGCGACGAGCTCGGCTGCCCGGCGGTGAAGCGTCCGGCGACGCGCCTCCGAGACCGAGCTATACGCCGCCGAGGCGAACAGGGGATGCGAAAAGCGCACCCGCCCAGCCGCATCCACGTGCACGATCCCCGCTTCCTCCGCCGCGGCCAAGGCGACCACGTCGACGCTCCGGCTGTCTGGGTTGGACAGCACTGAGGCGAGCAGCAGCGCGTCGCGGGTCTCCGGCGGCAGCCCCCGAAACCGGGCCGCGCTGAGCTTGCGCATGTCTTCCGGGACGGGCAGCGCCGCCGAAGCCGCAGTTTCACCGCCGCGCTCGTCGAGCATCCGCCCGACCTCCAGGGCGTAGAAAGGGTTGCCAGCGGTCGATGCTGCGATGCGAACGAGCAGCGGCCGGGGTAGCGGCCGGCCCAGACGTCCGGAGAGAATCCGGGCGAGGGCGGCCAGGGACAACGGACCCACGACGAGGTGACGCAGGCGATCCTCGCCGATCGCTCCGTTGATCAGCGGGCGCGCCGCGGGCGCGCGAATCGAGGCCAACAGGCCGACGTGGTCGGCGTCCAGCCGCCGGGCCGCGAACTCCATCACCCGGCGCGAGGGCAGGTCAAGCCACTGCCAGTCATCGACTGCGACGACGACGGGCTGCAAGGAAGCCAGCGAGCGAACGAGTGAGAGGAAGCCGGCGGCCACGGCACGGCCGCCGGCCGTTGGGCCGGACGACGAGACCCGCAGCAGCGCGACCTGCAAGGCCTCATTTTGGGGAGCCGGCAGGGCGG
>DATJNL010000508.1:0-23226 GCA_035508175.1 Myxococcales bacterium
GGGGCGCACGCTCGCGGCGTGGGCGGACCCGGACCTGCAGTCGAGCTGGAACCGCTTCCACGCGCTCTCCACGTTCGACCGGCGCGCCGTCTGGACGGAGATCGGCGAGGCGCGCGTCTACCTGCTCTGGAAGACGCTCGATCAGGCGAAGGCGGCCCTCGACCGCGCCGCGGCGCTGCACACCGACGTCGCCGAGCTGCACGTGCTGCGGGGCGAGTGGCTGCGGCTCTCCGGCCAGCCCGACGCGGCGGCGGCCGAGCAGCGGCGGGCGCTCGCGCTGCGGCCCGCCGATCCCTTCGCGCTCGACGAGCTGGGCACGCTCGCGGCGGCACGCGGGGATCGAGCGGAGGCGCGCCGGTGTTTCGGCGAGGCGAGGGCCGCCTGGCCCGACGACTTCACGGCCTGGCAGGGGCTCCTCGAGCTCGACGCCGCCGCGGGGGACGGCCAGGCGCAGCTCGCGGACCTCGACGCGCTGCACCGGCTCGCGCCGCAGGACCTCTCGCTGTGGCTGCGCTCGGGGAAGCTGCGCGAGCAGCAGGGCGACTCCGCGGGCGCGGCGCGCGATTACCAGGCGGCGCTCGAGCGCGGCTCCGAGGATCCGGAGGTGCTGCGTGCGCTGGCGCGGAGCTACCGCCAGCAGGGCCGCGACGCCGACGAGCGCAAGGTGCTCGGCGAGCTCGTCGCCCAGAAGGAGAACGGCGACGACCTGCGCCGTCTCGCGGAGCTCGAGCTGAAGGCGGGCGATGCCAAGGCCGCGGCGCACGAATACCAGCGCGCCGTGGCGTTGAATGCGAAGGACCTCGAGGCGCAGCTCGCGCTGGCACGGCTGCAGGCCGCGGCGGGCGCGCTGCGCGAGGCCATCGGCGGTTACCGCGCGGTGATCGCCGGCAAGCCGGAGGCCAAGCCGGAGCTCGAGGCCCTGGAGGCACAGGCGCAGCTCGCCAAGCGACCGCTCGCCGGGAGCCTGCTGAAGATCAACTCGGCGCTGGGCGCCGAGCTCGACAAGCTCTACCGCGCGCTGCTCGAGAAGAAGCCGCAGCTCGCGGGACAGCTGCGGCTGCGCGTGGTCGTGAGGGCGGACGGCACGGTGGAGCAGGAGGAGCTGCTCGACGACTCGGTGGGCGATCCCCGGCTCGCCGCGAACCTCTACTGGAACGCGCACGACGCGCACTTTCCGCACGCGGACGGCAAGTATGTCTTCAAGTTCGATCTCAAGCCGCCTCCCTGATCCGTCGGTGAGCGCAGGCGTCCGCAGCGGCCTCGACGTCATCGCCGGCCAGGGCTTCCGCCCCTGGAAGGGCCTGCGGCTGGGGCTCGTGTGCAACCCCACGACCGTCGATCGGCGGCTCGCGCACCTCGCCGACCTGCTCGCCGAGAGCCGCGACCCGAAGCTCGTGCGCCTCTTCGGCCCGGAGCACGGCGTGCGCGGCACCGCCCAGGACATGATCGGCGTGGACGGCGTGACTCGGGACGCGCGCAGCGGCGTGCCGGTCACGAGTCTCTACGGCGCCACTCCCGAGAGCCTCGCGCCGAACCAAGAGGCCCTCGCCGATCTCGATGCGCTGGTGTTCGACGTGCAGGACGTGGGCAGCCGCTACTACACCTACGTCTACACGCTGATGCTCTGCATGGAGGCGGCCGCGCGCGCGAAGGTCGCCGTGTGGGTGCTCGACCGGCCGAACCCGGTGGGCGGCGTGGAGGTCGAGGGCAACCTCGTGCAGGATGCCTTCCGCAGCTTCGTGGGGATGCACCCGCTGCCGGTGCGGCACGGGATGACGGTGGGCGAGCTCGCGGCGCTCTTCGACGAGGAGCGCCGGCTCGGCTGCGAGCTGCACGTCGTCGAGATGGAACGCTGGCGGCGCGACCTGTTCCACGACGAGACCGGGCTCCCGTGGATTCCGCCGTCCCCGAACATGCCCACCCTCGACACGGCGCTCTGCTACCCCGGGCAGTGCCTGCTCGAGGGCACGAACCTCTCGGAGGGGCGCGGCACCACGCGGCCGTTCGAGATCTTCGGCGCGCCGTTCGTCGATCCGTACGCGTGGGCGGAGCGGCTCGCCGCCCTCGATCTGCCGGGCGTCGCGTTCCGGCCGCTCTGGTTCCAGCCGACCTTCCACAAGCACGCGGGGCAGGCCTGCGGCGGTCTCATGCTGCACGTCACCGATCGCCGCGCCTACCGGCCGTTCGCCACGGGGCTCGCGGCCATCGCGGCGGCGCGCGAGCTGTGGCCGGGCGACTTCCGCTGGCGCACCGAGCGCTACGAGTTCGTGGCGGACCGGCTGGCGTTCGACCTGCTCTGCGGCACCGACGATATCCGCAAGGCACTGGAGGCGGGCCGCGGCGTCCCCGAGATCCGCGCCTCGTGGGCCGGCGCGGAGGCGGCGTTCGAGAAGCGGCGCGCGCGCTTCCTGCGGTACGGCTGAGTGCGCATCGCGCTCCTCGGCGGCTCGTTCAACCCCCCGCACCTCGGGCACGTGCTCGCGACCGCGCAGGTGCTGTCGCTGCGCGAGCCGGACGAGCTCTGGTGGGTGCCTGCGCTGCGCCATCCGTTCGGCAAGGCGCTCGCGCCCTACGAGGCGCGGGTCGCGATGGCGGCGCTGGCGATCGCGCCCCTCGGCCCGCGCGTGAAGGTGAGCCGCGCGGAGGCGGAGGCGCCGAGCGCCCGCGGCACCACGGTCGAGCTGCTGCGACACCTGATCGCGGCGCACCCCGGGCACCGCTTCCTCTGGATCGCCGGGGCGGACATCCTGCTCGAGAGGGACCGCTGGGAGAGCTTCGACGAGGTCACGCGGCTCGCCGAGCTGGTCGTGGTGAACCGCGCAGGTTTTCCGGAGACGCCCGGGGCAGGCGCGCCGCTGTCGGCGATCTCCTCGACGGAGATCCGCGAGAGACTCGCCCGCGGCGAGAGCGTCGAGGGGCTGGTGCCGGCTGCGGTCGGTCGCTACCTGCGCGAGCACTCGACGTACCGCTAGGCCCGCCGCAGCTCGCCGGCGCGAGGGGAGGGCAGCTGCTCCCCGCGCGCGACGGCCCCGACGATCGCGTGCAACGCGCGGACGCCGTCGCCGAGCGCCGCGGGCCCCGGCTGGAGGATCAGGCTGCTCTTGACCTCGTAGAGCTGGTCGTCGCGCACCGCCCGGACGTTCGTCCAGCCAGGCCGCGCGGCGATGCGCGCCCGGCTCGCCTTGCGCCCGCACCAGCTCGCGATGACGACCTCGGGATCGCGGCGCGCGATCTCCGCGGGCTCGTAGATGCGCCCCTTCGCGCCCGGCTGCGATCGGCTCTCCACGCAGACGTCGTCGCCGCCGGCGAGCTCGACGAGCTCCGAGACCCAGCGGATGCCGGCGATCAAGGGCTCGTGCCACTCCTCGAAGAAGACCCGGGGCCGGCGCGGCAATCGCTCGGCGGCAGCGGCGACCGCGCGCAGGCCGGCCACCAGCTCCTCGGCGAGCGCGTCGGCGCGCTCCGGCAGACCGACCAGCGCACCCACCGTGCGCACGGCCTGGAGGATCTCCGCGATGGAGCGCTGGTTGAAGAGGTGGACCGGCACGCCGCGCTTGCCGAGCTCGCGGGCGATGTCGGCCTGCAGGTCGGAGAAGCCGAGCACGAGGTCGGGCTCGAGCGCGAGGATGCGGTCGAAGCGGGCGTCGAGGAACGACGAGACCTTGGGCTTGCGGCGCGCCTCGGGTGGCCGGACGGTGAAGCCGGAGACGCCGACGACGAGATCGCCGGCGCCGAGCCGGTACAGGATCTCGGTGGTCTCCTCGGTGAGGCAGACGATGCGGCGGGGGTGGGCGGGGGCCGCCCCGAGCAGCCGTTCCAGCCGCCCGCTCAACTACTCCTCGAGCGGCGGCTGCGGTCCCGGCACGATGCCCGCGAGGTCCGGATCGTCTTCCCCGCCGGCCTTTTCGGGACGCTCGGCACGCTCGCGCTTGCGCTGCTCGCGCCGCTGCTCCTTCTCGCGCTGCCGTTCCTGGCGCGCGAGCTCCTTCTGTCGCTTGCTGGCTCCAGGCGAGAACATGGGACCTCCGTCCGTGAGCGAAACAGTCTTCTTAGCGGATCGACGCGCCGAGTTCAACGCTTCATCGCCCGGGAGGGCCGCTGCCTTGACTTCCCCAAAAGGTTCCGACAGGATGCGCGGCCGTTCGCCGGCCCCGAAGGCCGGTGGCGACGCCGGGATTCACCCGGCTGCACAGCAAGGAGTAGTACGCAAATGGCACAGGGACGTGTGAAGTGGTTCAACGACGCGAAGGGTTATGGGTTCATCGAGCAGGAGGGAGGGGAGGACGTCTTCGTCCACTTTTCCGCGATTCAGGCCGACGGCTTCAAGTCGCTTGCCGAGGGGCAGCAGGTGACGTTCGACGTGGTCCAGGGCCCGAAGGGGCTCCAGGCGGCCAACGTCCAGAAGGCCGGCTAGTCGAGCCACTTCACTCACGATGGATCGGAGGCCCCGGTGTGCGAGCAGCCGCCGGGGCCTTCGTGTTTTAGCGGTGCGCGCCCTCTCCCTGATGGTGGTCCTGGCGGCCGGTCGTGCGCTGGCGCAGGCCGGCGGCGGCGACTCCGCCGCGGTCTGGCGGAGTCTCTCCGAGCCCGAGCGGCAGGAGCTGCGCCATCGTCTGCAAGCCTTCGAGAGCCTGCCCGCCGCGGCGCAGCAGGAGCTGCGCGATCGGCTGCGCGCGCTGCAGGCGCTCTCGCCCGCCGACCGGGCCGCGGTGGAGCGGCGCTTTCGCGAGTTCCAGGCGCTGCCCGAGGGACAGCAGACGGTGATCCGGCGGCGCCTCGCCCGCTTCGACGAGCTGGAGCCGCAGGCGCGCCGGGCCTTCGTGCGCTCGCTGCAGGCCTTTCTCGACACGCCCGCCGATCGACGCACCAAGTACTTCGAGGTCATGGACCGCCTGCAGCACCTCACGCCCGAGCAGCTCCAGCAGGAGCACCACCATGGCCTCTGACGTTGCGCCGCGCACCAGGCCCGGCTAGGTCCTCGCCATGGCCTGGTTGCCGCTCGCCTTCGTGCTCTGGTTGGCTGCGCCGCCCGCGCCGCTCGTGATCGTCGTGCCGCCGGACGCCGGGACGGCGGAGCCCAGCGAGGCAGACGCGCGCGCGATCGACGACCTCGAGCTGTTGAGACGCTACGAGCTGCTCGAGGTCTATCCTGTGCTGGCGCCGCCGTGATGTCCGTCCCCGCCGCAGCCTTCGCGCTCGACACGTCGCTGGCGGGCGGGCGCACCACCGGCATCGCCCTGTACGCGACGCGCCTCGCGCGCGAGCTGGCGTCGGGGCCGTGCCAGGGGCGGCTCTGGATGCTGGGCGGCGCCGCCGAGGCGCTTCCCGCCGCGCCGCACAGCGCTTCACGGCTCCGCTCGAAGACCGCCTGGATGCTGGCCGAGGTGCCCGCGCTGCTCCGCCGTCACCGGCCCCGTCTCTTCCACGGAGTCTGCAACTTCGCCCTGCCGCTCTGGCGCCCGGCCCGCACCCGCTTCGTCCTGACCGTCCACGACGTCATTCCGCTCGAAAACCCAGGGAGCGTGTCGCGGCCCTACCGCGCGCAGTTCGAGCTCTGGCTGCGCCACAGCCTGCGACTCTGCGACGCGGTGATCTGCGACAGCGAGGCGACGCGGCGGAGTTTGCTCGCGCGCTTCCCGGGGGCGCCGGCGGTGGTCGTCCACCTCGGCGCGGACCACGTGCCGCCTCGGGAAGCGCTGCCTCCCGCGCCGTCGCTCGCGCGGCGGGCTTACGTGCTCTACGTGGGTGCGCTCGAGGCCCGCAAGAACGTCACCGCGTTGCTCTCGGCCTTCGAGCAGCTGCCGCAATCGCGGGACGTCGCCCTGGTGCTCGCCGGGCAGCACGCCTTCGGCGCCGACGCGGTGACCCGGGGGGTGGAGCGGCTCGTGCGCGCTGGCCTCGAGGTGCGGCTCGTGGGCCATCTCCCCGAGGGAGAGCTCTGGAGCGCGATCGCGGGCGCGGCGGTTCTCTGCTGTCCCTCGGGGGCCGAGGGCTTCGGCCTGCCGCCCCTCGAGGGGCTCGCGCTGGGCGTACCGGTCGTGGCCAGCGACATCGCGGTTCACCGAGAGGTTCTGGGCGACGCGGCGCTGTTCGCGGCGGCGGGCGACGCCGGGGCGCTGTCGCAGGCCTTGAACCGAGCGCTCGAAGACGAGGGCCTGTCGCGGGACCTCAGGCGCCGAGGCCCCGCGCGCGCCGCCGGTTTCACGTGGCGCCGCTGTGCCGAAGCGACGGCCGCGGTGTACGCGCGCGTCTGATCGTCGAAGGTGGCACGGCCCAACGCCGCCCGGGGCTCTCCCTTCGTGTGCGGAACCGAGGCGAGCGCGTCCGCGACGGGTGCTGTGTCAGGGAACGAGGCGCCAGGGGCCACTGGGCTGGGGGCCCTGGCCCGCCGCCAGGCGCCGCCCGATCTCCTCGCGCAGGCGAGTGACGCACCGATCCCAGAACCAGCGCGCGGCCTCCAGCGCCTCGGGACCGAGCGGAGCGGCCGCGGCCTCCAGGCGGCGCCAGCCCGGAGCGATGGCTTCGGCCCCGGGCTCCGCCTCGCCGGGTGGAAAGACGATGCGCGCGGCGGCCGCCGCCTCATCGGGCCGGAGCGGCTCCAGCAACCAGGCGCCGCCGGCGATCGTGCGCGCGAGCGACGTCAGGTAGAGATCGCCGAAGCGCAGCGAGGCCAGCGGGTGCAGGCCGGCGAACGGGGCCCACCAGCGCGCGACCTCGGCGGGTTCGACGCCGGCCGCGGCCACCGCGCGCGCGAGCGGCACGCTGCGCTCGATCGCTACCCGCGCCGTCGCCACGTCGAGCGGCGTGCGGAACGGGCGATCGGGCGCGCCCGGGCCGTCCAGCGCGCCCGGGAAGACGGGCCGCTTGCGGCGCACCGCGGCGAACACCTCGCGCTCGGGCCAGTCGAGCAGGAGCTCACCCTGTGGCAGGCGCATCGGCGCGGCCCAGAGCGCGCGATCGGCCGCCCACTGGAGCTTCAGCGTCTGCGTGAAGCCCACCTGGAAGATGCGCTTGAGGGGGACCCCGATCAGCGTGCGGGCCGCCGCCGCAGGGTCGCTCGCCGAGAGCTCGCAGAGGCCCAGCGAGAGTGTCGCCGACACGCGCCCCAGCACCTCGCGCGCGTTCGGCGCATCGGACGGGTCGACGGCGTCGGCCACGAGCGCTGCGTTGCCGAGCAGGACGAGCCCGGTCTGCACGCGCCCGGCCTGATCGACCGGCAGCGTGGCCACGGCGTCCCTCAGGAGGGCGGGCCACTTGGGGCCGACGGCGGGAAGCGCGCGGACCTCGGCAGGGAGCTCCGCCGGTCCCGCCGGTGCCTTGAGGTCGACCCGCGCGTAAAGCGACAGGGCCTCGTCGAGTGCGGGAAATCCAAGGTCGGCCAGCCGGGCGCTGCGCCAGCGGAAGGCATTCTCGGACAGCTCCGAAGTGAGCTCCCAGCGCACCGCCGCCAAGATGCGCTGGGCGAAGGCGGGATCCTCGGCGTACAGATCGGTGATCAGCTGGCGGAGGGCGTTGGCCTGCGGCGGATCGTCCGGCAGCACCACCAGAAAGTACCCATCGAACGTCTTGAAGGACTCGCCGGCCGGTTCCTGGGGCTCTTCCTCCTGCGTCAGATCGTAGATGTGCAGCCGGTCGCGCAGCAGGAGCTCGAAGAGCTCGACGTCCAGCGCGCGAAGCTTTCGCAGCCAGCGTTTGCCTCCGCTGCCGCGTGCCGCGCGCAGCCAGAGGAGGACGCGCTCGAGGTCGGGCTGATCCTTGCGCCAGACGTCGAGGTCGATCAGCGTCCGGAGCTGTTCGCCGCTCGCGAGCTGGATGGCAGGGACGGCGTCGGCGATGCCGACCTCCTGGATGTAGCCGTAGAGCGTGTCGGCCGGTACGGCGCGCAGCCGCCGCCCGCCGTCATCGGCGTGCGACCAGGCCTCGAGCTGCTCCAGGGCGGACGGCTCGGGTAGGGTCGCGGGGGATCGGGGATCGGCCATGGATGTCCGATGTTCGATTGCTCTGCCGTGGGGGCGGTTGATATAAACCGAGAGCATCGGGGAGGTCCATCACCGCTCGGGCTCGACGCCCATCACGCGGAGCGCGGGTGCGTGAAAGAAGGTCGCAAGGACAAGGAGGCCACCGTCGTCCAGCTCGGCGCCCACGCCGAGGTGTCGCAGCCAGGGCAGCGGCTGACCGACACGCTCCTCTCTCCTGCGCGGCGCCGCCCCACCGATCCGGACCTGCCCTTCGATCAGCTCGGTAGCTACCGGCTCGTGCAATGGCTGGGTGGGGGCGGCATGGGGCAGGTCTTCCTCGCGGAGCACCGGCAGCTGGGCCGCAAGGTGGCGCTGAAGGTGCTGCGCAAGGAGCTCGCACACACCCCCGAGGTGGTGCGCCGCTTCGTCCACGAGGCCCAGCTCGTCAACCAGATCAAGAACGAGCACATCGTCGACATTCACGACTTCGGCGAAGGGCCCGACGGTCTCGAGTACTTCGTGATGGAGCTGCTGGTGGGGCGGGACCTGGCCCGCGTGCGAGAGGAGGACGGGCCGTTCTCGCTGGCCAGCGCGCTCGACATCGTGCGGCAGGTCGGCTCGGCGCTGGAGGCGGTCCACTCCCACAAGATCATCCACCGCGACCTCAAGCCCGAGAACATCTTTCTCGCGGAGAAGAACGGACGGAAAGACTTCGTGAAGCTGCTGGACTTCGGCCTCGCGAAGCTGACCGAAACGGCCCCGGGCGCGACCGACGGCACGGCCATCGGGACCCTTCTGGGGACGCCGCTCTACATGTCGCCCGAGCAAGCCATGGGCCTGCGCGTCGACTGGCGCACCGACATCTTCTCGCTCGGCCTGGTGCTCTACTGGATGCTCTTCGACCGGTTGCCTCACGAGGGAGACGATCTCGAGGTGATCCGGCAGAAGCGCATGGAGCAACCGGTCTCATCTCTGCCACCGCAGACCGCGCGGGGCGAACCTGTTCCGCCCGCGGTGGCGGCGGCGCTGGTCGGCTGCCTCGTCCGCAACCCGTCCGAGCGCATCCAGACGGTGACCGAGCTGGTCGCGCAGCTCCCCGTTCCCGGCACGCCCAAGGCTGCAGCAGCGGTCGAGCGTTCGCCGTTGCGCCGGTCCATCCTGGCCGGCGCGATCGGCATGGCCCTGGCGGCCGCGGCCCTGGCGGCATACACGGGTCTCCGCCGGGCACCGGTCGAGGTGATGGAAGCCGCGCCCACTCCGGCCGAGGACGCGCTTCCCCCATTGCCGACGCCCGCCGCCGCGCAGGCGGCGGTGCCTGCCCCGGCGCCCCCTGTCGTCCGGGAGGTGGCGCCTCCGACCGCGCCGGCTCCTCCCGCGCCAGCGGCACCAGCCGCCGCCAAGGGCGTCGCCCCCGTCGCCGCCAGCCGCTCCAGAGCGCCGAAGACCACGCCGGCTCGCACCGCGGAGCCGAGCGCCCGGAGGCGTTCCCATCCCACGCATCATCAACAGGACGAGATGGAAGAAGGCAGCCCCGATCAGATGATCGATCCATTCCTCCATTGATCCTTCACCACGCCGCGTGCTAGCTGCCGGAGGCGATGGCGGTCACATCGACTCGACGGGCTGCCATTCTCCTCGGCGCCTCGATTTGTGTTGCGGCCTGCGCGACCGGGCGGCCGGTGCCGCGGCCGCCAGCTACGCAGCCTCCCCGGGTGCCCCTCGAGCTCCTGGAACGGGTGAAGGCGATGCGCGCCGAGGCCAAGGCGCTGCTCGCGCGCCAGTCGGAGCTGTACTGGCGCAACTGGGTTTACGGAGACGCGGTCGACGTGGCCGCCACCTATCGGGGCCACCAGGCGCTCTTCAGCCCAGATGCGATCGGGGCGGTCGGGCGATTGCTCGGCCTCACCGACGATCCTCGAGAGAGGCGCGCCCTGACGCTCTTCAGGCTGTACCTGATCGGCGAAGCGGTCGGCCGCGCGGTGGCTCCGCTGTCGGACCAGGCGCTCACCTTGGAGGCCGAGGCGACCTTCGTGACGCCCGCCGGCATCGAACAGCCCTACCGCGAGCTGAACCAGTTGCTCGCCAACGAGGTGAGTTACGGGCTGCGCGGCCAGATCTCGGAAGCCGCCGTGTCCGTGGTCCGCAAGCTGAACCCCATCCTGGAGCGCAAGGAGGCCGTCGCAAGCCAGGCGCTCGCCGGTCTGGGGTACCCGCGCCCCGAACAGTTCGCCGAGGCGCTGCGCGAGGTGGACCCGAAGCGGCTCAGCAAGCTCGCCAACGACGTCCTGGACGGCACCCAGGCCCTCTACGAGCGCTCGATGAACACGGCGATCCATGCCGAGCTCGGCATCGGCCTCGCGGGAATGCGCCGCGCGGACGTCCCGCGCTTCGATCGCAACCCCGCCCTCGACGCCTGGTTTCCCGCCGCGAAGCTCCTGCCCACGCTGCGCGCCACCTTCGCCGGCCTGGGGATCGACGTGGCCAAGCAGGCGAACCTTCGCATCGACGACGCCCCGTTGCCCAAGAAGGACCCTCGCGCCGTCTGCTTCCCGATCGCCGTGCCGGGCGACGTGCGGCTGTCGGTGAAGCCCCTCGGCGGCGTCTCCGACTACGAGTCGCTCTTTCACGAGGCGGGCCACGCCGAGCAGTACGCGCACGTGCGTGACGAGCCGTTCGAGCTGCAACTGCTCGGCGACGGCACCGTCGGAGAGGCGTTCGCGTTCCTGTTCGAAGGACTCATCCAGAACCCGCGCTGGCTCGCCGAGAAGGTCGGGCTCGGCGGCGACCGGGCGGCCGCCTTCGTTCGAGGCGCCGCGGTCCGCAAGCTGTACCTGCTGCGCCGTTACGCCGGGAAGCTGCTCTTCAATCTAGCCTGGTCTCGAGGCGCCGCCGATCCGCGTGACCTCTACCGGCGCACGCTGTCGCGCGCCTACGGCTTTCCGCTCTCCGACGCGGACGCCGACCGCTGGCTGGTGGATCACGACGATTTCCTCGCCTCGGCGGACTACTTCCGCGCCTGGTTCCTCGCTGCGCAGATCGAAGCGTGGCTCGAGAAGCGATTCGGGCCAGCCTGGTGGGACGAGAAGGCCGCCGGCGACGCCCTGATCGGGCTGTGGCAGCCGGGCAATGCGGTCGGGCCCGAGGACCTCGCGCGCGAGCTCGGCGACGCGGGCATCCGGCCCGAGCCGCTCCTCGCGCTGCTGCGGGCCGCTCTGGGCGGCTGATCCATCCGCCTCCAACCGGCCCTCTCCCCCTGGGCGAGAGAGAGGGCCGGGCCTGCATTACGGCGTGGGGGCGGCGCTGCCTTCGCCCGCCGTCTTCACGTCCTTCTTCGCGCCCTTGCTGCTCTTGCGCGACTTCCGGGTCGACTTCTTGGCCGGCTTGGACGAGCCGGTGCCGGCGGCGAGGGCGGCATTCGCCAAGGCGAACGGGGCGGACAGCGTGGCGACGAGCAGCATTCTCTTCAACATGACGTACCTCTTTGGTTCGGCGGAGCGGGCATCGCCCCGGCCGTCGTGAATCGTACCTAGCAGCCCTCGTGCCAGCGCCGATGCGGCGATTTCAAAGGCGATCCGTGCCGGGGGAAGAGGGCTTGGGGAGAAACGCTGCGGAGATTGCGGCATTTCTCCGCAGCCTCGGAGCGGCGGTTGTCCTTGCACCCGACGGCGGCCCGGCTATCATCGCCCCCTCTCGGATCCCCAAGGAGGTCTCGACATGCGAAGCGCGAAGATCGTGGGCATCCTCACCCTCGTCGGAGCTGCAACTGGTTGCTACAAGAGCGACTGGGAGCAGGCAGAGGCTGAGCTGAAGGCTTGCCACCAGGATGCGGCGGACCAGAAGACCTCGATGGAGGCGAAGATCGCCGAAATCGAGAAGGCCAAGGCGGACGTGGAGGCCCGCCTCGCCGAGGCGACGGCTCTCGCCGAGAAGGAGCAGCTCGACCTCGCCGCCCTTGGCAAGAAGTCGCAGCAGCTCGCGAGCGAAAAGGGCAGCCTCGCACAGGACATGGCGAAGCTGCAGAGCCAGCTCGCCGAGCTCGAGCGGCAGGAGGCCCAGGAGCGCGATCGCGCCGCGCTGTTCCAGAAGCTCCTGTCGCAGCTCAAGGGGATGATCGACTCCGGCAAGCTCCAGGTCGTCATCCGCAACGGCAAGATGGTGGTGAAGCTCCCGGACAACGTGCTCTTCGACCCCGGGAAGACCGACATCAAGGCGGCGGGGAAGGATGCGCTGGCGGAGCTCACCAAGGTCCTGGAGGCGATCCCCAATCGAAGCTTCCAGATCGCCGGCTACACGGACGACACGCCCATCCACACCGCGAAATTCCGGTCGAACTGGTACCTGTCCACCGCGCGCGCCGTCGAGGTTCTGAATCTCATGATCAAGGACGGCATGGAGCCGCAGCGTCTCTCCGCCGCCGGCTACGGCGAGTATGATCCGGTCGCTTCCAACGCCTCGGTCGAAGGCAAGGCGCAGAACCGCCGAATCGAGGTCACCCTGATGCCGAACCTCGACGAGCTGCCCAAGTTCGAGGAATCGATGCCCACCGCCGGCCGTTAGCCGGCGGTGATCTGGCGGGGCCTGAGCGTCGGGCCGGTCCTCGCGCGCGACGTGCGCGTCGGCCTGGAGCGGACGACCCGCGTCCCGGTGGCGCTGCGCTGGTTCGCGGCGGCGCCGCCGGCTTCGCTGCCGCCGCTTCCCTGGCCTCCCGAGCCCCAGGTGAACGTCGCGCGGCTCCTGCGGGTGGAGCCGTCGGGCGGCGGAGTGGTGCTCGTCAGCGAGTTGGCGCTCGGCCCCTCGCTGGATCTGCTCCTGGCCTCGCCGCAGCCGGCATCCGTCGTGGCGGGGCTCTGCTTGCAGATGCTGGCGGGCCTCGAGGCGCTGCATGCGGCTGGGCGCGCGCATGGGCGCCTCCACCCCGGGAACCTGGTGCTGGACCTCCGCGCCGGCTGCCTCCGGATCCAGGACGTCTACGCGTCTGCCGTGGAGGGAGTGCCGCGCTCGGGCGACGCGCGCACACTCTTCGTCCCGCCCGGCAGGGCCGGCGAGCCGAGCGCCGCCAGCGACGTCTATTCCGTGGGGCGGGTGGCCGAAGCGCTGCTGCGCGGAGGGGCCCCGCTTCTCCACTGGGCGCCTCTGCCCGATGCCCGCGATCCCGCCACCGTTCGTCTGGGGTCGTGGATCTCCCGTTGCCAGTCGTTGGACCCGCGGGAGGCGTTTTCCGGCGCCGCCGAAGCTCGCAAGGCGTTGCGCGAGCTCGGCGCGGAAGGGGAGCAGACCCTCGCCCACGTGCGGCCCGGGTCCTGGATCCTGGCGCGCAGAAGGGCCGAACGCGCTCTCGGTGCGTGGGCGCGCCGCGCGGACCGCGACGCCGCGGGGCCTGCGGACTTCGCGGATGTCGTGTCGTCGCTGCGAGCGACGGCGGTCTGGCGGCGGCTCGGCGCAGCGGCGTGCGGCGCGCTGCTGCTGTCAGGTGCGCTCGCGGCCCGACCGGAGTCGGAGGTCGTGCCGGCGGCGGCCTCGGCCGCTTCGCGGGCCGAGCTCGAAGCGCTGCGTGCGGCGCTCCTCGGTGCGGAAACGGATGCCGGAACGCCCGTCGCCGATCCCTTGGACGCCGTCGCCCTCGATGCGGCGGCGCCCGCGCTCCTCGCGGCGGCGGCCAGCCTTCCGGGCGACGCGGGCGCGGCTGCCACACTGCCGGCGGAGGTGGCTGGACCCCTGCGCGACGTCCGCCTGGCGGTCGATGCTCTCCGCGCGGCGGAATTGCCGTGCCGTCGCCTGCTCGAAGATCGAGCCGAGGCGGCGCTCGCCGTGGGGAGGCCGACGTCGTCGGTACCGCTGCGCCTTGCCGTGCAGCGACTCGCGGCGCAACGCCTCACCGACAGCGACACGCCGGACGCCGAGGCGGCCACCCGCGCTGCGCTGGGCTTGGAGGACAGTCCGATGCTCGAGCGTGCGGTGGACCGGGTTGCCGGCGATCCCGGCGTCGCGAAGTGCATCGCGGCGCTCGCGCAGCCCGCGGCGCAGGTGCGCGAGGCCCTGGCGCACAGCCGCGAAGCCCTCGAGCTCACGGTCGGAGACGGGCCGTCGCCACCTTCCGAAGGATCAGCTCCGTGACTCCCGGCAGCACGAAGTCCGCGAGCGCGCCGACCTGGAGGTAGCCCTGCCTTCCGTAGAAGGCGCGCGCACGGTCGTTGAAGTCGCTCACGAGCAAAACCAGTTCGGATCCCACGGCCTCGGCCGCCGCGAGGAGCGCCGCGCCCACGCCTTGCCCGCGGTCGCCTTCCGCCACGGCCAGGAGCTTGAGGTAGGGCGCCCGGCCGAACGCTCCCCGCCGCAGCACCCAGGCCAGCGCGCGCGGAGCGCCTGGGGGGCCGGCCGCGAACAGCGCATCCTGTCCTTCCGCGAGCGCGGCCCCGAGATCGGCTGCGCAGCGCGCCTCCGAGTACCCGTAGCGCTGCCACAGCGGCGTGCCGGCGACCAGCCGAGCGAGGAGAGGCACGTCTTCGCCTGCGAGGGGACGAACCTCCACCATGTGCCCAGTGTCCGCGATGCGAACCCCTACGGCAAGAACGTTTCCGTGACATTCGGAGGAAAAAATTTGCCGGCGTCAGGGTCTGCGGCGATGCTCCGTTCTCGATGAAGCAACTCGAGCTCCCTTTCGGTGCCAACCAAACACGGAAGCAACAGGCAGGCCCGGCGCGCGCGCCGGCGCCCGTGATCGATCTCTCGCAAGCGCGAAGGTTGCTGCGCCCCGAGATTCATTCGCGCCAAGACGTGGTCGGCGCGCTGGTCGGCCAGCTCGCGGCGCTGGTGCGCGGGACCACCACGCCAGACCGCGCCTCGGAGGTCCGTCGTGCCGCGACCCGCGCTCTCGACCTCTTCGAGGCCCAGGACCGCGGCGAGCCCAACGATCCGGAGCTGAAGGCCGCGCTGCAGCAGGTCGAGCGGCTGGTCCGCAGCGGTCACAACTGATCAGCGCTCGACCTGGAAGGTGCGGAACTCGCCCTTCGCGAGGCCGCGCTTGACGATCACGTCGTCCACGCGCGCCATCGGCGGGCCGTGGCGGCACCAGGCGAGCAACTCGTCCAGTTTCTCGCGTGGCCCCTCGGCGATCACCTCGACGGCGCCGTCGGGCAGGTTGCGCACCGCGCCCACCAGCCCCAGTCGCTGTGCCTCGGCCAGGGTCGAGTGGCGGTAGAAGACTCCCTGCACGCGGCCCGAGACGATCATGTCGAGCCGCTCCGCATCAACCGGCATGCCCCTGCCCCGAGCGACGCCCCTGCTTCCCGAGCTTGTCCAGGAAGGCCGCCTCGTCGAGCACCGCGACGCCCAGCTCGCGAGCCTTCTCGAGCTTGCTCCCGGGCTCGTCGCCTGCGACGACGTAATCGGTCTTGCGGCTCACCGAACCGGAAACGCGGCCGCCGCGCCGCTCGATCTCCGCCTTCGCCTCCTCGCGCGAGAGCGCCGCCAGGGTGCCGGTGAGCACCAGCGACTTGCCTTCGAACACGCCGCCCTGCGGGGCTTCCTCGGCCTGCGGGCGCACCCCGGCCTCGAGGAGCCGCTCGATCGAGCGGCGGTTCTGCGGCTCCTGGAAGAACGTGCGGATCTCTGCGGCGAGAGCCGGGCCCACGTCCCGGACGCGCTGCAGGGCCTCTCCGTCCGCGTCCATCAGCGCCTTCACCGTGGGGAAGGCCCGCGCCAGTGCCTTTGCCGTCGCCTCACCCACGCCGGGGATACCGATGGCGTTCAGGAAACGCGGCAGGGTCGTCGACTTGCTCTTCTCGATTGCCGCGAGCACGTTGTCGGCGCTCTTGTCCGCCATGCGCGGCAGGGTCCGCCACTTCTCGCGCGGGATGGCATAAATGTCGGCGAGCTGCCGCACCAGCCTCTCGTCGACGAGCGTGGTGGCGAGTGCTTCACCGAGTCCGCGGATGTCCAGGGCGTTGCGCGAGGCGAAGTGCAACAGCCCCTCGCGCAGCTTGGCGGGGCACGCCATGCCCACGCAGCGCGTGATGGCCTCGCCCTCGAGCTTGACCGCCGCGGAGCCGCAAGCCGGACAGGTCGTCGGAAAGGGATAGGGCTTCGCTCCGTGCGGCCGCTTCTCGAGGACGACCTGCGCGATCTCCGGGATCACGTCGCCGGCGCGCCGCACGAGCACCGTGTCCCCGACGCGCACGTCCTTCCGTGCGAGCTCTCCCTCGTTGTGCAGCGAGGCGTTCGAGATGGTGACGCCGCCCACGCGCACCGGTTTCAGGTGAGCCACGGGCGTGAGTGCCCCGGTGCGCCCGACGTTCACGTCGATGGCCTCGACCACCGTCGTTTCTTCCTGGGGCGGCAGCTTGTAGGCCACCGCCCACCGGGGCGCGCGCGAGACGAAGCCGAGCCTCCGCCGCTCGTCCTCGCCATCCACCTTCACCACCATCCCGTCCATCTCGTAGGGCTCGTCGTTCCGCTGCGCGGCGATGTCGGCCACGTACTTCTGCACCGCAGCGAGGCCGCGGCAGCGCCGGTTGCGCGGGTTCGTGCGCAGCCCGAGCGCGTGCAGCGTCTGGAGCTTCTCCCAGTGCGTCCGGAAGTCGATCGACGTCTCGCCCACCTCGTAGAAGAAGGCCGAGAGCGGTCGGCTCGCGGTGATCTTCGGGTCGAGCTGCCGGAGCGAGCCTGCGGCCGCGTTGCGGGGGTTGGCGAAGACGCTCTCGCCCGCCTCTTCGCGGCGCGCGTTGAGCTTCGCGAAGTCCGCCTTGAGCATCACCACCTCGCCGCGGACCTCCAGCAGCTCGGGAACGTGGCCATCCGCAGGCGGCAGCAAGCGCAGCGGAACGGAGTGGACCGTCCGGAGGTTGCGCGTGACGTCCTCGCCCACGAGGCCGTCGCCGCGCGTCGCGCCGCGGACGAACAGGCCTCGCTCGTAGATGAGCTCGATGGCCAGCCCGTCGAGCTTGGGTTCGCAGACGTACTCGATCTCGTCCCGGCCGAGGAGCTTCCTCACGCGCGCGTCGAACTCGGCGAGCTCCTCGGTGCTGAAGACGTCCGTCAGCGACAGCATCGGCTGGCGGTGCGTGACTCGCTCGAAGCGCTCCGCCGGCGCCGCTCCCACCCGCTGCGTGGGGCTGTCGGGCGTCACCAGGTCGGGGTGCTTCGCCTCGATCTCGCCGAGCCGCTTGAGCTTGCGGTCGTACTCGGCGTCCGAGATCGTCGGAGCGTCAAGCACGTAATAGCGGTGGTTGGCCTCGTGCAGCTCGCGCCGGAGTCGTTCGATCTCCTGGTGGACGGTCTCGGCCACGCAGGGACGATAGCAGGAGGCGCGAGGGCGGCGAAGCGGATCCCGAGTCCCTATGCCGGGCGGTTGTCACGTCTCTTGACACTCGCGCTTCACCCGCGAGACCCTCCTCGCCATGCCGACCCTCTGGGTGGTCGCCGGACCCAACGTGGGCGCTCGCTTCGACATCGAGCGGGAGCTCACGATGGGCCGCTCCTCGACCTGCGAGGTGGTCCTCCACGATCGCCGCGTCTCCCGCCGACATGCGCAGATTCACCCGGCGGCGGCGGGTTTCGAGATCGCCGACCTCGGCAGTCGCAACGGGATCCTCAAGAACGGCCGGCGCGTCCGCGGCACGGAGCCGCTGGCTCCCGGGGACCGCCTGCAGGTCGGCTTCAGCCATTTCCTTTTCGATCCGCCGCCGCTCTTCGAGCGGGTCGAGGGCCGCCAGCCGCTCATCGATCTCCGGTCGCCGGGTCCGGACGGCGGAGGGACGGCCCTGGGCAAGCTCGAACGCACCGTGGCCGCCTGGGCGGCCGCGCCGACGCCGGCCGCCATCCTGCGATTGGGGCTCGCCGCACTGGCCGAAGTGCTCGGCGCCGATCGCGCCGGGCTCCTGCACTTGCCGCCGGGAAGCGGGCGCCTCGACGTGCTGGTCCGCCGCGGGCCGGGCACCCCGCGGCTCCCCGATGGGTGGGTCGAGGCGCTGCGAAACGGGCGGGCCGCCGGAACCGACGTGTTGCTGGGAGCGCCGCTGGGCACCGAGGCGCTCGCCCTGTTCATCGAGCGCGATGCCGGCGGTTACGGGTCGATCGATCTCGAGCTCGTCGCCGCCGGGGCTGCGCTCTGTGGCCGCAGCTGGGACGGCGCCCGCGCGAACCTCCGTGGCAGCCGTGATCTCGCCCTTGGCTTGTGGCAGCAGAAGCCCGCCGCGTTCGGCCCGAAGCTGCGCAAGCTGGTCGACCGTATCCTCGAGGCGGCGCCTCACCAGGGTCCAGTGCTCCTCGTGGGTGAACGTTCCACCGGCCGTCAGGCGCTGGCCGATCTCCTGCACCGCCGGGGCCGGGATGGCAATCCCTTCCAGGCCCCGCGCATGGCGCAGGTGAAGGCGACGGGCTGGCCCGTGTGGCTCGCACGGGCCGAGGGCGGCACGCTGTACCTCGGTGATCTGGGAGAGCTCCACGACCCCGCGGGGCTGGTCACGGCGCTGGCAGAGCTCGAGGCCGGGCAGCCTTCCGACCCGCGGCTGCCGACCACGGTGCGCCTCGTGGCGAGCTCGCAAGCCGACGTGGACGAGCTGGTGGAGGAGCAGCGGCTGCCGCTGGGCATCGCCGAGCTCTTCGCCGGCGCCACCATCGCCGTGCCGCCGTTGCGGGAACTGGGCTCGGAGCTCCCCTCGCTCGTCGACCGGGTGCTGCCGGAGGTGTGCCGCCACGTGGGGCGCCCAGTGCCGAAGCTCGCTCCGAACACGCTGGAGGTCATGGCCGCCTACCCGTGGCCCGGCAACTTCACGGAGCTCACGGCGTGCCTCGCGGGGCTCGCGCTCACCGCCGGCGACGGCCCCGTCGAACCCTGGGCGCTGCCGGTGGCGGTCCGGCTGGGCCGCGCGGGGGTGGGCCGCAAGGACGCCGGCTCGCTCGCCGAGGCGGTCGAGGCGGTGGAGCGCGCGGCGATCGCGTCGGCGCTGCGGGCCGCGGGGGGGAAGAAGCTCCATGCGGCTCGCGCCCTGCGCATCTCGCGGCCCACGCTGGACAAGAAGATCGCGCAGTACGGGCTGCGGGTGGGCTAGCGCTTGCCGGGCCCCGAGATCCTGCGGCTCTCCGCCGAGGTTGCCGACGCCCTGCGGGCTGGCAGACCGATCGTGGCGCTCGAGACCTCCGTCATCGCGCAGGGGCTGCCCCAGGACGACGGGCCGGCGGCCTTCGGCCGCTGGGAGCGCGCCATCCGCGACGCCGGCGCGGTGCCCGCCGGGATCGCCGTGCTGGAGGGAAGGCTCGCCGTCGGGCTCGCGGCCTCGGAGCTCGCGCGGCTCGCGGACCGATCGCGGGCGGTCGCCAAGGCCGCCCGCCGGGACCTCGGGGCGCTCGTGCAGCGGCGGGCGGATGCGGGCACCACCGTCTCGGCGACTCTGGCCGTGGCGCGGCTGGCCGGCATTCGCGTCGTCGCGACCGGCGGGATTGGCGGCGTGCACCGACAGTTCTCCCGGCACCCCGACGAATCGGCAGACCTGCGCGCGCTCGCGGAGACGCCGATCGCGCTCGTGTGCGCCGGGGCGAAGGCCGTGCTGGACCTGCCCGCGACGCTCGAGCGCCTCGAGACCTATTCGGTACCGGTCTTCGGCCACGGGACCTCGGTCTTCCCGGCCTTCTACACCAGCCCGGCCGTCGAAGACGGCCTGCGCCTCGAGCACCGGTTCGACGAGCCGCCCGCTCTCGCGGCCGCGCTCGCGGCGCATTTCGCCGCCGGTGGCGGAGGGGCGCTCGTGGCGGTTCCGCCGCCTCTCGTCGACGGCCTCACGGCGGCGATGGTCGAGGCAGCGGTCACCGACGCCGTGGAGGCCGCGGAGCGCGCCGGCGTCATCGGCAAGGCACTGACCCCGTTCCTCCTGGCGGAAGTCGCGGAGCGCACCGGCGGGCTCGCACTCACCGCGAATCTCGCCCTGCTCGAGAAGAACGCTCGGGCCGCGGGTGGGCTTGCGTCGGCCTGGCCGCCCGCTTACAACTGAGCGGCCGGACCGCCCGGAGGCCCCATGCGCACCGCCGTCGCTGCCCTCGTCCTCGCTCTGGCCGCCTGTGGCGGGAAAGGAAGCGGTACCGACGGCGGCACCACCACCGGGGGGACCGACGCCGGCTTCGCTCCCTTCACGTTCCCCGGCTATGACGCCAGCTACAGCGCCGGTCCCTTCACGGTCCAGCCCGGCACCCAGATCGTGATGTGCACGTTCCTCAAGGCGACCAACACGCAGGACGTGGATGTCTCGGATTTCGCCATGCAGCAGTCGATCGGCGGTCACCACCTCATCGTCTACACGGTGGACCACTCGATCGATCTGCCGCCGACGCCTTGCAGCCAGGGCGGGCAGCCGTCGTGGGTGGAGGTGATGGGCACCCAGAACCCCACCGAGCAGATCTCGCTGCCGTCAGGGGTGGGCTTCCACCTCAAGGCGGGGCAGCAGCTCGTCATGGAGACGCACTACATCAATGCCACCGACCACGTGCTGTCGGCGGTGCAGAGCGGCTTCGCCGTGAAGTACGCACCGGCCGGCACGGTGACGCAGCAGGCCCATGCCTACTTCTTCGGCACCCAGAACATCAACATCGCGCCGGGCGCTTCGTTCTCCAACGGCGCCACCTGTTCACCGCCGAGCGCACTCACGTTCTACAGCATCCAGGGGCACGAGCACGCCTACGGCACCGGCGTGACCGTGATGCTGCAGCATGCGGCGGACGGAGGGCCGATCACCGACGCGGGCTTCCTGTACGAGACGCAGCAGTGGGACTCGCCTCCCATCACGATCTTCGCCGACGGTGGCGGGATCGAGCTCGGGCCATCCGACCAGCTGCAGGTCACGTGCAACTGGGACAACGCCGGGACCGTCGCGCTCTCCTATCCGCAGGAGATGTGTTACGCGGTCGGCTTCTACTGGCCGGGGCCGGGCTCGCTCTTCTGCATCTCGGGTGGCGGCACTGATCAGTGCGGTTGCGGCTACGAAGGCACCATCGACACGGGGCCGGGGGGCTCCACGGTCCAGGTGCAGGTGTCGCTGGAGACGGGCTTGACCGGCACCCTCGGCGATCCGCCGACCTCCGGTCACCCCATCTACTGCGCCCTCTATACCGCCGCGGACTGGCCGGCCGGCAACACGTCGCCGAACCCGAACGCCCAGCCATACTACCAGGCCGACGTCGAGGGCGTGGCGCTGGGTCCCGCGACCACCGCCACCGTGACCTTCACGGACGTCACGCCCGGGGAATACAGCGCTTTCTGCTTCGAGGACACCATTTCGGGTGGCCTGATTCCCGGTACCGGTGATCCCATCACCTTCCCGCTGGGCGATGTCACCGCGGTGCAGGGGCAGACCGCCACGACGGCCGTGGTGCTCGACTACCCGCTCCCCTGAGTCGCGACTCGGAAAGTTCTTCCAGCACGTCGGGCAGAACCGCCCGAACCGGGAAAGAGTTTCCGTCGTCGGCGGCGGGCGGCCCAATCCCGGAAAGCCTTGCCGTTTCGGCTAGCGTTGACGTTCCTGGTGGCTGAATTTACTAAGTAAATTTGATGGTGCACGCCTTGCTAGAGACCTCTGGCATGGCCCCCCTTCTGCGCGTTCCTACCCTGAAGCTGGCGCCGGCGCCCGCCGACGCTCCTCTCGACGAGCTGCGCCCGATCCGTCCGCCACCCCACGCCGTGCGTGTTGCGCTGCGGATCGTCGCCGTGGGCGTGCTGGCCGCCCTGTGGGGCAAGCTGTTCGCCGGCGGCTTCGCACGCGGTGAGGCCTGGCTTGCCGGCATCCCCGGCCTCGCAGGGGTCGCGTTCTGGGTCGAGCTCTCCGGAGCGGGGATGCTCGCGCTCACCACCATGCGCACGGCGTTCTGGCTCTTCTACCGGCCCGTGCCCGCCGGCCAGTTCTGCCCCACCGTCACCGCCATCGTACCCGCCTTCAACGAGGGGCGCATGGTGCGCAACGCGCTGTTGAGCCTCGCGCGCGCCGATTATCCCGCGGGCAAGCTGCACATCATCGGAGTCGACGACGGCAGCCGCGACGACACCTGGGAGCACATGCAGGCGGCCGCCCGGCTGCACCCCGATCGCATCCAGCTCGTGCGCCTCCCCCAGAACCGCGGCAAGCGCGCCGCCCTGAGTGCCGGCTTCGCCGCGGCGGCGGGCGAGGTGGTGGTCACGGTGGATTCCGACTGCATCGTGGCGCCCGATGCGTTGCGCCACCTGGTGGCGCCACTCGCGGACCCGCGCGTGGGCGCCGTGGCCGGCAAGGTGGTCGTGCACAACCGGACCGGCTCGCTGCTCTCGCGGATGCTCGCGCCGCAATTTCTGGTCACCTTCGACTTCCTGCGGGCCGCCCAGTCGGTCAGCGGCACCGTGCTCTGCTGCCCCGGAGCCCTCGCGGCCTACCGCTTGCCCGCCCTGCGCCCGCTTCTGCCGCAGTGGCTCGATCAGCGCTTCTGGGGCACGCACGTCGGCCCCGGCGAGGATCGCTACCTGACCACCTTGCTGATGCGTGCGGGCTACCAGGCCCGGTACCAGTCGACGGCCACCGTCCACACGCTGGTCCCGCTGCACTACCGGGGCATCAGCAAGATGCTCCTGCGCTGGGACCGCAGCGACGTGCGCGAGAGCCTGATGGCGCTGCGCCACCCGCCGAGCCGCCGCGGCTGGGAGCGGCTGGCCGTGCCCGTGGTGCTCGCGCACGTGATCGGGACGCTCATTGGCGTGCCCATGTCGTTCGTATCGGTCTACGCGCTGCTGGCCGTGATGGCCGCGCATCCGCTGGTAGGACTCGCAGGGCTGGGTACGCTGGGGCTCCCGAGCCTGATGGGCCTCGCCCAGGCGCTGTGCTCGGACTGGAGCGTCGATGCACTGTGGCTGCTGGCCTACGCGTACTTTTCGCCCGCGATCATCTGGATCCAGCCGTGGGCGGCGCTGACGCTGCGCGATCAGGCCTGGATGAGCCGGCGCCTCCCGGCGACGGTGCCGACGGCGGCGAGGGTAGCGGCCTGATTCGATGCCCGTAGGCTAGGCATTTCCCCAAGAACGACGGGGCCTTCCGGGTGAATCGACCGGCTCCGGAACAACCAGGGCGTTGGTTGAACCGACGCACGCGTTGATTGAACCAATGCACGCGTTGATTGAACCAACGCGCGCATTGATTGAACCAACGCGCGCATTGATTGAACCAACGCACGCGTTGATTGAACCAACGCACGCGTTGATTGAACCAAAGCGCGCGTGGATTGAACCAACGCACGCGTTGATTGAACCAACGCGCGCGTTGAT
>DATJNL010000509.1:0-6435 GCA_035508175.1 Myxococcales bacterium
GGTTCGTCCGCCATCAATGACCTCCTGCGACGGCGACGGTCCGCGCGGTGGGCTGGCGGCCTCCCGCCACGAGCGCCATGCCCACGCCCAGCGCGAGCTCGGCGAGGCCCACGAGGCCGAGCAGGCGCAGCGAGGGATCGAGGAGCAGGCAGACGCCGGTGGCGAAGACGTTCACGATCCCCGCCGGCAAGAGGATGCGCCAGCCGAGCGTCTGCACCTGGTCGTACCGGAAGCGCGGGAACGTCCAGCGAATCGCGAGCTGCAGCCAGCAGAGCAGCAGCGCCTTGGCGGCGAAGATGACCGTCTGGAGCACGGCGAGCGTCAGCGCCGTCGAGCCGGCGACGTTCGCGGGATCGCTGAACCGCCAGCGGACGATCTTGCCCACGACCTCGCGCAGCCCTTCGTCCGCCGCGGGGCAGAGGTGCCAGCCGCCGAAGAAGACCGCCGTCACGATGCCGGCGAGCGTCACCACCTCGACGAACTCGGCGATCATGAACATGCCGAACTTCATGCCCGAGTACTCGATGAAGTAGCCGATGATCTCGGATTCCCCCTCCGGAAGGTCGAACGGCGCGCGCTTGGTCTCGGCGAAGGCGGCCGCGAAGAAGAGCAGGAAGCCGAGCGGCTGCACGAAGATGCCCCACGCCGGCAGCCAGGCGCTGCCGAAGAGCCCCTGGGACTGCGCCTGGATCATCTGGTCGAGCCGCAGCGTACCTGCCGTCATCATCATGCCCACGAGCCCGAGGCCGAGCGCGACCTCGTAGGCGATCATCTGCGAGCTGGCGCGCACGCCGCCGAGCAGCGCGAGCTTGTTGCCCGAGGACCATCCCGCGAGGGAGACGCCGTAGACGGCGAGCGAGGCGATGCCGAAGACGTACAGCAGGCCGATGTCCGGGTTCGCGATCTGCAGCGTGGCGACGAGCGAGACGAGCCGCCCGTCCACCACGTGCTCGAAGCGCACGGGCGGGCCCATGGGCACGATGGCGAACAGGCAGAAGATGGGCGCGAAGTTCAGCACCGGCGCGAGCTGGTAGAGCACGCGCGTCGCCTGGGTCGGGACCACGTCCTCCTTGAAGATCATCTTCAGCGCGTCGGCGGCGATGTGGGGGATGCCGCCGAAGGACATCCCCAGAAAGCGACCGGCGCGGTTGGGACCGATGCGATCCTGCATCGCGGCGCTCCACTTGCGCTCGGCGATGGTGAGGAGCGTCGCCACGATCATCACGAACAGGAACTGAAGGAAGACGATGGCGGCGATGGCCTGCCCGAGCGCCGCGCCCATCCAGCGCTCCAGCAGATCGGCCGTCATGTAGCCGCCCCAGGCCCACGCGCCGATGAGGACGAGGATGCCCAGCAGCACCAGCGAGGTCTTGAAGAGCCGTCCCATCAGCCGACCTTCTTCACCTGCCAGGCCGGCGTCACCACGCGTTCACGGTAGCCGGGCGGGCGCGCGTCGGCCGCCGCCGGACGGCCGGCGAGGCCGGGCGACTCGAAACCGCCAGGCCCCAGCTCGTTCCATTCGACCGCCGCGAGCTCCGGGACGCGCTTGCCAAGCTCGTCCCAAACCTCACGCGCCCCGGCCCAGCGGTAGACGAAGCCCAGCTCCTTCAGCAGGAGCTCCGCCAGCTTCCAGTGAGGCAGCGCCTGGCCCCAGGGCGGGTACGCCGCCTGGAAGCGCTGCACGAGGCCTTCGAAGTTCACGAAATGGCCGTCGCACTCGGCGTGGGTCGCGGCGGGCAGCAGGAAGTCGGCGGCGCCCGCGACGGCGCCTTGGTTCGTCGTCTGGATCACGATCAGCTCGAGGGGCTCGAGCACGCCCGCGACGAGCTGCGGCTCCTGGGGCACCTCGGCCCCGGCGACGAAGAGCCCCTTGGCCTTCCCTTGATCCACCTGCTCTAGAAGTGCGTCGAAGCCGCGGAGCGGCAGATCGAACGCCTTGGCGATCCAGCGCAGGCCGAGGCGGTTCGGGTTCTTGTCGCCGCGGATCAGCAGGTCGTCCTGGTCACCGGACGCGAGGCCGCCCTCGTAGATCGCCGGCGAGCCGAGCCCCTCCTTCGCCAGCAGGCAAATGGCCAGCATGTCCTCGACCGAGAGCTGCGGCGAGACCAGCACGGCCAGCGCCTCACCGGCGAGCGGCTTCAGCTTGGCGGCGGCGGTGGCGAGGGTCTCGGCGAGCGGCGTTGCCTTTCCTTGCCCCACGCGGCCGCGGAAAGCCTCGGTGATACGTCCATCGACGAGCCGATGGTACGTGAGCCGCCCGTCGTCGCACATCCAGGCCTGGTTGACCGCGTCGTTCTCGCGAGGGCGGTAGCGGTAGCTGACGCCGTCGTAGTGGTCGAGGAAGGTGTTGCAGCCGCGCGAGCATCCGGTGCACAGGGATGGCGTTTCGGAGAGAAAAAAGGCGCGCGCCTTGAAGCGGAAGTCGCGGTTGAGCAGCGCGCCCACGGGGCAGATGTCGACGGTGTTGCCGGCGTACTTGCTGTCCAGCGGCTTGCCGGGGAAGACGTCGATGTACTCCCGGTTGCCGCGGCCGAAGACGCCGAGCTGCGGCTCCTTCGGAACCTCCTTCATGAAGCGCACGCAGCGGGTGCAGAGGATGCAACGCTCCTGGTCGAGCACGACGAGCGGCCCGATCTCCTTGCGCTTGTGCCGCAGCAGCTTTGGCGCCGTCGGCCGGTAGGGCCGGTGGTCGTACTGCATGTAGTAATCTTGAAGCTTGCACTCCCCGGCCTGGTCGCAGATGGCACAGTCGACCGGGTGGTTGTAGAGGAGGAGCTCTTCCACCGAACGGTGGCTCTCCATCACTTCGGTGCTGTCGGTCGTGACCTTGAGGCCCTCGGAGACCGGCGTCTGGCAGGCCGGCACGAGCTTCGGGGAATTCGAGACCTTCACGAGACACATGCGGCAGTTGGCCGCGATGGTGAGCCGACGGTGGTAGCAGTAGAACGGGATGTGGACGTCGACCTGGTTCGCCGCCTCGATCAGGTTGGTCCCGGCCTTGGCGAGCAGAGGCTTGCCGTCGATGATGACGTTCACGAACCCGGGCGGCGGCGCGGGCTTCGGAGGCTCCTTGGAGTCGGCTTTCGGCGCGGGCTGGTCGGGCATCGGAGGAACGCTTCGCCAGGCCAGGGAGATCTAGCCCAAGGCGGCGGAAAGGCCAAGCCAAACGTGGAGAGCCCGTGGTGGGCCCCTGGAAACGTCGTATCCTGGGCACGTGAGTGCCCGCTGCCTCTCCATGGTCTGGCTCGCCGGGACCGCGGCGTGCGGTCATGCCCTGGTCGCCGGCGATGCGGGCTTCGACGGCGGTCCGCAGTGCCCGGCCTGCGCCTCGACGCAGGTCTGCGTCCAGGGCAGCTGCTACGACACCGATTGCACCGAGCAGGTCTGCCCTCCCGGCGACGTGTGTCTCGCCAGTGAGTGTGTGTCCACCGCGTGCGTGGGTCTGAGCTGTCCGCCGGGCTCTGCGTGCGCCGGTGGCGCGTGCCAGCCCACGTCGTGCGGATCGACCCCCTGCCCGGCGGGGCAGGTCTGCAGCGGCGGTGGCTGCGTCACCCTCGACTGCTTCGGCGTCGTGTGCCCGGCGGGCGAGACGTGCGCCAACGGGACCTGCTGGCCGGTGAGTTGTGGCGTTCCGGAAGCCTGTGCGACGGGCGACCTGTGCCTCGACGGCGGCTGCGAGCCGGCCGTCTGTGCCGGCGCGCGCTGTCCCGCCGGAACGCTCTGCACCGACGAGGGCTGCCTGCCCACGGCTTGTGGCGCCGCGGCCTGTCCTTCGGGCGACGTGTGCGGCGATGCCGGCTGTGTGCCCGCGGCTTGCCTCGGCGCCTCGTGCCCGGCCGGCCACGATTGCGAGCAGGGCGTGTGCGTCTCCAGCTGCGACGGCGGCTGCGACACCCCACCGGCGCAGTGCTTCCAGCCGAAGGGCAGCTGCGTGGGCGGTCGCTGCGATTATGCCCCGCTGGCGACGGGTGCGGCCTGCGACGACGGGAACGCCTGCACGACGGCCGATGCGTGCGACGGCGACGGCGGGTGCACCGGCAAGCCGGTGACCTGCACCACGCCGCCCGGGCAGTGCTACGAATCGACCGGTGCGTGCGACGGCGGCGCGTGCCGCTACGCGCCGAAGACGAAGGGCTCCACGTGCGACGACGGCGACGCCTGCACGGTGAACGACAGCTGCAACGGCAGCGGCACCTGCGCCGGAACGCCGATGGCTTGCAACTCGCCCCCAGGCGCTTGCTACGCGGCCGCGGGAGCTTGTTCGGGCGGCAAGTGCAGCTACGCGCCGAAGGCCAAGGGTGCGGCGTGCAGCGGCAGCAACGCCTGCCAGACGTACACTTGCAACGGCGCCGGTGGCTGTGCGGGCAAGGCGAAAGCCGACGGCACCCAGGTCGGCAAGGGCATCTGGGATCTGTGCTGCGGCGGGAACCTCACGAGCCTCGCCACGGCTCAGAACTGCGGCGGCTGTGGCCTCGCCTGCGCCTCGGGAGAGGGCTGCATCGACCTCGGCGCGAAGTGTCACGGCACCACCGCGTACTACTGCGACTGCAGCTCCAACTCGCAGTGCCCCAAGGGCGGCACCTGCGTCGACACGTTCTGGCAGAGCTGCTGGTACTACCACTGCGCCGCGGGCGCGCCGAGCGGGACCTGCTCGAGCTCGTACTGCGGGCCCAGCGAGGGCGTCCACTCGTCGTGCGCGGGCAGCGGCTGCAGCAACAGCCCGGCGCAGCAACCCTGCTACTGTGCTTACTGATCGGTGGGAGGCGGGGCCGGTGCCCCGCCTCCCGAACCTTCACTGGCCGTTCTGCTGCTCGTGCGGCTCGGCTCCCTGCGTCTGGCTGCCAGGCTTCGTCCCCGTCTGCGCCGGCGCCTGCGGCGCGCTCGGCTGAGTGCTCTGCTGCCCTGGCGCCTGCGGTGCGTTCGGCTGAGTGTTCTGCTGCCCCGACGGCGGCTGGGCGGCCGGCGCTTCTTCGCCACGCGCCGGTTGCAGGCCGCGGGCGTTTGCATACTCGCGCCGCGAGGCCTGCCAGTCGTCGAAGGCCTGGTTCGACGTCTGCTGTGCGTTGGCGACGTCCGAGTGAGCGTCGGCGACATCCTTCTGGCGACTCTCGACCAGTGCCTCGAAGGCGGCGGGTGAGTACTTGTTCGCCGCCGGGTTGTGCGCCTGTTGCAGCGCCTCCAGCTTGCTCTGCTCCAGCCGTGCCTGCGCGAGCGCGACCTGCTTGTCGGCCAGGGTGACGTCAGCCTTGCGCAGGTCGACTTCCTGGTTCAGGTAGGCGAGCTGCGCCTCGCGAGCCCGCTTCTCGAGTTGCGCGACGTCGATCTCGTGCTGCGCGGCAGCGATGCGCTTCGGGTCGCCGGTGTCCTTCGCGGCGTCCAGCTGCGCCTCGGCGGCCTTGATGTCCGCATCCGCAGCCTGCACCGTCGGCTGCACCGTCGCGAGCTGGTTGCGCGCGTCCTGAAGCTCCAGCGCCGCTCGGTCCCGCTGCTGCTGGGCCTGGTCGACCGCGGCCTGCGCGCGGTTCGTCGGTTCCATTTGCTGCGGGCTCAGCCTGCCGAGGTCCGCGTCGGAAACGGTCGGTTCGCCGAACCCGACCGGTTGCGTCGTGGCGCAGCCGCCGAGCCAGAGCCCGGCTGCCGCGACCGTCCACCACCCCACGTGCCGTCTCATCGGCCGCTCCTTTCGGGTTGCTGCCCCCGAAGCAGAGGATGGGCACGGATGGCGTCGGCCGCAGGCTCCCGCTACTGCTCGACTTCTCCGCCGATCATGTTGATCGAATCGAAGGTCGGGATCAGGTCCGCGAGCATCGAGCCCTCGATCATGTGGCCGAGGCCCGAGAGGATGGGCAGGCCCGGCGCACGGACGTGCAGCTTGTACGGCCGGCCGGTGCCGTTCGACACGGCGTACCAGCCGAGCTCGCCGTTGGCCGCCTCGGTGTAGGCGTAGACCTCGCCCGCCGGCACCTGCACGCCCTCCATCACCAGCTTGAAGTGGGCGATGAGCCCCTCGATCGTCCCGTAGACTTCTGGTTTGGGCGGCAGCACGTAGCGCCAGTCGTCCAGGATGACGGGGCCCGCCGGGATCTGGAGGGCGGCCTGCTCGAGGATGCGCGCGCTCTGCCGCATCTCCTCCATGCGCATCGCATAGCGGTCGAAGTTGTCGCCGTTCGATCCCACGGGGACGTCGAACTCGAAGCGGTCGTACACGAGGTAGGGGTGGGCCTTGCGGACGTCGTACGGCACGCCGCAGGCCCGCAGGCAGGGGCCGGTGAAGCCGTAGTCGATCGCATCGGCCGCGGCGATGGCCCCGGTGCCTCGGGTGCGGTCGAGGAAGATGCGGTTGCGCGTGAGCAGCTTGTCGATCTCCTCGCGCAGCTCGGCCACGCGCTTCAGGGTGTCCGCGAGCTTCGGCAGGAAACCGTCGGGAAGGTCGCG
>DATJNL010000510.1:0-17350 GCA_035508175.1 Myxococcales bacterium
CCCGGACCTTGCTGCGCTCGGGCAGCCGCGCGGCGACGCCCGGATCGCGCGCCAGACACCGCTTGGCGACCTCCACGTCGGCACAGAGCAAGATGCCGGCACGGTTGGCGGTGTGCTCGACCGCTTCGATGTAGCCTCGCAGCTCGGTCTGATTCGGGTCCTTCAAGCACTCGCGGGCGGCTCTGAAGAGAGCCGGCCGCGCCGCCTCGGACAGGCCCTTCTCCAGCTTCCGACCCTGCCGCTGGAGCTCGCCGGGGTCGGCGGTGGGCCTGAAGGACGGGACGGCGAGGTAAAGGGCTGCCTGGAAGATGGCCTCCAGCTCCTCGCGGGGATGGAGACGCGCCATCGCCAGCTCGGGACGGCTGAAGGCCATGGCCTTCGCGATCGCGAACCAGAGCTCCTTCTTCGGTCGATCCTTGAACATGTCCTCGCCCGCGAGAAAACAGATGGGCCAGCTGTTGCCGAGCGCGAGGCCGGCGGCCCCCGGAACCTTGAACAGCTCGTGGGCCTCCATGGAGAGCGTGCGCGCGACGTACTTGTACATGTTGACGAAGAACAGCATGGAGCTGGCGACGTCCACGCGATCGCGCTTGGGGTTCACGTTGAGCCGCCCGTGATCGACGGCAAAGGCGCCTCCCGTGGCCTCTTGGCAGATGGAAAGCACCTCCGCCATCGGGCCGCGCAGGCGCTCGTGGTACAGGTGCTCCGTCCAGAGGCGGTCGGTCATCGGTCGCGTGGCGGTCTCGCGCGCGAAGCGCTTGAGCCGCTCGACGACCTGTTCCTCGTCCGGATCACGGTCGCCGAGCAGGTGCACGGCGACCTGTGAGGTGATGTAGGCCTCGTCGAACTCCTTTCGAGCCGCGTGCAGCCCGGCGAGCGCCTTCACGTTGCGCGCCGGCTGAGCGGTCGTGCGCAGCGCCGCCCGGTGGGCCTCGATGGCCTTCGCCTCGAGCCCTGGCTTGCTCGCGTAGAGATCGGCCAGCGTCTCGATCACCTGGCCGTCGGCGGGATCGCCCTTGCTCACGACCTCGTAGGCGGTGATCGCGCCGTCCACGTTCCTGAGGGCGCGCCGGTAGAGCTCGCCCAGGTTGCGCCACAGCGCCAGCCGGGCCTGCTGGGTCTCGGGCGTCTTGGGCAGGCGCTTGATCATCGCGTGGTAGGCCTGCTCCAGCGCCGGCCAGGCGCGCCGCTCGCTGAGCATCGTCTCCAGCGCCGCGAAGGCCTCGATGAACGTCGGATCGGCATCGAGGGCCAGGTTGAAGTGTTCCATCGCCCGCGCGTCGTCCTTGATCTCGTCGCGATAGACCTGCGCGAGCTTGAAGTGGAACCCCTTCAGGGCCCTGGCATCCTGGCGCACGGCGGGCACGGCGATCAGCTTTTCCAGCACCTCGACGGCCTTCTGGCTCTGCTTCGTCTCGAGGTACAGGGCGAGCAAGCTCTCCAGTGCCTCGCGCGAGTCCGGCAGGATCTTGAGCGCTTGGAGGTAGGCATCAATTGCCTGGTACGGGTCGGCCAGGTGGTCGCGCGCGAGCTTGGCCATGCCAATGCACATGACGAAGCGCGGCTCGCCCTCGAGCGTGTCGAGCAGCCGTTGCCGGTGCTCGAGCGCGGCGTCCCACCGACCGGCCTCTTCGAATAGCTCGACGAGCGCCTGGTGGGAGGGCTCGTGACTCGGATCGAGCTCCAGGGCCTTCTCGAAGTCCTTCTGGGCACGATCGCCTTGCCCGATGGCGCGGTGAATCGTGCCGATCTGCCAGTAGATCTCGACCACCTCGAGATCGGTCAGATCGTCGCGGTGGTGAATGAGAATGGCCTGATAGATCTTGAGCGCCTCGTCGTTGCGACCCGTCTGGACAAGCAGGTGCCCGAGCCCTTCGAGCGCCGGCAAGTAGGTCGCGTCCAGCTCGTAGGCGCGCCGGTACGCATCGAGGGCCTTCTCCTGCCGTTCACGCTTGTCGGCGACGTAGCCGAGCCGATACCAGTAGCGACAGAGATCCTTCGGGTCGTCGCTCCCGGCGGCGACGACGATGTCCAGCATCTTCTCCGCGTTCTCCCAGTCGCTGCGGCCCTGGTAGATGTCAGCGAGCGGGCGCGCCGACGAGAGGTGATCGGGTGTCCACCGAAGGGCCTCGAGGTAGCAGCGCTCCGCTCCCGGCACGTCCTCCTTGACGTCCTGGTGGTACTTGCCGAGGGAATAGTAGAGCTCGGTCTTCTCGGCGGGATCGGCCACGACCTCGGCCTCCCGCCGAGCCATGTCCATGTAACCCTCGTCGTCCTTCCCCTTTTCGTAGAGGGCCTTGAGGGCTCGCAGCGAGGGCAGGTGCGCGGGATCAATCTCCAGGGCACGTTCCAGCTCGCTCGCCGCGCGCGCCGGGTCTTCGAGCTTCTCCAGGAAGATTCGCCCCGCGCGGTGGTGCAGGTCGACGGCCTGGGTGGCCTCGGTGGCGAGTCGGGCCTCGCGGCCGATCATCTCGAGGGCCTGCGGCCACTTGCCGCTCTGCTCGCAGAGCTCACCCAGGGCATGTAGGGCAGCGGCGTTGTTCGGATCGATCTGGAGCGCGCGCTGGAACAGGGCTTCTGCCTGGTCAGGGCGACCCAGGTTCTTTCCCCAGACCTCTCCCAGCGAGACGTGCAATGCCACGGTTTCCGCGGCGTCCTGGGCCACCGACAAGCGACGCTGCAGGGTGAGGGCCAGATGCTCGCCGTCGCCGGTCTGGCGGTACAGTCTTTCGAGATCTCGCAGGGCGCCGGCGGCCTTGGGATCGAGCGCGACGACCCCCTCGAGGCACGCGATCGCGTTGACTGGATTCGCGAGCTTCTCTTCCCAGACGAGTGCCGCCTTCAGCAGCACCTTCACCCGCTCGCGCGGCTCCGACAGCTCGGCGAGCCGGTCGTAGACGCGCAGCAACTCGGCGGCCCTGTCAAGCTTGCTGTACAGCCTCTCGAGCGCCCCCAGCGCCGGCAGGGCGCTCGGATCGAGCTCGAGTGCCATTCGATAGGCCGAGATGGCCGCCTCGTCGTCTCCCAGCCCTTGCTCGGTGATCTCGGCAATCTGAAGCTGGAGCGCCGCGCGCTCGGGCCCGTCCGCCACCTGGTCCCGTGCCCGCTGCAGCAACGCCACGAGGTCGGGCCAGGCCTTCTCCCGTCTGAAGAGGGAGGCCAGCTCCTGGGTGAGCGCCGCGTCGCCAGAGTCCAGCTCCAGGCCACGCTGCAGCGATCCGACGGCCTCGGCCGTGTCGCCCATCTCGTCGTAGCAGCGGGCGAGCTCCCGGAGAGCGACCTTTTTTTCGTCGAGCGTGCCGACGATGTTGACCTTCTGCTCCAGCGCCAAGGCGTGCTCGCGGGCTCTGCCACGCTTTCGGAAGAGGGCCCCGAGCTGCTCGACCGCCGCGAGGCTCGCGGGCTCGCGGGTGAGCCACTTGCGCAGCGAGGCCTCGGAAGCGTCGGGGTCGTCGAGGTCCTCGTCCTGGATCCGTGCGAGGGTGAGGTGGACCTGTTCGGCGGAGGGTCCATCGCCGACGGTTTCCGCGACGGTCTCGTAGACGGCGACCAGCTCTTCGAGAGCGCCCGTCTCTCGCGCGAGACGGCGCATGCCCTCGGCGACCTTCGGGTCGGCCGCATCGAGCTGGAAGGCGCGGCAGAGCGCCAGAAAGGCCATGTCTTTCTGACCGAGGCGCTGCTCCTGGATCTCCGCCAGATGACGGAGCATCGCCAACCGCTTGGCAGGGTCGGGCGCCTGGTGGCTGAGCTTGTCCAGCAGGGCCGCGTAGCGGCGCCAATCTCCGGTCTTGCCGTAGATCTTCTCCAGGGCCTCGGCGGCACGATCGTTCCCGGGATCGCGGTCGAGGATCTTTTCCAGGGCCGGCGCACCGCCTTCCGGGCGCTTGAGCGCCTGCGCATGTAGATCGGCGACCTCGAACCACGTGGCGATGGCTTCCTCGGGCTTTTCCGGCGCGAGGAGCTCGGCGCGGGCGTCCATGGCCCGCAAGCACTCTTGCCAGGCCGACAGCTCGCGGAAGATCGCCTCGGCCTTGACGAGCTCTTCCACCTGGTGGGGCTCGAGATCGAGAGCTCGGCGCGCCGCCTCGACGGCCTCCTCGCGGCGCCCCAGACCCGCGAGCGCTTGGGCGAGTTGCAGCCGGACGGCCTTCACCCCCGTCGCATCCTCCTGCAGGGGGATGAGCCGGCGCAGGATCCCCGCGAGCTCTTCCCGCTCACCGCGCGTCTGGTGAATGTCGCGCAACGCTTCGAGCGCCCGCCGGTTCTTCGGGTCGCGTTCCAGCACGGCCCGGAAGCTCTTGGCGGCATCGTCAGCCTTGCCTAGCTTGACACCTTGCACCCAGCCGAGCTTGTCGTTCAGGCGGGTGATCTCCCGTGGATCGACCGTTCCCTTGAGCCGCCCCTGCAGCAGATCGGCCAGCTCCTGCCAGCGCTCGAGCCTCTCCAGCACCCCTTCGAGGCCCACCTGCGCGGCTTCGAGGCGGGGATTGCGGGTGAGCACGTCCTTCCACAGATCGGCTGCCCGCGCGTCGTCGTGAAGCTGGGCGGAAGCGACGTCGGCCATGCGGGCCACGATCCGGTCGCGCGCCTGACCCTCCGGCGTCAGCTCGCGCTGCCGCTCGAGGACCGAGAAGAGATCGGGGCCGCGTCCCGCTTGTTCGTAGAGCCTCTCGAGAGCCCGGAGCGTCGGTAGGTGAGACCGGTCCCTTTCGAGAAGCGCCTCGTAAGCCCGCGCCGCGCGATCCGGCGCGCCCAGGCGCTCCTCCGCGAGCTGCCCGAGCCGGAACAGGATGGAGGCCTGCTCGATGGGATCGGCCGTCGACGCCGCTATCTCGTCGAGCACGTCAGCGAGCCGGTCCCAGCGCTCCTTCTGCCGGTAGATGCGTTCGAGGGCCGGCAGCGCCGAGGCGCTCGCCCTGGCGTCGATCTCGTGCGCCTTCTCGTAGAACGTGAGCGCCCGATCGCTGTCGCCGGCACGCCGATCCAGCAGGTCGGCGACCTTGAGCATCAGCGGCACCATCACCTGGGGCGATACGTTGCGCTCGAGCTCCTCTTCGTAAACGCCGATGAGCTCCTCGAAGGCTTCGGCCAACTCGCCCACCCGCTCGAGCTCCGCGCGAAGCGCGGGATCCGCCGGGTCGTCGCGGAAAGCCCGACACAGTGCGATGAACGCGAGGTCGGCCCGTCCCTGGTGCTTTTCGCGAACGCGGGCGAGCTCGAGAAGCACGTCGCGGCGGGTCTGCGGATCGGGAGTCGCCGAGGCACGCGCGTCCAGGGCCGCCGCGTACTTGGGCCAGTCCTTGGACGTCTGGTGGACGCCCTCGAGGAGCTCGGCGGCGACGACGTTCCTGGGGTCCGCGGCCAGGATGGCTTCCAGCCTCGCCACCGTTTCGGGGTGCCCTGGCTGGGCCTCCAGCGCCGCGCGGTAGAGAGCCAGAGCGGCCTCGGGATCGCGCAGGGGCCCCTCGTCGAGTTGCCCCAACCGAAAGAGGAATGCTGCCTGCGCCGGTCCATCCTTGGCGGCACCCGCCAGTCGGGCCTCCTGCTCCAGCACGGGCGCCAGCTCCGGCCACCGCTGCTGGGCCATGCAGAGGCGCTCCAGAGTCGCCAGGGCGGCCCGATCCTCGGGAGCCAGCTCGACGAGCCTCCGGTACGTATTGAAGGCGCCGGCCGGGTCCTGTTGTGCGCTCTCCTGGATGGCGCCGATGCGGTGAAGCAACTGGACCCGACGACCGACGTCCTCCGCCACGGCAAGCTGGCGGCGCAGCAACTCCAGCAACGAACCGTGATCGCCGTTCGTCGAGAGGATCGCCTGCAACGATTGGAAGGCTTCGTCGTCGTCCGGCGCTAGCTCTAGGACCTGGCGCCACTCGCCGGCGGCGCGCGCCGCATCGCCCAGCGGACCCTCGTACAGCCTGGCCAAAGCCCAATGAATGCGTCTGGCGGCCTCCGCGTTCGCGATGGCGGGACTCAGCTCGGAGAGCAGCCCCGCCAGCTCCTCGGCGACGCCTGCGCGCTCAGCGGCAGTGAGGGCCCACTGCAAGGCCTGGGCGTCCTCGGGGCTCTCCTTCAGCGCCTGGCTGGCAGCCACGAAGGCCATCTCCGGCGCCTCCATCGAATCGGCGTACAGGCCGGCGAGCTGCAGCAGCAGCTGGCTGCGCGCCGGACCGACCGCTGCATCCGCTTGCATCTGCAGGGCCTGCGCGAGCGCGGGGAGATTGTGCTTCGCCCGGTAGGACGGCTCCAAGGCCTGAGCGGCCGCGGCACGGACGGTCACGTCCGTCGCAGTGCCCGCGAGCTCCTCGAGCGCCGCCAGCGCGGCGACATCCTCGGGCGACTGCTGGAGAACGGCAGCCAGACACTGCAAGGCGCCGGCAGGGTCTCCGAGGTGCTGCTGACGAACGACCCCTGCGCGCACGAGCAGCGCTCGCGACTCGGCCGCATCGCCGGCCGTCGCCGCCTGCTGGGCGTGCTGAAGGAACAGCTGGACGACCTCGTCCCAGCGTCTTGCCGCCCCGAGGAGGGCCCCGAGCTTCTCGAGAGCAGCCGGGTCTCTGGGATCGACGGAAAGAATCTCCCGGTAAGCGCCCATGGCACCATCCTGGTCTACCAGCCGCCCCTCCATCAAGGCTGCCGCCTCGAAAAGCAGCTCCTTCTTCCTGGCGGGTTCGGGTGAGAGGAGTCGTGCTTGATGCTGGAGAAGATCGGCGAGATCGCGATCGCGGCCCAAGCGCCGGTGCAGATCGACGAGATGCTGCACGACGTCGCCCCGCTGGGGTGCGGACTCCAGGAGCTTGGCGTAGAGCTCTGCCGCGCGTTCGGGGTGATTCAGAGCACCGTCCTGAAGTCCGGCCGCCCGCTCGAGAAGGAGAGACCGTTCTGCTGCCGCGGGCTGGCACTGCTCGGCCAGCTCCTCGTACAGCGAAGCGAGTTCCTCGACCGCGTCCAGCGCCACCGCCTGCTTGGCGAGCCGCTCGTGATCCGGGAAGTCCCCGGGAGCCTCCCGCAGAGCTCGAAGGCCGGCGGCAAAGGCGGCCGGTTCCTGTCCCAGGCTCTCCGCAAGCTCGGCGACCTCGGACCAGGCGGCCAGCCGTTCCCGCGGGGTTGTCTTGGAGGCGGCCTCGACCTCGAGGGCCCGCAGCAACCTCGCGGCGTCCCCTGAGCGCCGGTAGATCGGTGACAGCAAGCCCGCCGACCAGATCTGATCGGGCCCCTCCTGATCGAAGAGCTGCTCGAGGGCCTGCTTCGCCAAGTTGTCTTCCGGCGCGGTCGCGAGCACCTGCGTCCAGAGCGCCTGGGCATGCGCTCCGCGGGCGTGTGCAGCTGCCTCTCTGAGCAGCTCGAGGCGCCGGTCGGGGTCGTCGGTCGCGAGCGCCAGGGCCTCCGCGGTCGCCGTGACCTCGTCTGGGTCGCTGCCCGCGAGGCGGTGCATGGCTTCCAACGCTTCTCGGTTGCCTGGATCGTTTTCGATGACCTTGTGGTACCAGGAGCGGGCCGCCTGCGGATCTCGCAGCGGGCCCTCCCAAAGTCGGCCCAGCTCGAGGAAGAGGGGCGTAGCCTGCTCGGCCGGCGCCCGCTGCGTGAGCTCCTCGAGGAGCAGCGCGAAGTCGGACGCGAGGTCAGCCCCCGTCGCCAGCCTCCCCACCTCCTGACGCAGCGCCAGGTCCCGCGGCCGGAGCCGAACCGCGCGCACGAGGGTCGCGAACGCCAGGGCAGGCTCGCGAAGGGGGCCGGCCTGCACCTGGGCGATCCGCCGCAGGATGCCCGCTCGCTCCGCCGGATCGGTCTCTGAATCCGCCAGCGTCTCTAGAGCTTGCACGAGCCTCTGCGGATCCTGGTTGCGCTCGTGGACCGCAACCAACGCTTCCGCGGCTTCGCGGCGGGCAACTCCACCGAGCATGCTCTCGAGCGCGTCGAGAGCTTCGGGATCATTCGGGCGTCGGGCGAGGATCTCGCGCAGCTCCGCGACGGCGTCCTGCGACGCCCCGAGCGCCTGGTCCTGAATGCGGGCCTTCTGCAGTCGCGCTCGCGCCGCGCGCGCTGCATCACCTCGCTTCTCCCACAGCGCCGCCTCTCCAACCAGGGCCTCGGCGGCTTCCCGAGGGCTCCCCGCCGACAAGAGGGCGGCTGCCAGCGGCCCCAACACGTCGAGCGGATCGGCGCCCTCCTCCAGAGCCGAGCGGTAGGCCGCCGCCGCCTCGGCGGGGCGGGAGAGTTGCTCGCCGAGCAGGCGGCCGAGCTCCCGCCAGCGCTGGGCTCGCTCGGCCTTCCCCTTGGTGGCCGCGAGCTGTCGCCGCAGTAGCCCCACCGCCTCTTCGGCCTTTCCCTTGGCTTGCGCCTGTTGGGCACAGGCAGACAGCGCTTCGGGATCGTCCGGAACGAGTTCGAGGATGATCTGCTGTGCCTGGAGGAACCGCTCGCCGTCCTCGGTCGCGGCGGCCACCTTCGCCGCAGCGCGGGCCATCGAGAGCGACTGTTCCGGGGCCGGTGCCGATGAGGCGGCATCGAGAAGGGCCCCGCAAGCCTCCCGTTCCAGCCCCAACCCCTCTGCGAGGCGAATCAGGTCTGCGGCGACGACCTCGCCGCAGCCTTCGCGTGTCGCCGCGCAGAGGGTGGTGAAGGCGGCGCGGCGATCCGCCAGCCTTTCCTCCTGCAGCCGGGACTGTTCGAGCCGCAGCCGCGCCCTCTCGGAGGCATCTGTGGCGCCGCTGACCCGCCTGTCGATAACCGCCGCGGCCCGCGTCCAATCGCCGAGCAGCGCGAACTGTTCCTGGGCGAGGGCCGCTGCCTCCCCGGCTCCCGTGGGCTCCTCCATGATGCGCTCGAGCAACCGCAGCGCCGAAGGCCGGCCAGGCCGGCCAGCAAGGATCTCTCGGAGCAAATTGACCGCTTCGCTGGGTCGATGCAGCTTTTCGAAGACCAGCGCGGCGAGCTCTTGCCGCAACTCGGTGGCGCGAGCTGGCTCTCCCTCGAGCGCCAGCAGCCTGCGCATTGCGCGCGCGGCCCCCTCCCAGTCTCCGATCGCGCTCTCGGCGTGCCAGAGCTTGTGCAGGGTGGCGGCGTCCGCGGGGGCCATGTCGGAGAGCTCGCGGTAGATCTCTGCGAGCTCCTGGGGCGCAGCCTTTCTCGCCTCGCGGAGCTTCGCCAGCTCCCGGAGCGACGCCTGCCTCGCCTGCGGGTCGCTCGTTGCCGGAAGGCGCCGCGCCAGCTCGGCCTCCAGATCGTCCGTCGCGCCGCTGTGAAGCAGCGCGGCGTCGAGCGCCGCCGTCACGACGACGTCGCCCGGCCTTGCCTCGAGGATTCGCCGCAATACTTGGGGGGCTTCAGCGGCCCGAGACGCAACGGCGCCCAACGCGGTAGCGAGGCGCATGCCTACCGCCGCGATCGCGTCGGCTCCGTCGGCGACGTCGAAGGCATCCTCGAGCGCCGCGAGGTATTCGTCGCGAAGCTCCGCCGCCCGCGAGAGTCGCTCGAGGCGCTCCGCACGGCCACGATCGGCAGGATCCAGCCAGAGGGCCTCGGCGACGACCCGGAAGGCCTGCCTGGTGCGGCCGAGGCCCTCTTCCAGCTCTGCGACGCGATCGAGCAGATCGAGGCGGCGGCCAGCCGTGGGCTCCGCTTCGGCCAGCATCTCCAGAACGTGGCCCAGCAGCTCGGCATCCGCCAGGCGCTCGCACACCTCCGCGAGCGCCCGGACGACCGGGGGCGCCTGTGTTGGCCCCCGGACGAGTGCGGCCACCTGCGCGCGCGCTCCTTCGGGATCCCGCAGCTTCCGCAGCCGCAGATCCGCGACGAACAGCCGGGTCTCCGTCGCCGCGACGTTTCCGGCGCGCTCCAGATGCTTCTCGAGGGTCTCGGCGGCAGCGGCCGGCTGCCCCTCCTCGATCAGCAACTCCGCGAGAAGCCAGGATGCCCCGGGCCTGGAGGGGTCCAGCTCACAGGCCTTCTCGAGGAAAGTGACGGACCGGGTGCGGCCGGCAGCGTCCAGCAGCAGGAGTCGCGCACCGCGCTCCCAGAGCTCCGCAGCTACGGTGCGATCGCGCGCCGACGCAGCCAGCGCCTCCAGGCCACGCACCGCCCAGCTGGGATCGCGCCAGTGCTTCGCCAGCCGTTCGAGCGTCTCCAACCCCTCGGGCATCCCCGGCCAGAGCAAGAAGCAGCGCTGGAGGTTCTCCTGAACGCCGGCCGCACCCTGAGGATCGTAGGCGGAGTGCAGCTGAGCTACCCTCAGGTAGAGCCGGGCCGCCACCCGTCGATCCCGCTCCTCGACCGCGGTGGCCCGCAAGGCCTTGATGGTCTGCGCCCAGCCAGCGGCGAGCTCGCTCAAGCGGCGGAGGCCATCCGACGCGCCGCCGTGACCGAGCTGGACCGCACGCTCTAGGCACTGCCGCGCGAGCGCGTGGTCGATGGGCTCGTCGAGGAGGAGGGTGCCCAGCTTTGCAAGCGACTCCGCGCTTTCGCCGTCGGGTGCCCCGCTCTTCACGGAATACAGGGAGGCCGCCGCTTCGAACCGGCGCTGGCTGAGGAAGAGCAAGAAGAGGCGCTGCCTCACGCCCTCTGTGTGCGGCTCGCCCGCGAGCTGTTGCCGCAGACAGATGACGGCCCGGGACACCGAGCCCGCACGCGCTTCCCAGACATCGGCGGCGCGCAACTGCCAGCCGGCTCGCCGCGCCGGATCGGCATCCGCGAGAGCCTCCCACAGCCGCGCCGCGCTTTCTCCCGCCCCCTTGGCCTCTGCGAGGGCCGCCTTCTGCGCCAGCGCCGCTGGATCGTTCGGGCACAACTCGAGCAAACGCGCGAGGCAGCGTTCGGCTTCGCTCGGTTTGCCGAGCTTCTCGGCGGCGATGTCGGCCGCCTGCCTCCAAAGGGCCGCCGCCTGCCCGGCGTCGGGCTCCCGCCACGCCAACCACGAGGCCAGCCGAAAAGCCTCCCCCCAGCGCTGCTCGCGCGTGCTGGCGGCAAGCCGGTCGATCACGCTTTGACCGCCGCCTGGCCCCATTGCCCCTAGCTTTCCAGCGGTCCGACGCGCGTCAGAAGCTGTACCGGGCAAAGGGGCTCACCGTCCCGCCGGCCATCACCGAGCCGCCCGGCGCGGCCGCGATGCCCTCGGCGCCGAGGCCCACCGAGAAGTGCCGCAGGCGCGTGAAGTACTCGATCGAGATGCCGAGGCGCCCGGCTGCGGTCGCACCCGGCCCGACGGCACCTGGCTCGAAGAGCATGACACCACCGCCGGCCCGGACGTCGAAGAACAGCCTCTTCACGCCGTTGCCGTCGGAGGCGATGGGCAAGTAAAAACGAACTTCCGCGCCTGGAAACAGGGCGGAGAAGTCGCCGAGGGTCGCGTCGCTGGGCGTCGTCAGCTGCGCCGCCCACAAGAACGCTCCCAGGCCGAAGTAACTGCCGAGGTCATAGCCGAGCTCGACATCCACGGCGCTGCCCGTGGCGAGCTTGCTCGATTCTCCAGGTACCGTCGTCAGTGCAAAACCGAACGCGGCGCCAGCGTAGCCCCCGCGCTCGACTTCCTGAAACGCGGGCGCTGCGGCCTCGGACACGGCTGTCCGCTGCTGCGCGACGGCCGGCAGTGAGACGCATCCCAGCGCCAGCAGCGCGAACCCTCGGGCGAGTTGCATCTAGTCTCCCGACTCCTTGAGGAGGAACGGGTAGTTGACCACGACGATGCCTCCGCCCTTCGGTTTCGGGAACTGCCACTGGTAGACGCGGGAGACGATGCAGCTCTCGACCGTTGCATTGCCGAGCGTGGTCTGGTCGACCGACGCCCGCTGAACCGAGCCGTTGGCCGAGATGATGAACTTCACCGTGACCTTGCCGTTCAGGCCTTGGTGGCGAACGAGCTCTGACTCGTAGCAGAACCGCACCTGGTTGCGGTGCTGGTGGATCACACGCCGGATGAGCTCCTTGTCCAGCGATCCCTCCACGATGGGGTTGCCGCTGGAGATGGCCACGTCCGAGCCGCTCTTCCCGCCCATGTTGCCCACGCCGTTCCCGTAACCGCCAAGGCCGCCACCGCGTCCCTTCGTGCCGATGTCGCCGATGCCAATGGTGTTGCCGAACCCTCCACCGCCTTGTCCGGTCCCGCGCAGGCCGAGACCTCCGAGACCGGCGGCGTCGCCGGCCCGAGCGCCAAACATGTGTCCCATCGCGCCGGTCAACTCGCCGCCCAAGCCCCCGGTGCCGAGGATCGTGGAGAGGCCGCCTCCGCCCCCGCCGAGCAACCGCATGAGGCCGCTGTTCTTGACTATCTCCTTGGCATTGATGTCGATGGCCTTGGGCGCCGCCTTCGTGTTGCGCTTGGGCGCGTCCTTCTTGCCCATCGCGCCCTCGTTGCCCTTGTGCTTCTCGGCCATCTCCCCCTTCATCTTGCTGTCGCCCTTGAGCTTCTCGGCCCAGGGGTTCTTCGTCTTGGAGGGCGGCTTGACGATGAACTTCGCCATGGCCGATGGATTGCGGAACAGATCGTCGGCGATGGTGTCCGTGTCCAGAGGCGTCATCGCCGCGGTGATGATGAAGGCGAGCATCCCGAAGCCGAAGACGAGCAGGAGATTCAAGTAGCGAAAATCGAGCCCCTGCCAGAACGGCGCGACGACCCGACGCGGGACGGGCTTCGCCTCGACCTCGACCCTCAAGGTCTCGAGGCCGACCCAGGCGAAGCTGCCGCTGGGAAGTGCGACCGCGTGACACCCCGAGATCTCGCCGTGCGGCGGCGCCTGGCGAGCCGTCACCAGGTCGCGAAGCCGCTTGGGCGCTTCGTCTGGAAACTGCACCTCGCCGTCCATCGAAGACGAAAAGACGAGCTGCAACTCGGAGCCTGCGCTCTCGACGATGGGGAAGTCCGCGACGGGCAACCCCTGTCCGGGGAGCTGAAAGTCGCAGGCCTCCGATTCGCCGATGAGAATCTCCTTGGGATGGGCCTGAAATGTCGACCCGAGCAGCGTCTCTCCCCAGAAGACGCGCACTTCCACACCGTCATCTGCCCCGTCGTCGGCGGCCGTGTCGATTCCCGCGCGGCGCCGGCTGGCACCCGCGGGTCGTGGAGGAGCCGCAGCCACGGCCGCCTCGGCAGCGACGGGTACGGCGGCGGCGGCGAGCGCGACGGCAGGCTGAAGAGGCTGGACGGCGCTCTCGACGACCGGCGGGTGGGTACCATTGGGTGCGGCGGCGGGCACCTGGGGGCTCGACAGCAACTCCGGCGCGACCGAGATGGTCGGCGTCTCCGCGAGCGGCTGGAGGCTGGCACTTTCCGCCGCCGCCCCCACTGCCAAGACGAGCCGCGTGTTGCCGAGGCGAATCTCGTCTCCAGAGCTGAGCACGCCCTTGTTGACGCGCTTGCCGTTCACGTAAGTCCCCTCGGCGCTGCCCATGTCGAGAATGCTGATGTTGCCGCCGGTGGAAGTGTCGATGACGGAGTGGATCCGCGAGACCCGATCGTCGTCGAGGCACAAGTTGGCGGCCGAGAGGCGCCCGATCTTGATGATGTCGAGGTTGAACTCCCGCGTCGCAACCAGCGACTCGCCCTTGAAGACCTTGAGCGTGACGGGTGTGGGCATGGGCGTTCTCTAGAGCTCTCCGGCCGACTGGAGCACTTTCTGCCGGAACTCCTCCCGGATGCGAATCAGGTTCGAGTGTTTCACCTTCTTGCGTGCCTCGACGTACTCCCCATCGGGTCGCGTCAAGTCGCCTTGGATGGTGTCGTCCTCGAAGTTGATCACCGTCTTCTTTTCGTAGACGACGCCCGGCGAATCGGCAAGCGCGGGCCCCGCCACCGACAGCAGGCTCAGCAACGGAAGAAGGACGAGGCTCTTTCGCATACGGACAGGAACTCTAGCATGAAACATCGCGAACCTCACAGGGAGGGCTCCGCTGGGTCGGGGGCCGAAGCTCCGGCGTCGGGGCTGTTCGTCGAAGGCGCCTTGGCGACGCCGCCGCCTCCCGACGATGAGGCCTGTGAGGCTGGCGGAGAACCGGCCGCTGGCGCCGGCGCAGCCGCTGGCGCTCCTTTGGCCTGAGGTTCCCCGCCGGCGGGCGCGTTCCCGCCTGGTCCGGGAGCTTTGGCCTTCGCTCTGGCGTCTTCTTCCTTCTGCTGCGCCGCCATCTGCTCGATCTGCTGGCACTCTTGCAGGGCAGCAAAGACGGGGTGGTCGCCCGGAGGTGGCTCGGCGCCTTTCGAGATGAAGTCTCGATAGAACTCGACAGCCTTGGCGCAGTCGTTCTTCTGGCGGTGATACAGGAGGCCAAGATCGTAGTACGCGAGCGTCAGGTGGGGATCGCACTGGAGGGCGCTTCGGTACTCGCCTTCGGCCACGTCAGGGTGCCCCATGGCCCTCTCGGTGACGCCGAGATCCACGTGAGCGCTGCAGCTCTTGGGATCACGCTGGATCAGGTGCCGATAGCCCTGCTCTGCCGCCGGGTAGTCCTGGTGGTCGAAGGCAAGCTGCGCCAGCGCGATGAGCGCCGGCTCGTAACCTGGCTCGAGCTCCAGCGCGGCCTTGAACTGCGCGACGGCGCCGGCGTTGTCCTTCTTCTTCAAGGCCAGCCTCCCCAGCGCGAAGGGGATGGCCGGATCCTTCGCATTCACCTTCGCCGCCTTGAGGGCGAGCAGCTTCACCATGTCGTCGTCGCCCGAGCCGAGGGCTTGTTCCAGTAGCACGCGGTAGGCGAGGCCATTCTTCGGATCTCGCGCCAAGGCTTGCCGGGCCATCGCCCGGGCCTGGTCGGTGTCTCCTCGAGACATGTCCAGGTCGGCCAGCTCTGCCCAGGGTCCAGCGACGGCGGGGCGCGTCTTGACGGCTGCTTCCAGGAGTTGGGCTGCCTCGTCGAGGTGGCCGCGGGTACGCTCGATCCAGGCCAGATTCGCTTGAGCTTCCGCCAGGCCGGGCTTTCGCCGCAGCGCATCCTGGTACGCGCCTGCCGCCTCGTCCAGCTTGCCCTCCTGCTGCAGCACGACCCCGAGGTCGTACTCGGCCTCCGCAAAGGCGGGGGAGTCCTCGGCGGCTTCACGGTAGCGCTGGGCCAGGCCATCGTAATCGATGGTTCCACCCTTGCTCTGGGCGGCGTATGCCGCGTTGGCCTCCTCGAACAGGCGCCGGGCTCGGGCGCTGATTCCCGCCGGGTGCGCCGGCGGCGTAACCTCCTGAACCGGCTGAGCCGGCACCTCGGCGCGCTGGGCCTGTTTGCCGGCGGTGGCGCATCCGCCCGCGAGAACGAGCCCAAGCAGGCGCCACGTGCGCTCGCCCGGCCTCAAAAGTTCGGCTCCTGGTCGGTGGCGGGCGAAGGTGCCCCACTCGGCACGGGAGCGGCCGCGGTGCTCCCCGGAGCCTCGGCGGCCTCGGGCGGTGGCGCGGTTTGCGCCGCCGATGCGGGCGCCGCTTCTCGAATCGGAACCGACGCGATGGGCGCGGCGGGCGGCGCCGCTTCCGAAGAAGCCCCGATCGCCACCAGCAGGCCATCGGGCACGACCGGTGCGGTTCTGGCCGGGATCGGGAGGGCCACCTCGGGCACTTCACCGTACGTCGCGGGGTCGTACTTGCGGAGCCCCTGGAAGGCCTTGGCTGCGCAGTCGTTGTAGATTCCCAGCTCCCGAGACTTCTGGACCGCGTTGGCGTAGAGCTCCTTCGCCTTGTTCTCGGCGGGCATGGCCTGCTGCGAGATCTGATCCTTGTAGGTCTCGACCAGTTGCTCGGACTTGCGCAAGGCCGGCGGAACGGGCGCATCGTAGAGAGACTGCGCGAACTTCTGATACGCGAGCCCGATGCGCCACAAGCTGCAGATCGCGGGATCCCCAGAGCCCAGCTTGACCGTCTTCGTGTACTGGTCCTGCACGGAGAGAAGCGCCGCGGCCTTCGCCTTCACGTCCTTGATGAGCCGGCTCTCGGGCAGGTGCAGCCTCTGTCCGTCGAAAGCGTTGAACGTGTCCTCGTCCATTGCGTAACTGGCTTTGGCGACGACGTCGATCGCCTCGGGTGACAGTCTGCTCTTCGGGCTGTGCTTGTAGAAGTCCAGGAGATCCTGCTCCATCTTCCGTGCCACCCGCTCGTTGTGCGAACGTTCGTAGAGCTTGAGAAGCCGCCCTTCGACCTTCAAGTAGGCGTCGGGATCGCGGAGCACGTGCTTGGCGTGCTCTTCGAGCTGCTTGATCGCGAGCGTCGGGCGGCCTTCCCGCTCGTAAACGTCGGCCAAGGACGCGAAGACCTGCTCGCTGGGATCGGCCTTCGAGGCATGCTTGCCAGCGGGCCAGAGCCGCAGGTAGGCCTCCCGGTCCTTGATGGCCGCACCGAACTGGCGAAGGCCAGCACGGTAGACGGCGGCGTTGATCAGCCCCTCCTGTGCCTTCCCCTCGTCGAATCGCGGCCCGGGCGTGGCCGTCTCTCCGCGCCGGCGTCCGTGCCTTCGGGCCCCGCCACCACCCTCCTGCTTCTCGTAGGCTGCGGCATAGCGCTCGTAGGCGGACGCGGCCTGTGCGAAGTCGGCCGTGGATTCGTACGACTGCGCGTTCGTGAACAGCGCCTTCGGCATCAGCTGACTCTGGGGATAGGCGGAAATGATCTGTCGCCGAGCCTTGATGGAGGCGTCGAAATCTCCAGCCTTGTAGAAGTCGATGGAGGCGTTCCACAGCGCCTGGTCGGCGCGAACACCCTTGGGAAAGTCCGCGGCGAAGCCGAGGTACTTCTGGGCGGCGGATTCGAAGCGGCCGGCCTTCTCCTCGGTTTCGACAAGCTTGAAGCCCGATTCCTCGATTATCTTCGTGAGATCGTCGCGAAACTTGCCCTTGGCGAGCTTCGGCATGGACAGGAACCTCCGCGCGCTGTCGTGCACGCGCTGGAAGTCGCCGAGGAGGTTGTCGCTGTCGAGCACGAGATTGGCGCTGTAGGTGGCGACCTCGCTGTCAGGATGATTGAGCGCGATGTCGAGGAAACCTTTCACTGCCTCGGCGAAGTGATTGTAGGCGTAGAAGATCCGGGCGACCTTGTAGTTGATCTCTACGACCTTGGGGCCGTTCGGGAAATACTTCACGTACCGCTCGCACGCGTCGACGAGCCCCTGCTGTGAGGGCGGGATCGGCAGCTCCTTCGTGCTCTTCACCGGCGGAGGCTCCTTGGCGCCCGCCTGGCGCGCGACCTCTTCCCAGGCGTAGACCGAGTCTTCCGCCGCCTTCCCGAACCACTTTCCCGGCTTCTGGTGCTCCTGGAGCTTGGTCGCGTCGTGCGCGACGACCCAGTCGTACTCGCGCGCGGCTGCGGCGTAGTCTTGCAGCTGATCGTACAGGAGCTCTCCATGGTAGAAGTGGAGGCTGTACGCCTTGGGGTTCTTCGGGAACAGCGTCAGGTAGTCCCCG
>DATJNL010000511.1:0-2832 GCA_035508175.1 Myxococcales bacterium
AACCGAGCGAGCTCGGGACTCAGTTATGGCACGGGGCGCGGCGCGGCGCGGGGCAAGCGGGCGCGAGCCGGGTACCTCGCGGTTGGCCAGGCGAGCAGAGCGGACCAGCGGGACAGATTGGCCAGGCGAGCAGGCGCGGCCCGCGGGGACCGGGCGTGCTGACGGGCCACCGCTTGGGCCGGCGGAGCGATCTGGCCGTCGAGCCGAGCCGGTCGGGCCGGCGACCGCGGCGACCGCGGCCGTACGATCCCCGGGCGCCCCGCTAGCGGTAGTTTCCGGGCTAACGGATCGATGGACGAGATCTTCCCTGGTCAACAATGGTCTCTCGCCCCTCGGCGCGTAGTACCTAACTCGTCGAGGGGGGCCGCTCAGGTGATGGCGACGGCGATCTCGTCGATGGCGGGGAAGGGTCGGCGCCGGTCGTAGTTGTCGGCGCTCTGCCAGCTGCTCGCCGGGTCGGCCGGCAGCACCTCGGCGATCTCCTCGACGACGAGGCAGCGCCAGCGCTTCCTCGGGTCGGGGTCGAGCGCCCCGGCAGTGGTGTGCCCGCCGCTCTGGTAGGCGAGCAGCATGGCTCTGCCCGACTTCCAGCCGAGCGCGTGCGGACAGATGAGGCGCTCCTTGCCGTGGTAGCAGACCCTCAGCGGGCGCCGTTCCCGAAGCGCCGCCTCGAGTGCCGCCCAGGTCGTGGGTAGCGAGGTGATCGTGGCGCTCATGACGCCCTCGGTGCGTAGTCCGAAAGACCGAAGAGCTCGAAGAGCTGGCGCTGGGTGGCGTCCATCTCGGTGAGCATCCGCCTCGCCTTCGGCCGGCCACGCTCGCTTGCAAAGAGCAGGACGGTCTCCTCGATGCCGGCGAGGGACTCGAGCAGGGCGCGCACGCTCAAGGTGATCCCCGCCTGCGCGGCCTCGCGCACCATGAGGCGGACGGCCATGAGGGCGAGCACGCAGCAGGCGACGTGGACGCGGATCTTGTGCTCGGTGAAGTGGAACATCGGCGAGAACGAGACCACCTTCGGGTCCTTCATCTGCCTGAAGTCGCCCTCGGCGGCCTCCTGGGAGCGGTAGTCGGTGACGATGGTGGCCGTGTCGGCCTCCTCAACTCGTTTGTCGCTCAACAGGACGCGCTTGCCGAACAGCTCCTCTTCGAGCGCGGCACGGGCGGCTGGCTTGGTGCGGTAGCTGAGGCGCAGCTCGGCGGGCGCCTCACCAGAAAGCCTCGTCGAGATCACCCGCCCCACCCAGCGCGCCTTGAGGATCGCCTCGATCTCGGCCTCGACCTTGTCCCTGGTCTTGCGGCAGCGCCCCCGGGCAAGGCGCGCCGCGACGGCGGACAGCTGGCGGCGTGCCTTGGCAAGGGTCTGCTCGAAGCCAGCAGATTGCTTGGCGTGAAGAGTCTCGGAGTGGGTGAGGACGATGCGCCGCTCGATCCCGAAGACGACCTTACGCGTCTCGTAGGCGCTCAGGCCCGGGAAGCGCTCGGGGTCGACGCTTTGATAGCTCGTTCTCGGGATGGCGAGCAGGTCGGGATGGTCAGAGGGCGGGAGCGAGCCGACGAAGTGGAACGGCGCCCCCTCCTGCTCGAACAGGGCGTAGTTCTCCTCGGAGTTCTGCCCGGCGTCGAAGACCAAGGTGAGCCGGCGCGCCGGCTCGGACTCGCTCGAGAGGCTCGCAAAGCGCGAGGCCAGCTCGTTCACCATGAGCGGGAACTGGGTGACGTCGGGGAGGTTGCCCGGGTAGGCGTGGCTGACGAGGGGCACGCCGCCGTCGGTCGAGACGACGAGGCCGAGGCCGACAAGGCGCAGGTCCGAGCGCTTTTGCTTGGAATGGCCCCGCTGGGCGATCGGGGCGCGGTCGTTGGCCGAGTCGATCCAGGTGGCGAAGTTCGTCATGTCGAGCACGAGGCCGGACAGGTCGATCCCGAAGGTCTCGACCATCAAAAGAACGATCCGGCGCTCGATCTTGGCGAGGTCGCTCTCGCTGATCTTCTCCATCGCCTCCCAGAAACGGCGGTGGTCGAGCGCCGCGGCGGGAAGGCGCACGAGGCGGTCGCCGGCAGTCGTCGACCACCACTCCGAGAACGCCTTCTTCGAGCGGGGGTCGCAGACCCGATTGAGGATCGCGAGGGCGATGTAGGTCCCGACCGACGCCGCGGCGTCCTGGCGCCGCGGCCCGACGACCTCGTCGACGATCTCGGCGACACGCAGCCGCTTGAGCATCGCCCACACCGCGGCGAGATCGCCGAAGGCGAGGTGGCGGGTGCGGTCCGGCATCGTGGTCGCCCCGGCCATCGCCGCCTCGATGTCGGAGGCCTTGCCGAGGTAGCGCTGGGAGATCACCTTCGGGCGCCCGTCGACTCGGGCGACCTCGCGCAGGTAGTAGTAGGTCTGGCCCTTGATGGTCTTGCCGATGATCGATGCCATGTTTAGGTCATACACCCTCCGGCAGCAAAACGCGAGCACCCCAGCAGGACAAACGCGCTGGTCAGGGCACTACTTTGGAAAACTCTTTCGAGCGCTGCTCAGGGCCCCAGACCAGCTAGCCCGGAAGGTACCGCTAGCGGCGTTGCAGACGCACCTCGAACGCGTCACGAAGGGCGTCCCCGACGAAGTTGAGCGCCACGACGACCAGGACGATGGCGATTCCCACCGGGTAGATCTCCCACCAGTATCCGTCGGCCGCGTAGTCGACGCCGCTCGAGAGCATCGAGCCCCAGTCGGTCTGCGGCGTGGGCACGCCGAGACCGACGAAACCGAGCGCCGCGAGGTACAGGATGGCGTCCGCGACCTGGAAGGTGGCGTTGACGACGACCGTCCCGAGGGTGTTCGGGACG
>DATJNL010000512.1:0-3633 GCA_035508175.1 Myxococcales bacterium
GAGAACCTCCGGGAGCGAGGCGGCGCAGTATAGCAGCTACTTGGCGACGCGAAGGTGGCGCGCTCGCGGCATGCGCCGCAACCAGCGGCGGATGCCCTCGCGCAGCTCGGCGTTGTTGAAGGGCTTGTCGAAGCGCCGCCCCTCGAATCGATCGAGGAATTCGCGCGTCGCCTCGCTGAAGGTGCCGCCGCTGATGAAGATCACGCGGTCCGCCTGATCGCGGTCCGTCTGTACGAGACGTTCGTACAGCTCGACGCCGGTCATCTCGGGCATCGAAATGTCGCAGAGGATCACGTCGTAGCGCTCGCCCGCGGCCAGCAGCTCGAGCGCTTCCTTGCCGCGCGTCACGGTCTCGACGTCGTGCTCGCGGCCGAGGACGCGGATGAGCGACTTGCCGACGAGGGCTTCGTCATCGATGACCAGGATGCGCCCGCGGCGCTCCGTCGGCGGCTCCTGGGGGCCCGACGGCTCCTGGCTGACCTCGGGCGCCGCGGGAAAGGTCACCCTGAACACGCTGCCTGCCCCGGGTTCACTGGACGCCGAGATCTCGCCACCGAGGGCGGCCACGACGCCGTGACAGATGGCGAGCCCGAGCCCGATGCCGGCGCCCGGCGCTCGCGTCGTGAAGAAAGGCTCGAAGATCCGAGCCTGCACTTCGGGGGGCATCCCCACGCCCGTGTCCGCCACCTCGGCGACGACCCGCCCTGCTTCGTGGAAGAGCCGGACCCGGATCTCGTGTCGTTCGGCGGCTCCTTCCGGAATCGCGTGGGCCGCATTCACGAGGAGGTTGACGAACACCTGCGTGAGCTCTCCCTCGCTTCCCATCACCGCCGGCACCGGTGCGATGTCCTTCGCCACCTGCGCCCGGTGGCGGATCTCGTGGGCGGCGATTCGCAACGCGTTCTCGAGGATGGAGGCGACGTCCACGCGCCGCGATTTCTGGGCGTCGAGGTTGCTCACGCTGCGGAGGTCGCGGACGATCTGCCGCACCCGTTCGGCCCCCTCGGCTGCCTCCCGCAGCGCTTCACTCGTCTCGGCGAGCGCACCCAGCGCCTCGCCCGCGCGGTCCGCGCCGTTGCCCGCGAGCAGCTTGCGCGTACGCGCGACCTCGGCGGTGGCGAAGGTCACGTTCGCGACCACGAACGAGAGCGGGTTGTTGATCTCGTGCCCTACGCCGGCGGCAAGGGTACCCAGCGAGGCCAGGCGTTCGCTGCGCCGGACGTTGTCTTCGGCCTGCCGCAAGGCCGCGAGTTGCTGCTCGCTGGCCGCGCGAAAATGGGCTTCTCTGGCAGCCAGCTCGAGGCGAGCGGTCCGCAGCTCGAGCTCGTCCACAGCGATGGCCGCTAGGTCTTCGAGGAGGCGCTGCTCACGGGCTTCGAGCGGCAGGCGCGGCCGCCAGTCCATGACGGCCAGCGCGCCGACGGCGATGCCACCCGGTGCGAGGAGCGGCGCCGCGGCGAAGAAGCGCAGCGCCTTGTCGCCCGTGACTTGGGGATTGCCGGAGAAGCGCGGGTCGCGCGCGAGATCCGCCACCTGAAAGAGGCGGCCGGTCTCCACGGCATGGCGTGAGAACGCGTCCTGGATGGCCAGAGGGTACGGAGCGTAACCGGCGGCTGCCTTGATGAACAGTCGCTCCTCCGTCGCAAAGGCGAGCCCTGCCATGGGCATGGCAAGAAGGTTGCGCGCCAGGTTGACGAGCCGTTCGAACGTCGGCTCGGGCGGCGTGTCGACGATCGCATATCTCTCGAGGATTTCCTTGCGCTGCATGGATACGCTGGTGTCGGACTCGGTCATGGAGAACCCCGCTGCCACTGTGGGTAGCATGCTGCGTGCCAAGGGTTGCCGCCACCCAAAGGGCCGAGCCGACTGAGACGGAAGGCTCGGGGGAGGGGGTCGACAGAGACCCAATGGATCGGTGGGACCGGCCGTCGGCTGGGCGCGCTAGACTGGTGTACCCATGTCTCGCTCGCTCCTGCTCGCGCCCACCGCCCCGGCTGCCGCCGACTGGCTCGCGGACCACCTCGAGGATGGTGAAGCGGTGCCTGGAGACCTGGCGCAGGGCTTTCACAGCTTTGCGATCGAGCAGGCCGGACCTGCGCTCGTGCCCTCCCGGCTGGTGCTATCCATCGCCGCCCACGCGGCCGCGGCCAGGGTAGGCCTCCCGCTCGCGCCGAGCGACGGCGCCGCGCTGGCTTCGGTGTTCTCCGAGCTCCACGCGAGCTCCGCAGGTCCGGCAGACGTGGCCGCGGCTGGCCGTGGCAACTCCATGGCAGGTCACGCGTCGCTCTTGTCGCGGGCGTTCGCCGCCCAAACGGAATGGCTGAAGTCCTGCGGCCGGATCGACCCAGGGGCGGTCGCCACAGTGGCTTCGCGGCGCCTCGTCGCCCGGCGCGCCCTTCGGTTCGACGAGCTGACCGTGCGGCCCAGGACGGCCTGGACCCAGGGCGAGCTGGTGCTGTGTGCGAGTCTCGCGCGGGCGGGCCTGCGGACGATCGTGGAGCTGCCCTACGACGCCCGGAGGCCAGAGCTGTTCCTGTCGCTGCAGCCGGTGCACCAGGAGCTTCATCGCGACGGCGCCGTCGAAGAACGGGGCGTCGACCCCGCCGTCGATGCTGCGCCGCCCCTGCGGGCGCGCCTGCTGCGGATGTTCGAGCCGCCGGGCGCCGGTGCGGTGCCAGCAGTGGAGGACTCATCGGTGGCGGTGTTCACGGCACCGACCGCCGAGGCCGAGGTGCGGGAGATCGCGGTTCGGGTTCGCGCGCTGGTGCGGGCAGGCGCGTCCCCCGATTCCATCGCCGTGGCCGGGGCGCCCGAGCGCTGCCAGGCCGTCGTGAGGGCGCTCCTCGCCGCGCGGCTACCTGCCGTCTGCAGTTGCCCCCGAAACCTCGCGGAGACGCTGCCAGGGCGCGCAGCGCTCGCGCTCCTGCAGCTGGCCGACGGCGGGATCTCCCGTGAACCGCTCTGTGAGCTCCTGCTGGCCGGGCTGCTCCCGCTGGGTGGACGGCCGGGCAGTCGTTCTCGTGGACGCAAGCTGGCGCACGCCCTGCGCGAAGCCGGGAGCCTGGATCACGGCAGCGGGACCCTCCTGCCGCCCATCGTCGCGCACTTGCGTCGGTTGCCGTCCAGAACTCGAGCAGAGGAGATGTCCGCGCTCTTGCCGGAGCTGGAGCGTGTGGTGGCAGGCCTCGCGGCCATGCCTGCCTCGGGGAGCGCGGCCACGCAGACGGCGACGCTCTGGGCCGCGCTGCACGAGCTCGGCATCACGAGTGCCCTACTTGCCGGAGGGTCGACCACCCTGGCCGATGGAGAGGGGCGGGCGCGGGGGCAGATCGCCGCCGCGTGCAGCGCGGGCGCCCTTGACCGATTGAGGGAGTTGCTCTCGGAGATCGCAGCCCTCGAGCCGCACCCAGGACTGAAGCGCGGTGAGCTCCGGGCGCTGCTGGCGTCCGGCCTCGCACGTGAACCCGCACCGGGCGGACGTACCGTTGTCGCCGGTGTCACGGTGTGCGAGCCCGCCGGGTTGATCGGGCGCAGCTTCGACCATGTCTTCCTGCTCGGCCTCATCGACGCGGAGCTCGAGCGCCCGGCCGATGCATTGCTTCCCGCAGGGCTTCGTGAGTCGCTTTGCGCGGG
>DATJNL010000513.1:0-20231 GCA_035508175.1 Myxococcales bacterium
ATTTGCAGCGTCAGCGCCAGCGCGCCATCCACCAGCAGCCCTGCCCGGATGCCCGCGCGCGCGACGAGCAGTCCCGTGAAGAGGCTTCCGAGCGCCGTGCTCCCCCGCAGCGCGAGCGAGTAGAGGCTGGAGATGCGTCCCCGCAGCTCCGAGCCGATCGAGCTCTGCAGCACGGCGTTGGCGGAGGCGTTGGTCGCCACGATGCCCGTCCCCACCAGGAAGAAAAGAGCCACGAAGAGGGCGAAGCTCGGGCTCAACGCCACCAGGATCGTCAAGAGGCCCACGGCCAGGGCGGCGAACGTGGAAAGGCGCAAGCGCGAGGCGTTGTCGGTGAACAGGAGCACGAGGCCGGCCCCCAGGATGCCGCCCAGCCCGTAGACCGACAGCGAGCCGCCGAACGCCGCGCTCTGCCGGTGGAAGGCGTCTCGCACGATGACCGGCGCGAAGGTGATGAGAGCGGTGCAGAAGAGGCCGTTGGAGGCGACCGTGAGCAGCGCGCGCCGGAGGGTGGGCGTTCGCTGGACCAAGCCGAGCGCCTCGAGCAGCTCGCGCCAGGCGCGGCGCGGGCCGTGGGCCGCGCGCGGCAGGCTCGCCGAGGCCGGCAGCGAGAGCAGGGCGATCGACGCCAGAAAGGGCACGTAGGATACGGCGTTGGCGCCGAAGCAGGCGATGGCTCCGAAGGCGGCCATGGTGGCGCCCGCGGCGAGCGGACCGAGCACCCGCGACAGGTTGAACTGCGCGGAATTGAGCGCCACGGCGCTGGCCACGCGATCGTCCGAGACGGTCGAGGGGACCAGTGCCTGGATCGAGGGCATCGAGAGCGCGTCGGTGATGCCGACGACCAGGGAGAGCCCGATGACGACGGAGACGTGCACCTTGCCGGCCCACAGGAGCGCCACCAGGATCAGCGGGCAGAGAGCCTGGATGCCCTGGAAGAACCCGATGACGGCGCGCCGGTCCCGGTGGTCCGCGAGGATGCCCCCGGCCAGGATGAGGACCCAGATGGGAGCGTCGGAGGCAAACGCGTCGAGGCCGACGAGGAACGGCGAGTTGGTGATCTGCAGCACCAGCCAGGGCTCCGCGACCTGCTGCATCCACGAACCCACGTTCGACAGGAGGTTGCCGAACCAGAGGATCGCGAAGTTGCGGGAGCGAAGGGCGCCGAAGCGACCGGGCTCGGCCGAGGTTCGCTGGCCGACGGCCATGCGGCGAGTTTCGCCGGGGCGCGCGAAGATTGCCAGCTCGCGCAAGGGCTGCGCGGGCCGGGGAACGGGGCTCCCCTCCAGCCACAACCTCGGGTCGGCACGGCCCTTGCCTTGATGTCAATCATGCGTGCCGCGTCACTCGGACTCCTCGCGCTGGCGAGCTGCGCCGCCGGGCGCTTCGACGGCGTCGTCTACCGCGACAGCCAGGTTGCCTTCCGCGTGGGCCGGATGGGCCCGAACTGGCGGCGCCTCTCGCTGTCCGGCGGGGACGTCCTGCTTCGCCACGCCGGCGGGGGCGCCGTGCTCGCGAACGCCGTCTGCAGCGGCATCAAGGACGTGCCGCTCGAGGTGCTCGCTAACCAGGCGCTCTTCGGCGTGGTCGAGACGCAGGAGTGGAGCCGCGACGTCGTGACCCTGGACGGTCGCGCCGCGCTCCGGTTGCGGCTCGCCGGAACGCTCGACGGCGTGCCCGTCGATCTCGATCTGGTCGTGCTCAAGAAGGACGGCTGCGTGTACGACCTCCAGCTCGTCGCGGGACCGGCCGTGTTCGCCGAGCGCGACCACGACTTCGATCGGCTGGTGGCCGGCTTCGGCACCGTCGGGAGGGGCGGATGACCGGTGCTCGCCCAGGGCTGCTCGCGCTCGGACAGGCACAGGCGCTCCGCTTCCTCGAGGAGACCGGCGGCGTCGCCCAGCTCGCGACGCGCTCGGCGGCGGCCACGGCGCGCCACGGCCTGGACCTGGGCGCCTTCTTCACGCAGGTCGAGGAGATCGGGATCGCCTCGCTCTCGGTGACGGCGCTGACGGCCGCCTTCTCGAGCATGGTGATGGCCGTGCAGTTCGCGGTGCAGATGGATCGCTTCGGCGCGAAGGAATGGGTGGGCAGCGTCGTCTCGCTGTCGCTCGTCCGCGAGCTCGGGCCCGTCCTCACCGCTCTGATGGTGGGCGGGCGCGTCGGCGCGGGCATCGCCGCGGAGCTCGGGTCGATGCAGGTGACCGAGCAGATCGACGCGCTGCGCTCGATGGGAGGCGACCCGTTGCGCGAGCTGGTCGCCCCGCGGGTCCTCGCCGCCATCGCGACGCTGCCCTTGCTGACGGCCATCGCCGACGTGCTGGGAGTCGCCGGCGCCGCGGCGGTCATCCACCTCTCCTACGGAATCAACGCCACCTACTTCTTCAACGCGGTGCTCCGCTCGGTGGGGATCTCGGACATGGCCGGCGGCCTGGTGAAGACCCTCTTCTTCGGCCTGTCCATCGGCCTCATCGCCTGCCACGAGGGGCTGGCGGCCACGGGCGGCACGGAGGGCGTGGGGCGCGCCACCACGCGCGCGGTGGTCATCTCCTCGATCGTGACCCTCGTCAGCGACTTCGTGCTCACCAACGTGCTCCTGACCTTCGGCCTATGACCCCGCCTCGCGAGCCGCTCGTCCGCTTCGCCCACGTCCGGAAGGCGTTCGGTGCGAACCATGTCTTCGAGGACCTCTCCCTGACGGTGGAGCGCGGGGAGGTCATCACGCTGCTGGGCGGTTCGGGGAGCGGCAAGAGCGTGCTCCTGAAGCTCCTGATCGGCCTCTTGCCCGCCGACGGCGGCCGCATCGAGCTCGGCGGCGTCGACGTGGCGGCGTTCGACGAGGTCCGCTTCCTCGACGTCCGCCGCCGCGTCTCGATGCTCTTCCAGAGCTCGGCGCTCTTCGACTCGCTCAGCGTGGGCGAGAACGTGGCCTATCCGCTGCGGCTCCGCGGCGGCTTCGCGGAGAGCGAGGTCCGCGATCGTGTGGCCGATCGGTTGACCCTGGTCGGCCTGCCGGGCATCGAGCGGCTGCGCCCCAGCGAGCTCTCGGGCGGCATGCGCAAGCGCGTCGGTCTGGCCCGGGCCATCGCAGCCGATCCCGAGATGGTCCTGTACGACGAGCCCACGACCGGCCTCGACCCGGTGAACACGCGGCGCATCGACGAGCTGATCCTCTCGGTGCGTGAGCGCCTGGGCGTCACGTCCCTCGTCGTGACGCACGACCTGGCGAGCGCGTTCCTCGTTTCGGACCGGATCGCCTTCCTGAGCGCCGGGCGCATCCTGGCCGTCGGGCCGGCCCGCGAGCTCCGCGCCACGGTGGAGCCGACCATCCGCGACTTCCTGCATGCGATGCCGGGCTTCGAGCCGGAGGCGACCGCATGAGCGCGCCCGTGGACAGGAGGCAGCGGGTCCGGTCGGCGCTGTTCCTGCTCGTCGGCATCGCGGTCGTCGTCGCCGCCGTCCTCGTGCTGGGGCGGTCGGAGCACGTGTTCGCCCGCCACGTCACGCTGCACACCGAGTTCGACGACGTGGGTGGGCTCATCGCCGGCTCCGAGGTCAGGCTCGCCGGCGTCAACGTCGGGACGGTTCGCCGCATCCACTTCGATCCCGATCCGCGGGTGCGACGCGTCGACGTGGATCTGAGCGTGGGCGCCCGCTACCTCGACCGGATCCGCACCGATTCCGTGGCCCGGGTCACCTCGAAGGGCCTGCTCGGCGACATGATCGTCGACATCACCGTGGGCAGCGACGACCACCCGGAGCTCCACGGCGGGGACCACCTGCCGTCGGTGGAGGTGGCCGGCCTCTCGCAGGTGGTCGAGGGGGTGCAGCACGCCATCGGCACCGTGGATCGCCTGGCCTCGGACGTCGACGACCGCGTCAAGGTCGTGTTGACTCCCGAGGTGGGTGCAGACGTCGGCCGCACGGCCCACGCGGCCGCCGAGGTGATGGAGGGCATCGCCCACGGGCCCGGCCTCGCCCACGACCTCTTGGCGCGCCGCTCGCTCGCCGAGGACGCGGCCAGTGCCGTCCATGATCTACGCGACACGGCGAGCCGCATCGACGGGGCCATGGCCGAGGTCGATCGGCTCGTGCGCGACGCACGCACCGGTCCGGGGGCGCTCCACGACGTCGTCTACGGCGGCAAGCTCGCGGCCGATCTCGACGCGACGGCGGCCAACCTGGCCGACGCGACGCGGGCGCTCAAGGACGGGCCAGGAGCGCTGCACGGCCTCGTCTACGGGGACGACGCGAAGGGCCTGGTCGCCGACCTCGGCGAGACGGCGCGAATTCTTCGCAAGCTCGCGCAGGAGGCCGACCAGGGCAAGGGCACCGTGGGCGGGCTCCTCAAGGATCCGACCGCCTACCAGGACCTCACGACGCTGCTCGGGAACCTGCAGCGCAACACGCTGCTCAAGGCGCTCATTCGCTACGAGATTGCCAGGGATGGCCTGCAGCGCCCCGCGGAGGCGCCGGTCCCGGCCCCGGGCGTTGCCGCGGGCCCCTGACGTTCAGGGACCGCGGCCCAGGACTGCGTCGCCGTAGGCGTGGCGGAGGATGGCGTCCGCCGACAGGCCGCTGCGCTTCGCCCACTCGACGTCCAGCCCCTGGCCATGCCCGCTGCCGTGGCCCACGAAGACGAACCGATCGCCCACGCGCTCGGCCGAATCCGGGCACGAGGGCAGGCGCAGCGGCGCGCGGAGCCGCTCGCAGCCGAGCTCCAGGGCCTCGTCGTACCAGCCCTGGGCCCCGCGCTCGGTCCGGTCGAAGCGGACCTGGCCCTCGGAGAAGCGCAGGTCGCGCGCGCCGTCGCCGAGGAGGGCGTCCACGCGTTTCGCTTCGACCTCCTGCGTCCAGGGCTCGTCTCCGCCGCGGGAGAAGAGCCTCCAGCCCCCCTGCAGCTCGGGCTGCGCGAGCGCGTCCAGGTCGGCGGGCCGCGGCGGGCGCGTGCCCAGGAAGACCTGGCAATGCGTGGTGTCGCAGACCGGGCGGCGGCCGTGGCGCGAATGACGCACGTTGGCCGCCACCACGCGCGCGAGCGCCCGGCGCGCGGACGACGCGATGTCACCGTCCTCCGCTTCGAGCACGCCCGCCACGTAGCGACCCAGCGTGGTCCGAAAGACGAAATCCGAGCCCCGCCGGGCGCGCGCCGCGCGGTCCGGTCCCGGCTCCGCGGGGGCGGGCGAGTACTTGAAGACGCCGGCGTAGCTCCGCGGGCCGATGCCCGGCCAGTGGACCGACCAGGGCGCGCCGAGGCAGAGCGCCGGGCCCTGCCGGACCAGGTCCAGAAGCCCGGCGTCCGGTCCTGCCGGAAGCACCGGCCCGCCCCGCGTGACGACGGCTGGGACGCCTTCGCAGGCGACGCGGATGGGGCCCGGGTCGACGAGCCCGAAGGTCTGGACCCGCGCGGGTCCGGTCGCCGCCCGGGGGAGGGTGCGCAGGGCGGTCGCGAACGCTTCGGCGAACGTGCGCGGCGCCCGGCCGGCGCGCGTCATCACCGCCACGACGTCGTCGTCGACGGCCACGATCCACCCGAGGCGCGGCTCCGAGGTGCTGTCCCGCACGGTGCCGGTCTTGGTGGCCACCGCGCGGAGGGCGGCCGACGCCGGCAGACCCGCGAGCGTTCCTTGCAGCGCGTTGCGGCGCATCAGCGCGAGAATGTCGGGCCGCCCTTCGGCGAGGAAGCGGTAGCCCTCTGCCAGCCCGAGCGGAGAGATGGCGAGGTCGGCGGCCAGGCCGATCGCCTCCGACATGCGCGCCGGCGCGCGGCCCAGCCCGAGTCGTGCCAGGAGCGGTCCGTAGGCGCCGAAGGGCGCGGCTTCGTCCCAGTCCAGGAAGTATCCGTTGCACGAGCGCAGGAGCGCGGTCGGGCCGTCCACGATCGGCGGCAGGGTCGTGCCGCACGCCCACTCCGGCTGGCCGGCGCGGGGACGCAGCTTCGGCCACCGATCGGCCGCGGCGAGGACGAAGGGCTTCAGCGTCGAGCCGAACGGCATCGCCCGCCGCGCCTCGCCGTCGAGCTCGAGGATCTCTCCCGAGTGCCGGCTGACGACGACGAACGCATCGCCCTCGTGGAACGCGTCGCGGACGTCGAGCTCGGCGGCCGTGAGCGGGGTCCACGTGGCGCCCGACGCGCAACGCTCGAGGCGGCGGTGGAGCGGTTCCGGCAGGCCGTCGCTCCCCGGGTGCCACTCGGAGAGCATCCGGGCGAGCGCGCGGCGGGCGGTGGGCCCATCCAGCGAAGGGACTCGCGCGAGCTCCGCGCGGGCGGCGCCGAGAGACAGGTATGGGCCGTCCGCCCAGTCCTGCAGCTGGCCGCTCGCCGCCACGGCGAAGGCCTCATGGAAGAGCCGGTCGGCCGATGCGGCGGGGCAGGCGGCCCAGAGCAGCTGGTGCGCCAGCTCGTGGCGGAGCGCGCGGTCGAAGGCGGGATCCGCGGGCGAGCCGGGCCGCAGGCCGACGATCCCGGGGCGGCTGGCGCCGTTCCAGCTCCCGGGCAATGCGGGATCGGCCACGATCTGGAGAGGCCTGCCGGGAAGCGACGGCGCGGCACCCGTCGCAGCTTCGTAGCGGGCCGTCAGGTCGCTCCAGGCGTCCTGGGCGTGCGCGGCGAGCGTCGCCGCGTCACCCAGGGCCGGATCGATCCGGAAGACCGGAGCCCCGGCCGCCAGCAGCAGCGTGACCAGCGCGGCGATCACGGCCGGGCGGGCGAGGCTCCCGAGGGCGAGACGGTGAGGCTCGCGCTCGCGCCGCGGCCGCGGATCGAGGCGACGTACATGTCCTGCACCGTCGCCGGCGGGGCCGAGTACTTGCCGGGGAACTGCGCGCGCAGCACGTAGCCGAACACCCGCGGCGACTTCATCCACGGCGCGGGCTCCTGGAAGAAGAAGCGGGCGCGCTCGGGATCCAGGGAGCGGTGCTTGAGCGCGGGGTGGCCGATCGGCAGGTCGTAGGGAGCGCCGCGGTAGGTCTTGTCCTCCTCGAGCGGCACGAAGCCCGCGGGGACCGGATCCTCGACGACGTAGTACGCCGAGCGCGCGTCCGCCGGGTCGCCCGTGTCCGGCGCGTCGACGGCGAGCTCGACGAAGACGTCGGCTCCCTGCGGCACGGGCTGGCCGTCCGCGAGCGGCTTGCGGCCCGACGGACCGAGCAGGTAATAGCGCCGCTCGACGCTCATCCCGGCCGCGAGCGGCTGGAGCGACGCGACCGGTACGCTCGCGTGCGCGCGCAGCACCGCGACGCCGTCGAACGAGCCGACGGTGGCCTGCCGCGCCGCCGTGGGCAGGCTCGCGACGAGGCCCCCGCCGCGGGCCGTCAGGTGCAGCTGCGCCACGCCCGGCACGGTCACGCTGGGGGCGGTGAGCGACTTGAGATCCTTGGCGTCGCGCTCGAGCAGCCACAGGCTGTGCAGGATCGCGGTGGCGCGATCGAAGGTGGAGAGCTGGCCCGAGGCCAGGCTCAGGATGAAGCGGTGGCGGGCGGCCTGCACGTCGAGCTGCCCATAGGACGCCGCGTGGGTGAGGATGGCCGAGAGGCCGACCTGGCGGAGCGGGTAGGCCCACATGTCCGCCGCGTCGAGCCGGTAGACCGCGGGCTTCGCGAGCGCGGCGCCGCTCTGGGCCACGAGCGCGGCCACCTTGCCCTGGATGCTGGCTTCTCCGGCCACGCCCGCCTGCTCCGCCGCCAGCGCCGCCAGCGCCACCTGGTACAGGTCGTCGCCCGGGTTCAGCTTGCCCACCGCGTCGCGCACCAGTGCCGCGGCGTGGTCGTGCTGCCAGCGGGTGAGCACGTAGGCGCGCGTGATCTCCATGTCGGGCGAGAGGTCGCGCTGGTCCGCGAGCCAGACGACCGATTCGGCGAGCTGCGGCGCGTTGCGATCGACGAGGCCCGCGTCGGCGGCGTAGGCGAGGCCGTCGAGGGCGATCAGCGTGAGCGGCACCGAGGGCGTGGTCTCGCCGCTCCAGAGCACGAAGCCGCCGCCGCGAACCTCGAGCTGGAGGATCCGGCTGACGCCCTCCACCGCGCGCGAGGTGGCCTCGGCCAGGAGCCCGCGGCTGTCCTCGTCGAGCTGATCGAGCGCCCCCGTCTTGTGCAGGACCTCGAGCACCGCGACGTCCGGAATGGTGGTGGAGATGAGCTGCTCCAGGCAGCCGTAAGGGTAGGTGAGCAGGTGGCGGACCGCGTCCAGCGAGACCGCGACCGTCGATGGCAGGAGCACGAGCTCCGCGGTGTCGACCGTGGCGCCGGCCGGCACGTCGAGCGCGAGCGAGCCGCCCGCCCAGCCGCGGGCCTCGAGGGTCTCGGGGGACGTGTCGGGCTCCACCGGAAAGCGCCGCTGCGCCTGGAGCGTCTCGCCGCCGGCAATCGAGACCGCGAAGGCGGCCGAACCCACGGTGCTCGCCTCGAGCTTCGCCGGCACGACCGTCTCGCCGCCGCTCGCGAGCTGCACGGTCTGGGCGTCGTGGTGCGCCGCCAGCGACTGCCCGGTGTCGACGGCAAGCTGCAGCGACACCGCCGGCTGTCCCGCGGCGCGGGCGAGGCGGACGCTGCCCAGGGCCTCGTCGCCCTGTCGCAGGAACTGCGGCGCCGACTCGACCACGTTGAGCGGCCCGTGGGCCGCGAACTCCGCCTTGCCTTCGCCGAAGCGCCCCGAGGCATCCGCGGCCACCGCGGTCGCCACCCACTGCGTCTGGTTCGACGGCAGGCGGAACGACACCCGCGCCAGCCCCTCGGCGTCGGTGTCGATGGACGGGTTCCAGTAGGCCGTGTCGGCCTCGTCGGGCTTCACCGGGTGGACGGGCGGCTTCACGGAGGCGAACTCGAAGGGCGAGGCGCCGCGCAGCGCCCGGGCGAGCGCATCGCCGTAACCGTAGCCCTGGAAGTCCGACGAGAAGAAGCTCACCACGTCGTTGCGGCCCACCGGGTAGAAGAAGTCGAGGATGCTCGGTCGCAGCTCGGCCTGCAGCGCGTAGATGGCCTTGTCCACGACGCCCAGCGAGACGCGCGCGCGCACGCCGCGGCCGCGCGAGTCCACGACCCGCAGCGCGATGGCCTGTTCGCCGAGCGGAGTCGCCTCGGGCCGCTCGGGCGTGACCTCGACCCGCAGGATGCGCTCGGACGGCACGATGCGGAACGGCGCGCTGCGCTCCTCCCAGCGGCCCGAGGGCGTCGGGTAGGCGAGCTCGGCGTAGACCGAGCTGCCGAAGCGCGGCTCGAGCGTGAAGTCGTAGACCAGCGTGCGGCCGTCCACGTGGACGGTGCGGCTGTCGAAGATCTTGGCGCCGCACAGCGTGATCCAGAGCGTGCCCGCGTCCTTGCCGCCCGGGCCCCAGCCCGGCGGAAAGAGCGCCACCAGCTCGGCGGTGTCGCCCGGCTCGTGCGCGCCCTCCACGGACTGCAGGGTCAGAGCCGGCACCCGCGCGATCTCCTCGCCCTTGCGGCCGGCGACGAGCAGGCTGGCGCTGCCGGTCCACGGACGCGACTGCTGGTCGAGCAGCGTGACCTGCGCCTGCACCGTGCCGATGTCCGCGGTCGGCATGGGCACGCGGGCGACGCCGTCGTCGCCGGTCTTGATCGGCTGCTTGCCCAGGTCGCGCGTCTTGCCGTCGGCCGACACGACGCTGAAGGCGACGTCGCCCGTGGCCGCCGGGAACGGCCGGCCCGAGGGTTGCGTGGAGCGAATCGCCAGCGTGGCCGGCGCGCCCGCGAGCACGATCGCCGCGCTCGGGCGCAAGCTCCCCATCACCTCGGAGGGGAGCCTGAAGTAGCTCTTCGATCCGTTCGCGAACGTCCCCTGGTCGTCCCGCGCGCGCACCGAGAGCTGGTAGCGGTAAGGCTTGCGCGCGTCGCCCGGCTGCTCGGCCGGCACGCTCACGGTGATCTCGGCCTCGCCCTGTGCGTCGAGCTTGGGCGCGGAGGCCCAGGTGTCCTCGCTGTCGCCGTTGCCGTGGGCGATGCGTTCCTCGACCGAGGAGAAGAGCCGCTCCGGGATCGACAGCCCCTGCTCGTGCGTGGCCGGCCCGCCGTAGGTGACCGCGCTGCCCTGCGCGCCGAGGCCCGAGTCGTCGATCCAGGCGGGCGTGTCGACGAGCGTGCGATACAGGAAATATTCGTAGGCGGCACCCGCCGCGGGGCCGCCCGCAAAGCGCCGCGCCCGTACCTTCGCGGTGAGCGTTCCGCCGGGCTGGACGGTCTCCTGGTCGCCCTGCACTTCCAGGTAGAACGCCGGTTTCACGTACTGCTGCACGCGCGCCTCGGCCTGGTGATCCTGGCCGTCGACCGCGGCCACGACGTGCACCACCCCGGCCCCCTGGTCGGCGGGGACGTCGAGGCTGCCGGCGAAGGTCCCCATGTCGTCGGCCGTCAGCGTGGCCGCGGCCAGGTGGGCGCTCTTGTCGCCCTCGAGGCGGACCTCGACGCGGCGGCTCCGGGGCTCGAAGAGGCGCGCCAGGAACGAATCGGGCTGGCGCAGCACGCCGCGGAAGCGCACGCGGTCACCGGGCCGGTACAGCGGCCGGTCGGTGTAGAGGAACAGCTCCGGCGAGACGGCGAGGGTCGAGTAGAAATCCGTGTCGACGATCGCGGTGTCGGAGCCCGAGACCACCGTGAACAGGAGCTTCGGCGAAGCCGCGGCCAGGCGCACCTCGCCGCTGGCGTCGGTCGTGCCCGACGGGCCCTTGCGGCCGCCGGACAGGTACGCCTGCACCATGGCCCCGGCGCGGGGCTGGCCGTCGCGGCCCGCCACGCGCACCAGCGCCAGGCCGTCGGTCTGCTGCACCTCGACGGTCTGGTCGGTCACCGAGAGTACGACCTGGCCCTCGACCTTGCCCTGCACGAGCTGCAGCACGTAGACGCCGGCCGGCAGCGGCGGCAGCGACACGTGGCGCTCCTCGTAGCCCTCGTCGGAGGTCCACCAGTCCTGGAAGCCGGGCACGTTGAAGCCCTGCTTCGCCCCGCCGAGGTCGAGGTTGAGCCAGTCGGTGCGGACGACGGTCATGCCGGGCGGCACGCCGACGAGCTTCTCCTGCCCCTCGGCGAGCCCGATGCCCCCGCGCGAGACGGGTGGATGGCGCTTCGCCACCGAGGGCGAGATCTCCTGGCGCAGCCCCGGGTCGAGCGCGAAGAGCAGGAACGCGCCCGGGCTGCGCACCGCGTCCAGTCCCTTCGCGAGGTAGCGGCCGGGGTTCAGGAACGTCGGCGGCTGGTCGTACGCGCGCCTCAGGTTGGCCTGGCTGAGCACGAAGGCGTCCAGGTCGTCGGGCTTCAGGACGCGCAGCTCCACCGGGCCGCGGCTCTCGAAGGCGAGGTCCACCACCGGCGACTCCGCGGTCCCGTAGCTGCGCGTGACCGTGAGATAGACCGGCTTGCCGAGGGCCGTGGCCGCGACGAGGCAGAGCGGGATTGCCCAGAGCCGCTTCATGACCGGTAGCCCTCCGGGACGACCGCGTCCCCCTTGGCGACGCCGCGCCAGCCCAGGAAGGGCAGATCCTGCAGCTGCTTCACGGCCGCCTGGATCTCCGCCGGCGGCGCCTTCGCGCCGTTCTCGGCGTGGAAGGCGTCGAGCGTGAGGTTGCCGAGCGTGACGCCGAGGTTGACGGCGATCTGCAGCGAAGCGGGCGCCTCGAGCCCCTGCACGACGGCCGGCGCCGCGGAGAGCACCGAGGGCGCCGCGCCCGTGCACACCCGGCGGACGCGGTCGACGGCCGCGGCGTCCGACCCGATGATCGTCTCGCCGCAGGCCGCCCCGAAGACCAGGAGGTTCGGGCCCGAGAAGGCCTTGCGGAGGAAGGCGTCGTCCTTCTCGCCGGGCCAGACGAGCGCGAAGTCCGGGGGGCGATCGTCCCCGCGCGGCGTCCAGAGCAGCGCGGCCGGCCGCACCGAGCGCTTCTCGGCGCCGCCCTTGCCCGACAGGAACGCCGAGAGGGTCGCGGGCGTGAGCGCGTCCGGAAGGACGAGCTGCATCGCGAGGATCACCGGGCTGTCGGCGGGCAGCGCCTTCAGCATCGCCTCGGGGAGCGGGGCCGCGGCCAGGTGGCCAGAGGTGCCGTGGTCGGACACGATGCCCACGGGCGCGAGGGCGTTGCCCCGCACGGCCAGCGCGAGCCGCGGCGTGGGGCCGAGGCCGAGGAGCTGCGCGAGGAGCTGCGCCTCGTGCCCGAGGCCGCGCAGGTCGAAGGTGGCGTCCACGTCGGCGCCGGGCGTCCGGGCCGCCTCCGGGAGCTCCGCGCAGAGACCGTCGAGCGCGCCCTCCGGCCGCCGCGAGAAGGCCATGCGCGCCCCCTTGCGCGCGGCGAACACCGGTTGGTCGGCCACCAGCCAGCGCTTGATCTCGATGGGCGCGGCGCCGGCCGCTTCGCCGGGACAGGCAGCGGCCTCGAAGGTGCCGCGGTCGGCGGCGTGCTCGAGCGCGTCGAAGGCGGCGCTGGCGGCGCCTCCTGCCGTGGGGACGACCACCGCGGGCACCGCCGCCGCACTCGTCGCGGCGAACCACGCCACCCGGAACGATCCCGCGAGCAGGTTGCTCGCGACGAAATCGAGCACGGCGCCCTTGAAGCCCGCGCCGAGGTCCTCGCCCTTGCTCGCGAGGAAGCCGGCCCACGAACCCACCGCGCCCTTGCCGAGCGGCGCCTGCAGCACGTCGTGGAACCAGGCGTTCTGCGCCAGGGCGTCGCGGAGCTTCTGCGGCTCCCACACGTCCACGACCACGGTGGCGAGCACCTTGTCCTTGGGGACGTGGAGCTTCACCGGCTTGCCGAGCGGCGGCAGCGCCGTGGTGGCGTGCCCGAAGAGCGCGGCGGCCCGGTTCCCGACCTCGTGGAGAGCCCCGCGCTGGACGGCCTGGTAGGCCGCGACGGCCACCAGCGCGGCGGCGACGCCGAGGCCCACCAGCACGAGGTCGCGGCGCGATCGAGAGTCGCTCATGGCATCCACTCCTTGAAGCGGTAGTAACCGAGGAACGCGGGGTTGCCGGGGTCGGGCTGCCACTCCGCGGGCGCCTCCGCGGCGAGCCGGTCGAGCCGGCCGAAGCGCACGGAGCCCTGCGGGCTGCCCGTGTGGTAGACGATCAGCGCCGGCCCAGCTCCGCGCACGACGAGCATCAGGTGGTAGGCGGGCGGGCCGTCCTCGGACGGTCGACGAAACGCGAGCAGATCGCCGCTGCGCAACTCCGCCCGCGTCCCGTCGTCCCGGCCGAGGGGAGCGAAGCTGCCGCGCAGCAGCGCTTCGGCGTCCGCGAAGTCGGCGGGGCGCCCCTCGCCGTCGGTCCAGAGAGGCCGGCGCAGCCGCTCGGGGTCTAGCGTGCGGTACGCCGTCCGGTACGCGAAGCGCACGAGCCCCGCGCAATCCCGCTGCGATGGCTCCCACGCGGGGTCGATCGCCCGCGCCTGCGCCAGCGCCGTCTCGGCGACCAACCGGCGCAGCAGCGCCTGCGGCGCCGGGGGCGCGAGCAGCGCCGACAGGAGGAGGGACGCGGCCAGCTCAGTCCCCGAAGTCCGCGCCGCCGCCGGCCGAGGTCTGCAGCTCCTTCGCCGCCGCCTCGAGGTTCGAGGGCCAGGGCGCGCCCGGCGCCGGGTCCTGCCCCGGCACGTAGATGAGCGCCTTGCCGTCGCCGAGCACGTCGATCCAGGCGAGCACCACCGTGGTGCCGTGCGTGGCCAGCGGCGCGTGCACCGTGCGGTGCAGCTCCGACGGGGTGCCCTCGTAGAGCGTCACGTCGAGGGTGGCCAGCGTCGTGGCCTTGTCGCCGCTCGGCCAGTAGTTGGTGGCGATGGCGTAGACGCCCTTCGGCGGCGCGCGGTGCACGTACAGGTAGGGGCCGTAGCCCGGCTGGTCGAAGTCGCCGTTCTGCTCGTTCAGGTAGAACGTGCCGCCGCTCGGGCTGGCGGTGTTCGCCCAGAAGACGTGCGCCATCTTGGTCGCGTCCAGCGTGCCCGGCACGGTCTCGGAGGCGTCGGTGGGCTCGTAGATGTGCAGGTCGGTGTAGACGCCGTCGGTGTCGCTGGTGAGGACGGCCTTCAGGGGCACCGGCGGGATCTGCGCGTAGCAGGTGACCTGCGCCTGGCCGGTGCCGCCGTGGTTCTCGGCCGTCGCGGTGATCACGTTGCGCCCCGAGGCCGCCGGGAAGAGCCGGGAGAAGCGGCCGCCCGGCGAGCGCACCAGGTAGCGCGCGCCGTTGATGCTGAGGGTCACCGGGTCGACCGTGGTGTCGGAGACCGTGCCCTCGACCAGCATCATGCGGTCGACCATCCAGCCGCCGGCCGGAGAGGTGAGGGTGACCACCGGCGTCCGGTAGCCCTGCCCGACGGGGAGCCCCGAGTCGCGCGGGTTGGTCGTCGGGTAGAGACCAGCCGCGACGACGGCTGCGAGCAGCGCCTTCAGCATGGGGACCCTCCGCGCCGGCTGGGATGCGTCATCCTACCGCTTGCCAACCACGAGACAAAGCCGAATTGCGGTACTTTGCGTCCGCCCCGGCCCTCGCTTGCATTTTTCGAGGTCCGACTTACGCTGGAACGAACGCGTCGCCGTTCGGCGCTCCTGGAGCGTTCAAATGGGTCTCTCAATCCTGGCGACCGTCGTGGCGGTCGGCGTGGTCCTCGCGGCCGTCGTCTGGCTGGGCGGCGTGTACAACGGCCTCGTCGCGGCGAAGCACGAATGCGACCGCGAGTGGGCGAACATCGACGTCCTGCTCAAGCAGCGGCACGACGAGCTGCCCAAGCTCGTCGAGGTCTGCAAGGGCTACATGGCCCACGAGCGGCAGACGCTCGAGGCGGTCACGGCCGCCCGCGAGCGCTATTCCGCCGCACAGACGCCGGCGGAGGCCGTCCAGGCCTCCTCGGCCATCTCGTCGGCCTTGCGCCAGCTCTTCGCCGTCGCCGAGAACTACCCCCAGCTGCGCGCGGTCGAGGTCTTCCAGCAGCTCGAGCGCCGCGTGAGCGACCTCGAAGCGCAGATCGCCGATCGGCGCGAGCTCTACAACGCCGCCGCCAACGGCTGGAACGTGCGCATCGAGCAGGTCCCCGACCGGTTCGTGGCCGCGTTCATGGGCGGTCAGCCGCGCGAGCTCTGGAAGGCCGATCCCGCCGACCGCGAGGACGTGAAGCTCGGCCTCGCAGGGTGACGGGCACGGGGATGGGCCCGCCGACCGACGTGCCGTCGCGGTCCTGATTCGTCCTGCGATGGCTTCCGGGCGCACGTCGAACGGGGCAGCCGGCCGCCTGTGGTTCATGGCCTTCCTCGCCGTGATCATGGGGTGCACGCTGGCCTTCCTCCTCGATCCGGCGCGGGGCCCGAGGAGCGGCTTCCTCTACGCGGTCGCCTGGGCGCTCGGTTGCCTGCTGTTCCCGGCGTGGGCGGGCGCCCGGATCGCCCGCTCCGCTTTCGACGACCTCCGAAAGGGGCGGCAGCTCCTCGTCGTACCTCCGTCCAAGGTTCGCTCGCTGGCTCTCGGCCCGGCGGAGCTCTATGGCCGCGTTCGCGCGCTGACGCCATCGCCGTCCCCGTACAGCGGTGATCCCTGCGTCTACTGCCGCTGGACGTGGGCCGAGGGCCTCAGCCGCCGACCCATCGTGGGGACGATCGAAGGGCGGCTCGTCAGCAACCCGGAGTTCTGGCTCGACGATGGCACCGGCTCGGTGCGGGTGGACATGACCTCCGTGTCTCCCACCGACGTGGGCCTGGACGCCGTGAGCTTCCACGACAACGACGCGCTCCTGCCCGAAGGCGCGCCCGTCTTCGTGGCCGGCGTGGCCCAGCGCCGCGTCCGGAGCGCCGGCGAGCCCTCGCTCGACGGTCGCCCATCCCGGCCTGAGGAGATCGTCATCGGACCGGGGGAAGGCATGCCCCTCACGATCTCCCGCCATCCCCGGCGCGAGGCGGCCGGCGACCGCGCGACCGACTACTGGTGGCGGGCGATCGGCGGCATCGGCCTCGTGGCCGCCTCCGCGATCGGCCTCGCCGTGCTGGCCGCTCGATTGATGGCCTGAGGGACCCCTGGCCCGGGGGTCCGGGTGAGCCTCTGCCCCTTCCCAGCCCCGGAAAGATGCGCTAGACCTCCGCGCTCGCTGTCCCGGTTCCGGCGGTGTAGCTCAGTGGTAGAGCAAGGGTCTCATAATCCCTGTGTCGGCAGTTCGACTCTGCCCACCGCCACCCAGCTTCTTGGACGTTCTGGGCTAGCGCGCCCCGTGCGGTGAGCCGGGCGGCCAACCTGCCCACCTCGACCCGATGACGCGCCTCCACCTCGTCGACGGAACCTACGAGCTGTTCCGCGCCCACTTCTCCCGCCGCCCTGCCCACGTCGTCGCGGGCCGGGACCTGAAGGCCACGGTGGGCCTCGCCTCGTCGTTGCTCGCCTTGCTGAAGGACCCGGAGGAGGCCGTGACGCACCTGGCGGTGGCCTTCGACAACCCCATCCGCTCGGTGCGCAACGACTGGTTCGCGGGCTACAAGGGCGACGACGGCGTGCCCCCGGAGCTGCGCTCGCAGTTCGACCTCGCCGAGGAGGCCACGCGCGCGCTCGGCGTCGTCGTCTGGTCGATGGATCGCTACGAAGCCGACGACGCCCTCGCGACCGCCGCCGCGCGCTTCGGGGGCGAGGTCGATCAGGTGCGGATCCTCACGCCGGACAAGGATCTCGGCCAGTCCATCCGGGGCGAGCGCGTCGTGCAGGTCGACCGCCTGCGCCAGAAGGTCATCGACGAGGCGGCGCTGAGGCGGCTGAGGGGCTTCGGCCCCGAGAGCGTGCCCGACTGGCTCGCGCTCGTCGGCGACGACGCGGACGGCATCCCGGGCGTCGCCGGCTTCGGCGACCGGACCGCTGCCACGCTCCTGGCGGTCCATCCCCACCTGGAGGCCATACCGGCGAATGCCCGAGAGTGGCCGCCCGGGATCCGCGGCGCCGACCGGCTGGCGCACACGCTCGCGGCGGAGCGGCCGCAGGCCCTTCTCTATCGCCGGCTCGCGACGCTCATCACCGACGTGCCGCTCGCGGAGAGCCTGGAGCAACTTCGCTGGACCGGCGTGCCGCACGCGCTCTTCGGCGCCTGGTGCGATCGGCTCGAGGTCGATTCGATGCGCGACCGCTCCCACCGCTGGCGCGAGTAGGGCATCGAGGAACGGTTCGCCTCACTGACAGGTCGTGAGAAGGACGGAGACCGTGCCATCCGTCAGATTGGTGACCGCCAGGTCGGGCCGGCCATCGCCATTGAAGTCGGCCACCGCGATGGACGTCACGTTGTCGGGCGGGCTGCCGTCCGGGAATTCGCCCCAGAAAACGAAGTTGCCGCCTCCGGAATTGAGCAGAACGCAAACGGTGCCGTCCTCGTTTCCGGCGACGATGTCTTCCAGGCCGTCACCGTTGAGATCGGTGACGGCGACGCTGGCGCCCGAAGCCGCCGCGTAGTTGGTCGCCTGGGGGATGAAGCCTCCGTTGCCGTCGTTCGTGAGGACGCTGAGGCCGGTCGAGCCGGGGAACGTCACGGCCAGATCCAGGACCCCGGGCTCCGTCAGGGCGCCGGCGGCCAGGCCGAACGGAGCGTTGGTCATCGGAAATGTCGCCGGACTGCCGAACCTACCCGTGCCATCGTTGAGCAGGACGGCGAGATTATCGGAGTCGGTATTCGAGACGGCCAGGTCCGGCAGAGGCCCACCCGTCAGGTTGGCGAGCCGGATGTACCCTGGATCGAACGGGCCGCTGCCTCCCGCAGCGTAGGTGATCTGGCTCCCGAATCCTCCGTCGCCGCGGCCGAACATCACACCGACGGTTCCGTCGCCGCTGTTGGCAAACGCGAGGTCGGGTAGGCCGTCGCCGTCGATGTCCCCGATCTGAATCGAGGCGGGAAAGTCGCCGACCGGGTACGTGGTGGGGTTACCGAAGGTGCCGTTACCGGCATTGAACAGGATGCTCACCGCGTTGGTCGCGGAGCAGGTGACCGCGAGGTCCGGGAATCCATCGCCGTTCAGATCCTGGATGGCAACCGACGACGGGTTCGAGCCGTTGGGCCCGAGGTCGACCACGTAGGTCACCTGGCTCGCGAAGGCGCCGGCGCCGTCGTTCAACAGGACCGAGACGCTGTTGATGGGCACTCCCGTCGTGCCCACGCTCGCGACCACCAGGTCGGGAGTGCCGTCGCCATTGAGGTCCCCGGCGGCGACCGAGTTGGGCCACGTCTGCACCGGGTACGAGACCGGGCTCGAGAAGCCGATGTTGCAGGACGTCCCTCCAGTGGTGCCGGTGCTGGTTCCTCCCACGTGGCCGCCGCTCGAGGTCCCAGAACCGCTGCTGCTCGAGGCCGCGCCGCCGGCGGTCGAGGCAGTGCCGGTGGACGAGCTTCCGCCCGAAACGGTGCAGTCCTGGCTGCAACAGATGAAGTAGGCGCCGTCGTTCTGCGGGTAGCAGTTGGAGCCGGCGCAGCAGCCACCGTTGATCACCTCGCCCGGCTGGCACAGGGCGCCGTCCGGGAAGCAGCCGAGCCCGCCCGACGCGCTGCCGCCGCTCGAGTTGCCGGTGCCGGCCGTTGCGGCGCCGGAGCTGCCGCCAGCCGTCGCGGCCCCGCCGCTTCCCAGCGAGCCCGTGCCCGTGGGCCTGGAGCCAGCCGAGCTGCCCGACGTCCCCGCATCGCCAAAGTCGGGAGTGGCGTCGAAGCAGCAGGCTCCGGTGCCGAGAAGCAGCGACAGGCTCGCAGGGACCACCCACCGCTTCAAGGTGACGCTCCGTACCTGGAAGGTTGCACGATTATCTTGCACCGTTTCCAGGGAGATGGCGAGTCGCGCTCGCGTGGCGCCAACGGAGCCGCCACGCCTCCAGCATGTTCTGGGCGCTGCGCCCGGCGCCGGCTTCGCCTACCGGCCCGTGCTGGCGTCGAGAAGCGTGCCGAGCGTGGTGAAGAACTTCTGGAAGGCCGGCGCGCTCGGGTCGGTGGCGAGGTGCTCGTCGTGACAGCCGAACGTCCACGAGCGGACCTCGTCGAGCGCCGGGGGATAGCCGTTGGCGGCGGGATCGAGCCAGCCGTTCTGCTCGGCGTGGGCGCAGACGGCTTCGGCGAGCTGCCGGGCCTGCGCGAGGGCCCCGGCGGAGAGCGTCCCGTGAAGCATGCGTCGCTTCCGTCCCTCGACGAGCTCGGTCAGCTCCCAGCGGCCGCTGGCCACGACGACCACGTGCACGGCGTCGCGAGCGCCGACCCCGCGGTAGGTCTCGATGGCAACGCGCTCTCCCTCCGGCAGCTGCCTGGGGAAGCCGGCGCCCGTGACCAGCGCGGCGAGCAGGCAGAGAGGCACCATGCAGCGAGAGACGTTCGCTTCCGCGCGATATTCAGAAGGCCGCCTCAACCACCGTCCAGGACCACGGTCGAGCACGTGCCGGAGATGCAGCTCGCGACGACCTGGGGCAAGGCGGGGCAGAAGAGCGCGCAGGCCGGCACGCCGGCGGAACACTCGGCGGGGACCGCGGTCGTCACCGGCAGCAAGCAGGCGTTCTCGGCGAGCTGCGACGTCGCGATCGCGGTGCCGCGCCCGCAGCCCGGGCATGGCTCGTCCGCGCAGTAGGCGAGCACGCAATCGGAGTCGACGGAGCAGCTGCCCGCGTCTGGAAGCACGCACTTCGCGCGGCCGCACCCGAGCAGGGCGGCGGCGGCGGCGCACGCGAGACGAGCTGGGAACGAAACCTTCATTGGAACCTCCTGTGGCAATCGGATCCGGAGCTCAGCAGGTCGTGGGCCAACCAGAAGTGGTTGATCTTCCGATCGGGCTGGCGGGAAATCGCGACAGCGGTGTCACAACGGCCTTGGGTTCTCGTGGAACGGCGCGGCGGCGGACGGGCCGCCCGGGGTCTACTGCACCGCGTACAGGTTGCCGTCGTCGGAGGCGAACACGATGGTGCCGTTGCCTCCGATGGCCGGCGACGAGCTGATGGGGCCGCCGGTGGGGATCGCGAAGCGCAGGGCGCCCGAGGGCGTCACCGCGTACAGGCGGCCGTCGTCCGCGCCGTAGAAGATCGTGCCGTCGCCGCCGATCGCCGGGGACGAGCTCACGTTGGGGCTCGCGAAGAGCCACTTCACCGCGCCGCTGGCGCCGTCGATCGCGCGCAGGCCGTCGCCGTTGCCCACGTAGACCGTGCCGTCGGGCGCGATGGCGGGCGCGGCGTTGCCGTCGTCGGATTCGAGCGGAGTCCAGCCGGAGGGCAGGGCGGCCGGCGGCAGCGGCACCGTCCATCTCGTCGCGCCGCTGGCGGGGTCGAGCGCGGC
>DATJNL010000514.1:0-21653 GCA_035508175.1 Myxococcales bacterium
TCACCATGACGCTGGGCAACCTGGCCGCGCTCAACCAGACGAACCTCAAGCGGCTGCTCGCCTACAGCTCGATCGCCCACGCGGGCTATCTCTTGATGGGCCTCGCCGCCGCCTCGGAGCTCGGCTTCCAGTCGGTGCTCGTGTACCTCGTCGTGTACCTCTTCATGAACCTGGGCGCGTTCCTGGTGGTCGGCGCCATCGCGTCACAGACGGGCAGCGAGAGCATCTTCGAGTTCCGCGGGCTGATCCGCCGCGCGCCGTTCACGGCGATCGCGTTCACGATCTTCCTCTTCTCGCTGACTGGCCTCCCGCCCCTCGCCGGCTTCACGGGCAAGTACCTGCTGTTCGCGGCGCTGCTCGAGCACCACGCCAGCTGGTACGTGGCGCTCGCCATCGTGGGGGCCGTGAACAGCGCCATCTCGCTCTACTATTACGCGCGAATCGTCAAGGCGATGGTGATCGACCGCCCCACGACCGACGCGCAGATGGCCGTGCCGCGCACCTATGGCGTCTTGATGCTCGGCTCGGTGGCGGCGCTCATCTTCTTCGGCCTGTTCTGGTCGCCGCTGTTCGAGATGAGCCTCAAGGCGACGCAGGGAATCTTCCGCGGCTGACGATCGCCGGGGGCGCCCGCCGTTTGGTTGACGCTGTTCCCTCACGAAGTTAAGATCTGTAGCAGCCTCAGGGGTTTGGCGCGCTCCAGCGCGAGGCCGACCGCATGCAGCATGTCCTACAGGTCTCGCGGAAGATCGATTACGGCTTGCGCGCCATGATCTATCTGGCGTCGGTCGCGGAAGGAGCGGTGGTTCCTTTCCGCGAGATCGCCCGGGCCATGGACATCCCGCAGGACTTCCTCGCCAAGATCCTGAAGACACTGGTGAATGGCGGTCTCGTACAGTCGGTCAGGGGAGCGCACGGCGGCTACCGCCTGGGCCGGCCGGCGCGAGACGTGTCCTTCCTGGACGTCATCGAGGCGGTCGAGGGACCGGTGCGTCTCAACGTCTGCCTGTCGGACGCCGGCAAGGAGTCCTGCGGCCTCTCGCCCTCCTGCACCATGTATTCCGTCTGGAAGCAGGGCCAGGAGCGGATGCTGGAGGTCTACCGGGGGGCTCGCCTCGACGCGCTGGCGATGAAACTGGAGAGCCAGGCGCTCAGCACCCTGAGGACGCCCGAAACCACCCCGGCCGCATGACGCGCCTGGGAGGGGGCCTGTGCGGCGCGGTGGTCTGCCTGTGGGCCGTCCCGGGTCACGGCGCCGAGCTGCAGCGGCTGGTCCTCGATCCCCCACAGTTCTGGCTCGACGCTGCGGCGCCCGGGGATGCCGGGACTTCCAGCGAGCTCTCGGACCGGCAGGTCGACTGGCTGGTCTTCGGTACCGACGCCCTGCTGGAGGCTGGAATCTCCGCCTCCGAGACGGGCCTGCTGTTCTTCGGCGCCGGCCTGCTCGCTCTCGACAACGCGGGCGGCGCGATCTCGATCCTCGGGGTCGGCCTGCTGGTCCTGCTCCACCCGTTGCTGGACGCCCTGCTGGTCGACGACGTGGCCGGCGTGAGCCACCGCTTCGAGCCGAGCTACCTCGTGACGCTCGGAGGGGCGTACCTGGGCTGCCTGCTCGGCGCCGCGGGCTTCGGCCTGGCCGTGGTTCTGCTCCAGGCCTGGCCGGTCGTTGAGATTCTCGTCGCCTCGGTGTTGAACGCCTTGCTCCCGGCGGCGGGCGCCGCCCTCGCCGAGATCTGGTCCAAGCAGCCCGCCGAGCCTCGATCGCCAGTGGCCCGCGCCGCGGGAGCAGAGCCTGACTGGACCCCGACCCAGGCCAGCCCGGTCGCCCGCTTGGCCTTCTGACGGCTACGGGCAGTTGTTGACCGCCGGGAACGGCGTGCAGTGGCCCACGGAGCCCGCGTCGAAGCCGCACGAGAAGCCGCCGGCCGTGGGCTGCTCCCAGGCCTGCAGGCAGAGGTTGCAGCCGCTTTCGTCGACCGTGGGGGTCACCCAGGCCGTGCCGCCGTCGGACGCGAGCGTGACGCCACCCGGGCACCCGACGAGCGACCAGGTGTACGAGTAGAGCGGCGCGTCGTTGCCAGGGGCGGCGGCGAAGGCGGTGGTCACGTTGCATCCGACGCCCGAGTCCGGGAGCTGCGCCGGGCTGTCCCCCGGCCGCGGCACTGGCTGGGCCTGCGCCTGCACCGACACGAGCGTGCCGCCATCCGGGGCCCCGGGGTCGGTCGATTGGACGACCAGCGTCGCGAACGGATCCGTGAGGTCGCCGTCGTCCTGGTACGTGACGAGGACGGACAGGCCGCCGTCGGCCCCGATGGTCTGCGGCAGGGCCAGCCCGCCGGCGACCGTCGCCGAGAAGGCGTTGCGGGGGTCGCCGCCGTCCGCGAAGCCGAGGCCGCTGATGGTGAGGTTCGCGTTCCCGCAGTTGCCGAGCGTCAGCGTCGCGCTGGCGCTCCCGCAATAGCCGGCCGGAGGCAGCACGAGCGGGTTCGGTGTCGCGCACAGCTCGCCGGCCGAGTGGGCCACGAGATTCGCCGCGGCCGTGCCATTGCCCTGGGCGGAGGAATAGTCGACCAGCAACTGGTCGCGGAACAGGCCGCTTCCCTGGGACGTGAACTGGACCGTGCATTGCTGGCTGTCCGTGCCGCTCCCGGAGGCGCCCAGGATGGTCCCGGCGCTCCAGCCCGCGGCGATGGAGAACGGCACACCGTTGGCCAGGGTCGGCGCGGCGAGCGTGACCGGCAGCGTCCCTGTGTTCAGGACCGTGAACACCTCGGTGGCCGTGATTCCCTGGGTCACGCCGCCGAAATCGTAGCTCGGCGGACTGCCGGCGCAGCCGCTGCAGTCGATCTGCACGTCGGAGGCGAGCCCGGTGCCGGTCAGCGTGTAGACGAAGACGCCGGGCGTGCCGCCTGCCGGGATGCTGCCCGTCGGGTCGTTGGTCGTGACGGTGAGCGTCGCCTGGTCGAAGCTGCCGGCCGCCGTGGGCGAGTATCCGATGTTCAGCGTGAACGGCGTGCCCGACGGCACCGCGACGGGAAGGGCGGGCAGCCCGGGCAAGGTGAAGGGAGAAGCACCGGCGTCGCCGCCGCTGATCGTCACGGACTGGATGCTCAGGGGCGGACAGCCGGTGTCGGAGATGGTCAACGCGTCGGTCGCCGTGCTGCCGACGACCACGCCGTCCCAGAGCAGGACGTCGCACGGGAAGGGATGGTCGGTGACGGTGCCCGACGAGCTCGGGTAGTCGCAGGTCGCGCCGTAGACGGGATCGGGAGCCCCGGTCTGCCCCGTCCCGGTCAGGCTCACCGTGACCGTGGGATCGGTGGAGTCGCTGCTCGTCACCGTGAGCTTGCCCGTGGCCGGACCATCGGCGGAGGGTGCGAAGACCACGGGAAGTGCCACGGACGATCCCGCGGGAATGCTGAGCGGCAGGGCCGGCACCGTCGCGGAGAAGCCGTCGCCGCTGACCGAGATGGTGCTGACCGAGACGTCGGCGTCGGAGGTGGCCGTGAGCGAAAGCGCCTTCGACCCCTGCTGTCCTGGACACACGTTGCCGAAGTCGTCGGCGCGGTTGGTCACGTCCGTCTGGCCGTCCTGGATGGTCAGGGTCCCCTGCTGGCTCTGGATGCCGTTCTTCTTGCAGCAGGCCGTGGTGGCGCCGAGCGCCAGTGGGAGGAGGGTCCAGGCGTTCGCTCTCATGCCGGGAGAAGCTAGCACCGGCCGGCTCGTCCGCGCCAGCGGGAGGTCGGGCGGGATCCTGGCGCCGAGGCAAAAGGAAAGTTAACGTCTGGAACGGAGCCCATGAAGACGCCGCCCAAGGTCGACGAAATCGCCCTGCTCACGCCGCGCCAGATCTACGAGCGGCTCGACCGGTACGTCATCGGCCAGACCCGCGCCAAGCGCGCGGTCTCGGTGGCCGCCTACAACCATCTCAAGCGCTGCGCCCACCGCCGCTACAAGCGCCAGTCGGTCCTCAAGAAGAGCAACATCCTCCTGATCGGGCCGACCGGGAGCGGCAAGACCCACCTGGCGCGGAATCTCGCCGAGATCCTCTCGGTCCCCTTCACGGTCGTCGACGCCACCGAGTACACCGAGGCCGGCTACTACGGGAAGGACGTCGAGGTCATGGTCGCCGAGCTGCTCTTCAAGAGCGATCACTCCATCGAGGAGACCCAGCGCGGCATCGTCTTCATCGACGAGATCGACAAGATCGCCCGCCGGAGCCACGGCTCGCGCACCGGGGCCGGCGGGCGCGACATCGGCGGCGAGGGGGTGCAGCAGTCGCTGCTGAAGCTGCTCGAAGGACGGGAGATCTTCGTCCCGCTCAACGTGACCCAGCACTGGAACAAGCACGACTTCGTGCAGGTGGACACGACCGACATCCTCTTCATCTGCGCGGGAACCTTCACCGACCTCCACGCCGGCCAAGGAGAGCGCTCCGTCGGGTTCGGTGCGAAGGGAGAGCTGTCACGGGGCCGCCGGCGCATCAGCCAGCGCGACCTCCTCGAGTTCGGCATGCTGGCGGAGTTCCTCGGCCGCCTGCCGGTCGTCGTCGAGCTGGAGGCGTTGACGGCCAAGGAGCTCCTGGCGATCCTCACCGAGCCGCCCGATTCGCTGACGCGCGAATACCGGGAGCTCCTCGCCATCGACGAGGTCGAGCTGTCGTTCACGGAGGGCGCGCTGCGCGAGCTCGTCGGCTTTGCGGCGGAGAAGCGCCTCGGGGCTCGCGGCCTCCGGTCCATCCTGGAGGAGGTCATGGCGGAACTCTTGTTCGAGGCCCCGGAGCGCCGTGGTCAGAAGGTGACAATCGATGCCAAGTACGTGACCCGTCGCCTCGGGGGCATTGACGCCGCCAACCTACGCGAGCAGTGAATGTTTCTTCCAATCTTGCATTTCAATAGTGAAAGAAGCGTCTCCGGTCGATGGCATCAAGCGCTTGGAAGACCAATGAGTCCAGCCATCTGACCACAAAGTGGATTTGGCATGGCGGTTGCTTATGAACCCACGCGAGAAGTGCAACGCGTTTGATTGAAGTCGGTCCCCCCCCGCCACTTCAGTTGCGTGTTGCACTTCTTTTTTTTCGACGTTCGAAGATCGAATCAGGTGAACTCGGCGTGCGGATCGCCGCCACGCAGGCCCTGCGTCGAGATTCCCAGCTTCTTCATCTTGCGCCACAGCGTGGTGGGCGAGATGCGAAGCTCGTGAGCGACCGCCGCGAGATCCGCCGCGTGCAGGCGCACCGCCGCCTCGATGGCCCGTCGCTCGGCGATCTCGACCGCGTGCGCCAACGCACCGACCGCCGCCTCTGCCACGGGCAACTCGGCCGAATCCAGCGCGAAGTCGGCTGGGCCCAGCTCATCCTGGCCCGCCAAGGCCGCGGCCTTTTCCACCAGGTTCTCCAGCTCCCGAACGTTGCCGGGAAAGTCGTAGGTCATGAGGCGCGCCACCGCGGCCTCCGTCAGCACCCGCTTCGCTCCGGAACGGGAGTTGTAACGTTCGACGAAGTGCTGGGCGAGCAGCGGCACGTCCTCCTTGCGCTCACGCAGGGACGGGACGGCCAGAGGCACGACCGCAAGCCGGTAGAAGAGATCCTCGCGGAACCGCTTCTGGGCGACGGCCGCGCGAAGATCTCGGTTCGTCGCGGCGATGACGCGCACGTTCACGCTGACGCTGGCGTTTTCGCCGACCCGGCGAATCTCCCCTTCCTGGAGCACGCGCAGCAGCTTGGCCTGGAAGCCCGGTGAGGTCTCGGCGACCTCGTCGATCAGCAGCGATCCCCCGTCGGCCTCCTCGAAGAGGCCGCGCCGGGCCTTGATGGCGCCGGTGAACGCCCCTTTGGCGTGGCCGAACAGCTCGGATTCCAGCAGGGTCTCGGTGATGGCGGCGCAGTTGACGGCCACGAAGGGTCGGGCCGACCTGGTGCTGGCGGCGTGGATGGCCCGGGCGACCAGTTCCTTGCCGGTCCCGCTCTCGCCGGTGACCAGCACGGTGGCGTCGCTGCCCGCCACGCGACCGACCTTCGTCATGAGCTCCCGCATCGGCGACGACCGCCCGATCAGCGCGTGCAGCCCGAAGCGCTGCCGAAACTCCCCGGCCCAGACGCCCACCTCGCGCATGAGGCGCCGCCGCTCCAGGGCGCGCTGCAACCGGATGAGCAGCTCCTCCTGCTTGAAGGGCTTGGCCACGTAGTCGGCAGCGCCCAGCCGCATGGCCTCGACGGCGCTGTCGATCGTGCCGTAGGCGGTCATGAGCACGACCTGCGTTCCCGGCGAGACCTCGAGCGTGCGCCGCAACACCGCGATCCCGTCGAGCGGCTCCATCTTGAGGTCGGTCAGCACCAGGTCGAAGCCGCCTCCCGAGAGCATGCCGATGGCGGTCTCGCCGTCGCCCGCCTCTTCCACGGCGTAGCCCTGGTGTGCCAGCATCAACGCGGTGGTGGCGCGCATGTTCTTCTGATCGTCGACCACCAGAATCCGTGCGCGCAGTTCGGGCTGGTTCATGGCCACATTACTCTCTCACGCCTCGGCCCCCTCGGCGAATGGAAGGTACAGGGTGAAGACCGCTCCGGTCGGCTTTCCCGCCCGGACCTCCACGCTTCCGCCGTGACCTTCGACGATCCGGCGGACGACCGCGAGGCCCAAGCCGGTGCCGCTGGCCTTGGTCGTGAAGAAGGGCTCGAAGATCCGCTCCTCGACCGCCTTGGGCACGCCGGGCCCGCTGTCGGAGATCTCGATGGCCACGGCCGGGCTTCCGTTGCGCTCGACCCGACGGCCCCGCACCCGCAGATTTCCCCGTCCGCCCATCGCCTGGACGGCATTGTTGAACACGTTGAGCAGGGCCTGGCGCATCTGGCGCTGGTCCATGCGGAGCCGATCGAGACCGTCGTCGACCTCGCTGGAGAAGACGATGCCGGGCAAGCGAGCCGATGAGGCCGCCGCGTCCTCGATCGCCACCGACAGCGACACCTGGTCGACGGAGAGGCCGGGCGGCCGCGCGAAGTCGAGCAGGTCGCCGATGATGCGGTTGATGCGGTCGGATTCCTCGCCAAGGATCGAGAGGAGCGCGCCCACCTCGCCCTGGCCGCCCAGATGGCGGTTCAGCTCCCCCAGCGCGTTGAAGATGGCGCCGAGAGGGTTGCGCACCTCGTGCGCCACGGCCGCCGCCAGCTCCCCCAGCGCCGCGAACCGCTCGCGTTGCACCAGCTTCGCCTGGGCCATGGCGAGCTCCGCGTAGGAGCGCTTGAGATCCTCGTGCAAGCGCGCGTTCTCGACCGCGCCGGCGAGCTGGCTGGACACGGTCAGGACGCGATCGATCTCACCCTGGTTGAACTGGCGGACCCTCCGGGTGTCGTCGAACACGATGGCCCCGATGACCCGGCCGCCGTGCATCATCGGCAACGCGAGCAGCGCCTTCTCGCCGAACCGATCGACGAGCGCCGCGTTGACGCGGGAGTCTCCACGCGCATCCTCGACCACGACCGGGCGCTTCTCGCGCACCGAGGCGACCGCGGCCGACTTCGAGGCTGGACCGAGGCGAATCGTCTTCACCTCCTCGGCACGGCCGTTGCTCGCCGCCGTGCCGACGAGATCACCGCTCTCGGCGTCCAGAAGCAGGACGTAGCAAGCGCTCGCATCCACCAGAGCCGCGAGCCGGTCGGCCGCCCGGCCCAGGATCCGCTCGATCTCCTGGCCCTCGTTGAGCGCGATCGCGACCTCGTGAAGCAGGGACAGCTCGGCAATTCGCTCCGTGGCTTCCTGGTAGAGGCTCGCCTTTTCGATCGAGACCGCGAGGTGACGCGCGACCTCCGTCGCGAGGCCGATCTCCGCGGCATCGAATCGGTGCGGCTGCCGCAGTCCCAGGCCGAGCACGCCGCGCGTGCGCCCGCCCGCCAGGATCGGGATGGCCAGGATGGCCCGCGTCCCGACCTGCCTCGCCCGGGACCAATCGGCGTCCGGCTCCGATTCGATGTCCTCGACGATCGCCGCCTTCTGCGTGCGGAGCGCCCGCGTCGAGGGCATGTCGGCAGCGGACGGAATGGGGGCGACCGATCGGCCGCGCGGGAAGGTCGCGGCCGCCCGAAGCTCGCCCTCCGCTTCGGAGAGGAGCAGCACGACGACGGAGTCCACCCGGCACAGCTGCGCTGCCGCCTGTGCGCTCTGCGCCAGCACCTCTGCCAGGTCGAGAGAGGAGATCTCCGGCCAGCCGGCGGGCAGGGTCGGGGCGGCGGCTCTCGCGGAGTCGGTCATCGCCCTGCCCCGAGCTTCGGATCGGAAGGGCGGGATGAGCTCTCACGCGTCGCTGCCCCCGACGGCGCCCGGAGGACGCGCTTGTCGCCGAGGCGGATCGTCAGCTTCTCACGATCGAAGTACTCGCCGAGCGGGATGGTGAACTTCCGCGTCGCCCCCGTCATCTCCTTGAATTCCGGCGTGGTGATCTCCCCTTTCGCGACGAGGTGAGCCCGCAGGCGTGCGCCCAGCTCCTCGATGGCCACAGCCGCGAAGTACAGGTCGTCCTTGACGCGGATCGCCTGTCCTTCGGCTTGCAAGAGCTTGAGCAGCGCCAGCACGCGCTCGGGGGTCGCGCCGCAGCCCGCCGCGAGCTCCGCCGGACCGGGGGGCGAGAGGCCGCCCGCCGCCAGCGTCTCCACCAGCCGCCGCCGCATGTCGGAGTCCGTTTCACGAACTTCCTGGGCGTGGCTGAGGAACCGCACGGTGTCGCCCTCGACGGCCAGCCGGCCGCCGGCTGCCAGCCCGGCGAGCACCTTGGCGAAGACCTGGACGTCGAGCCCGCTCGCCAGGCGCCGCCGCAGCTCCTCCCTCGGAATGCCCGGCGCCAGCGGGTTGTCGCGGTGGTGCGCGAGGACCAGGTCCGCGGCGCGCGCCAGGAGCCCCTCGAAGACCGTCCCGCCGACGAACAGGCGCCGTTCCCGATCCGCGAGCACGGCCCGGCCCCGGCTGCCGAGGGTGGCGACCACCTGCGAGATCTCCGACGCTGGCAGCGCCGTGCGGCGCAGCAGGTCGCGCTCGGTGAGGCCGCCGGGGCCCGCGTCTTCGAGCAGCCAATCGATCTTCGCCAATGCATCGGGCCCGGCCAGGACGTCCAGGCCCGCGGTCGCGCTCGGCCGCCCGGGTCGGCGGCGCCGCGGCAGGATGGCCACGACCGTCCCACCGCCCACGGTCTGGCCGCGGCCGCGGGTGCCTCCAAAGCCGCGGAGGATCAGGTGCTGACCGGAATGAGCCGCCACCGGCCTCGAGAGCCGCAGTTGCGCGAAGCCGCTCTCGCCGGGGGCCAGCGCCTCTCGCCCGAGCAGCACCGCGCTGCAGGAGACGACGTCGGTGCCGATGTGGCAAAGAAGCTTCGAGGTCGCGGGCAGCGGGCGCAGCCCGGAGACGGGGTTCGAGAGCGCCACGTCCAGCATCGGCGTCGCGACGAGCTCGCCCTCCCGGCAGACGGCCATGCCCCGCCGCAGCTGTCCAACCTCCACTCCCGTGAGGTTCACGGCGGTGCGCTGGCCGGCTTCGACGCGCCCCACGTTTCTGCCGAAGACCTGCAGGCCGCGCACCCGCACCCCCGTCGGCCCATCCGGCAGCAGATCCACGGCCTGATCCACCTCGAGCGAGCCCGACAGCAGCGTGCCGGTCGCGATGGTGCCGAAGCCTTTCAGCGTGAAGGCACGATCGAGGGGCAAGAAGGCCGGGCCGACCACCGGCCGAGGCGGGACCTTCGCCGCGACCGCGGCGAGGGCTTCGACGAGCGCCGGCAGCCCCGCACCCGTCTTGGCGGACACCTCGAGGACGGCCGCACCTTCGAGGAAGGTGCCCGCGATCAGCTCATGGACGTCGGCGTGCAGCAACCGGTGCCACTCCTCTCCCAGCCCCGGGAGCAGGTCGCCCTTCGTGATGGCCACCACGCCGGTCCGCATGCCCAGCAACCCACAGATGTCGACGTGCTCGCGCGTCTGCGGCATCACCCCCTCGTCGCTGGCCACGACCAGCAGCGCCACGTCCATCCCACCGGCGCCCGCCACCATCGCCCGCACGAAGCGCTCGTGGCCCGGCACGTCGACGACGCCCGCCGGGCCTTCGGGCAGGTCGAGGTGAGCGAAACCGAGCTCGGTGGTGATCCCGCGCCGTTTCTCTTCGGGCAGGCGGTCGGTGTCGATTCCCGTGAGCGCCTTCACCAGCGCGGTCTTGCCGTGATCGACGTGGCCGGCGGTGCCGATGACGAAGCGTCTCATCTCCCGTTTCACGAACCGGCGCGGGGCGGTTCCCCTTCCCTACGCGCCGGCCGCCTCCGGATCCGTCTCGAAGCGGCCGTCGTCGATGACGTCGTAGTCCCACGGGAAGACGACCAGGTCCGATGTCTCCAGGGCGAACCAATCCGGGCGCGGCGCCGATTCCCGGACGACCAGCGCCGCCGACTTTGCCTCGCGGGCACCCGCGGCCAGCGCCTGGGCGCACGCCAGCTTGAGCGTCTCGCCGCTGGCCACCACGTCGTCCACGACCAGGACCCGCTTGCCCTTCACCTCGGCGGGCATCTTCCCGAACACTCGTGGCCTCCGGCGAGCGACGCGATCGCGGCTGCGCCGGGAGATGCGCACCGGAACGAAGTCACATCGGAGCAGCGCCGCCAGCGCGCCACCCACGAACACGCCACCCTTGGCGATACCGATGACCAGCTCGGGAACGTTGCGCCCCATGCGCGCCGCCAGCTCGCGCGTGAGCTGGTCGAAGCGTTGCCAGGTGATCTCCTGGAAGCTCTCCACCGGAGTCGAGCGGTCCCTTGGGGCCCGTCCGGCGCGCGCCGACCCCGGCGGCTTCACGCGGTTAGAGGAGGAACTGATAGCCCACCTCCGCGAGTAGGGCGCCGACCACGGCGCCGCGAGCGACTCCATCGATGTCCTGGGGCAAGCTGCTCGACAGGCGCACCTCCACCCCGACGCGACCGCCCGGCGCCCGGATCGAGAGGCCAGCCAGGGCCTCGCCGACCGGAGCGGCGCCCTGGGAGACGGGCTCGGCCAGCGCGCTGGTGCCGGAGGTCGCGGATCGACTGATCCGCTGGTACTCGGCACCCGCACCCAAGCCGAGCGTGAGCGCCACCACGCTGCCGAGCGGCTGGTCGTACGCGGCCTCGAGCAGGACGGGCACGGCGATGACGGACGCGTCGAGGGCCAGGGGGCCCACGGCCTCGGGTGCCGGCGAGCCCGAGAGCTTCCCGCCCAGGGCCACCCCGTAAGCATCGGCGCCGAGGCCGATGGAGAAGCGCCGCGCGACGAAGTAGCGCAGGTCGATCCCCCCGCCGAAACCGGTCGAGCCGACTTGCGTCTGGGTCGCGCTGCCCACCCGGAGCTCCAGCAGGACGTGCGCAGGGCGCCCGCCCTTCGAGACCGGGGCAGCCTGCTCGACGTGCACCGGCTCGTCGCTCGGGCCCGGCTGGGCTTCGATCTCCTTGGGCGGCACCGGCTCCTCGGCGGTGGCCTGCGCCCCCGTCGAAGTCGCGACGGGATTCTCCGGCGTGGCGCGGACCACGGACGCGCTGGAAACCACCGGCGCCTGCGCCACCAGCGGTGCGACCTCCAGCTCCTCGTCTCCCGCGCTGAACGCGACGATGATAGAGCCCGCCAACGCGCGAACCGAGAGTCGGTGCTTGCCGGGTCCGAGCTTGATCTGCCGCTTCTTCTCCGGCCCCGGCGCGAAGCCGAACCCCGCGAGGTAACGCCCCGCCGGCTGGGCTTCGAGGACGAAGCGGTCCATCTCACCGCCGTCCAGCTCGAGCACCGCCCGCGCGGTGCCGCCATGGTGACTGCGAGAATGGCGCCGCAGCTTGAGACTGACGACGAGGGGACCTTCCGCGGTGGCCTCCACGGACCGGCCCGGTTCGACGAGGTGATACACGAGCAGCGGCTCCCCGCTCACGGTGAGGACGCGACCGCCGCCCCGGACGTGGAGGCCATCCGCGCTCGCAAGCCCGGCCGCCGACAGCACCGCCACGACCGCGGCGCCTCGCAAGGAAAGCATCCAGTGCATGGAGAGTCCCGGCGCGGATCTTACGCCCGGGCGGCGTCGAGCCGCAAGCAGGGGAAGCGCGTGCGGTGTATGCTGTGGGGCGGCGATGATCCTCTCTCTGACGGCCGTTGCCCTCCTCGCGGTACCCCGCCCGCCGCCGCTCTGGAAGCTCCCCAAGGGGACCGCGACGCCTCCGCCAGAGACCTTCGCCTGGCTCGCCCGCTTTCCCCGCGGCCGAGCGCGCGCGCTGGCCGCGAGCTCGCTGATGCTCGAGACGCCCTACCAGGAGGGTCCGCTCGGGGAGGGCACCGGGCCCGATCCGGATCCGCGGATTCGCTTCGACGCGGTCGATTGTCAGACCTTCGTGGAGGAGGCCCTGGCCCTGGGCGAGGCCGCGGCGCCTGACGCGCTGCTGCCGATCCTGGACGACATTCGTTACGGAGGAGCGCCGACGTACGAGCAGCGCGATCACTTCATGATGTCCCAGTGGGTGCCGCGCAACGAGGCCAAAGGGTACCTGCGCGACGCGACCGTCTCGATCGCAGGGCCGGTGGCGCAGACCGAGCGCAAGCGCATCACCGCGAAGAGCTGGGCCGCGCGCCGCAGCGCGGCGGCGATTCAGCTGCCGGCCGATCGCGTGCCCCTGGGCGAGTGGGCGCTGCCGGTCGTGCCGCTCGGCCAGCTCCTCGACGTGGCCGCGAAGATTCCCGACGGCGCGCTCCTCCTCGTCGTCCGCGCGGACCGCTGGACCTACCCCGAGCGCGTGACCCACCTCGGTTTCCTGGTTCACCACCAGGGCGTGCCCTTCCTGCGGCACGCGAGCACGGTGTTCCACCGCGTCGTCGACGAACCCCTGGATCATTTCGTCGCCCGCAACGCCCGCTACGACTGGTGGCCGGTGGTCGGCATGAGCGTCCTCTCCATTCGCGACGCCGGCGCACGCGTGGCGCGGCTGGTGCCCAGCCCCACGGCCGCGAAATAGTCCGCTGCCCTGGAGTGTTCGCAGGCTCGGCCATGAAGAGAACCGCGCGCTCGACGGTCCTGCGGCGGCGCCGGCCGATGGTCCGGCAGCTGGACGTCCCGGTCGTCGGCCTCGACCCCCGCCTCGCGGGCGTCCGGTTGGCACACCTCTCCGACGTTCACGTCAGCGCGCTGGCGCAGCCCCGGCTCCTCTGGCGGGCCGTGGAACGGGTGGCCCAGAGCGGCGCCGAGCTCGTCTTGCTGACCGGCGACTACGTCTGCGCCTCTCTCAAGGCACTGCCCCGATTGACGGAAGCCCTGCGGGCGATCGCGGTTCCATCGATCGCCACGCTGGGAAACCACGATCACTGGGCGGGGGCGAGCGAGGTCGCTGCGGCCTTGACCGCTGCTGGCGTCCGGGTGCTCCAGAACCAGCACCTGACCCTGGAGTTGCGCGGCGCCCCTCTGCACGTCATCGGCCTCGACGATGGAACCACGCGGCACGCCGATCCCGTCCGGGCTTTCGAGGGGGTGCCCGACGCCGGCTTTCGCGTCGCGCTCACCCACGACCCGCGCCAGGCCGATCGGGTGGCGCCCCGGGGTGCGGACCTGATTCTCGCGGGTCACACCCACGGCGGGCAGATCGACGTCCCTGGTCTCACGAGGCGCTTGATGCGGCGCCGCGGATTCCACTACCTCGGCGGCGAGTATCGCGTCGGCAGCTCGCTGCTGTACGTCAGCCGCGGACTGGGCGCGAGCATTCCGTTGCGCGTGCGCGCCCCGTCGGAGGTCGCGGTGCTGACGCTGCGCGTGGCGCCGGCCCGAGGCTAGAGCAGCTCAGGGCTCGACCTCGACGACCACCGGCACGTGGTCCGACGGCTGCTTGCCCTTGCGTTGCTCGCGGTCGATGGAGGCGTTGCGCAGGCGGCCGGCGAGGACCGGGGTCGCGAGCACGTGGTCGATGCGCGCGCCCCGGTTCTTCGGGAACGCGAGCTGCCGGTAGTCCCACCAGGAGTAGAGGCCAGGCTCGCTCCGGAGCGCGCGGAAGGCGTCGACGAGGCCGAAGTCCGTCACGTGGGCGAGCGCTGCGCGGACGTCGGCGTGGAAGAGGACGTCGTTGGCGAGTCCCTCTGGGTCGTAGACGTCCCGGGCCTCCGGAGCGACGTTCAGGTCGCCACAGATGGCCAGCGGAGCGTTGCGGTCGAAGCTCCGGTCCAGCCACGAGCGCAGCCGTCCGAACCATTCCAGCTTGTACGCGAACTTCTCGCTCCCCACCGCGTGACCGTTGGGGGCGTACGCGCTGACCACGCGGACGCCATCGATGGTTGCGGCCAGCAATCGCGCCTGGGGATCCGCCTCGCCGCCAGCGGCGCCGCGAACCACGTCGCTCGGCTCCGTGCGCGACAGGATTGCCACACCGTTGTAAGTGCGCTGCCCGTAGGTCAGGACGTGGTAGCCGAGTCCTTCCAGCGCTGCGCGGGGGAACGCTTCGTCCTCGACCTTGGTCTCCTGCAAGCAAAGCACGTCCGGCCGCTGGGCCTCGATCCAAGCGCGCACCCGCTCCTCGCGGGCACGGATTGAATTGACGTTCCAGGTGGCGATCTTCACCGCTCCCCCCACGCCAGCTTCGAGCGGAGGATCTGAAAGAAGTCCAGCTCGGGGTTGCGCACGAGCCACACCCGGTGCTCGGACCGGTGGAGCTCGACGCGGTCGCCGACCTGCAGCTCCTCGCCGACCTGGCCGTCGAGGGACAGCAGGAGCTCCCCGTTCGCGGACAGGACCTCGATCTGGATGTGACTCGTATCGGGCACGATGAGGGGCCGCATGGTCAGCGTATGGGGACAGATGGCGCTCACCGCGATGGCCTCGATCGTCGGCAGCAGGATGGGCCCGTTCGCCGCCAGGTTGTAGGCCGTGCTGCCGGTGGGCGTCGCCACGATGACCCCGTCGGCCCGGAAGCGCGTCACGCGCGCCCCATCGATCTCGGTGCTCAGCTCCACCATCCGCGCGAGAGCGCCCCGGTTGATCACGGCGTCGTTGAGCACCTCGGCCGAGAGCACCCGCTGCGCGCCCCGCACCAGCTCGACCGCCAGCTTGATGCGGGGCTCGATCGGACACTCCCCGGCGAGCGCCTGATCGAGGAGCGGGAGGGCCCTGGCGCGGGGAATCTCGGTCAAGAAGCCGAGCTGGCCTCCCGCGTTGATCCCGAAGACGGGCACCTCCGCGCCATCGAGCAGCCTCACCGCGTGAATGAGCGTGCCGTCGCCGCCCGCCACCACGCAGAGCTGCGCGTGCTGCAGGTCGTCCCTCGCCGCCGGAGACTCCGAGTCGTCGAGCGCGCTCGCCAGTGCCGTCTCGAGCAGGACCCGGAGGCGGCGGCCGCGCAGCAGATCGCGGATCTCCCGCGCCAGCGACACGGCTTCGGCGCTGCCGGGCTTCGCGACCAGCGCCACCGTCTCGACCCGTTTCATGGCAGGAGGGAGTATGCCCTGAACCTCGGGGGCGTCAACGCCGCGTGATCTCGCGAGCCGCGCGCAGGCCGTCGGCCGCGCAGGCATCCACCGAGACGCCGCGGTAGGCAGCGCCGCACAGGGCGAGCTGGGGCCAGCCTTGGCGGGCCTGCTCGATGGCCTGCAGTCGCGCGGCGTGCCCCACCTCGACCTGCGGAATGGCGCGCGCGTGCCGCACCACTCGGGAATACACGGGCGACGCCGACAGCCCGAGCACGCGGCCCAGATCCTGCCGGCAGAGGTCGACCAGCTCGCCCTCGGCCCTCTCGACGAGCTCCGGGCGACGAGCGCCGCCGACCATGGACGTCAGCAGCGCGTGACCGGCGGGCGCGCGCCCCGGGAACAGCCAGGCCGGGAACAGCGTCCCCAGCAAAGAAAGGGTCCCGTCGCCGTCGAGCAAGCCGAAGCCTTGGGCAGGGCGGCCCAGCGCCGCCTCGGGCACGCCCAGGTGCACGACGGCCACAGGGGCGTAGTGGATGCGCCCCAGCGCTTCCGAGAGCCGTGGCGCGAAGCCGAGAACGACCTCCGCGGCCGCAAACGCGGGCAGGGCCAGGACCGCCGCCTCGAACGGCTCGTCGCCGCGGTCGTGCAGAACGCGGAAACCCGCTCCTTCCGGGGCCAGCGCCCGAACCTGGACGCCCAGGCGCAGGTGCGGGCGAAGCCGCGCCGACAGCGCGTCCGCAAGGGTAACGAGGCCCTCCGAGAACGACCAGAGCGACCGCGGCGTCGTGCCTTGGGGACGCCGAGGCGAGCGGCTGGCCAGGGCGCCGACGAAGAGGCTGCGGTGGCCGGTCGCCAGGCGACCGAGCGAAGGGAACGCGTCCCTCGCGGAGAGCGTCGCCGGATCGCCGGCGTAGACCCCGGCCGCCATCAGGTCGGCGGCGAGCCCACCCGCCTCCGCCCCCAGCCGCCGCGCCAGGAACTCCCGCAGGGGGAGATCGGCTTCGAGCCGGTCGCCGGGGACGAGCGGCTCGCAGAGCGCCCGCAGCCAACCCGACGCCGACAGCAGCTCCCGGCCGGGGGCCCGTCGAAGCGCGCCCCGGCGAAACACCCAGCGCGCCGCAGGTCGCCGCGCCTCTCGGATCTCGCCGGCGAGCTCGACGCGACCCGCCAGGTCGAACGCGGTCGTCGCCGAAGACGCCAGCGCGTTGGGGCCGTCTTCGGTGAGGAAGCCCTGCTCGCGGCAGCTCCCCACCTTGCCGCCGGCGCGCGAGGCCGCTTCGAAGATGGTCGGCTCGGCGCCGGCGTCCAGAAGCCCGAGCGCCGCGGAGAGCCCGGCGATGCCGCCGCCGACGACGGCGACCCTCAAGCTCCCGCCCGGGCCACGCTGCCTGCCAGCGCCTCGCGCACGTAGCTCGCCAGCGCTTCGATGAACTCGCCCCGCACGCCAGGCGCCGCCGCCCGCACGAAGGTCACCGCGCCCGCGCTTTCCGCGGCCTGCCGGGCCAGCACGTCGAGGTCGTAGAGAGTCTCGAGGTGCTCGGACACGAAGGCCACCGGCACCGCCACGACCGCCCGCCCCTTCGCGCGCGCGGCCAGGGTCTTCACGGTGTCCGGACCGAGCCATTCCCGCGGCCGCACGCGGCTCTGGTAGGTCAGGATCCATTCCTCGTCCGCGAGGTTCACCGCGGCCGCGAGCGCCCGGCAGCTGGCCTGCACCTCGCCTTCGTAGGGATCGCCCGCCTCGATGTCGCGCATCGGCAGCCCGTGGGCGCTGAAGACCACCAGCCGCCTCGCGCTCTGATCGCCCGTGAGCCTCGCGAGCGCCTCCGACAGGCAGGCCGCGGCCGCCCGCACGAAGCGCGGCTCGTCGCCGTAGTGGAGCACCTTGGCGAGCGGCCGTTCCTTCGGCCACCAGCGCTCGAGCTCCTGCAGCGACGACCCGGTGGTGGGCCCGGCGAGCTGCGGGTACAGCGAGAGCGCCACCGCGCGCTCGGCCCCCGAGGCGAGCGCCTCCTCCACCGCCTCGCGAGTCGACGGGTGGCCGCAGCGCATCGCCAGGTGGCAGGAGAAGCCGCTGCCCAGCGCGCGCGCCAGCGCGTCGGCCTGGGCTTGCGTCTCGCGCACCAGGGGCGAGCCGCCGCCGATCAGCGCGTACTTGGCGCGCGACGACGGCGCGCGCAGAGTCGAGATGAGAAAAGCCAGGGGCAGCCGTGCGACCGCCGGCATGCGCAGGATGCGGGGATCCGAGAAGAGCTCGTAGAGGTACGGACGTACCTCGGCGAGATCCCTGGGCCCGCCCAGGTTCATGAGAAAGACCGCGGTGCTCATGAGCTGCCCGGCTTCACGATCGGGGTCTCATACCACGGCGCCGCCCCCGGTTCCGGTTGAAAAAAGTCGGCGCGACGGTTAGATGTGGGCTTCGCGCGGCAGCTGGGCGAGCGCGACGATGGGAGCAGCCATGGCGAGCGAGCACATCCTCGAGCTGTCCGACGACAACTTCAAGAAAGAGGTCCTGGAGGCCGACAAGCCGGTGCTCGTCGACTTCTGGGCCACCTGGTGCATGCCCTGCAAGGCGATCGCGCCGGTGGTCGAGGAGCTCGCGAAGAGCTACTCGGGCAAGGTGAAGGTCGGCAAGATGGACATCGACCACCACCAGGCCACCCCGCAGAGCTTCGGCATCCGCAGCATTCCCACGCTCCTCGTCTTCAAGGGCGGCAAGGTCGTCGACCAGATCGTCGGCGCGGTGCCGAAGGGCAAGATCGAGGACGCGTTGCGCAAGGCGCTCTAGCCTTGGCAAAGGCCCGCTCCGCGGGCGCTTGACTAGCCCTCGACCGTCGGGCAGCTTGCGGCCTCCCAATCAGGAGCGCCGCCGTGAAAAGACTCGCCGCCCTCGCTGCCCTTTCCCTCGCGATCGCCTGCGCCGGCCCCACCGGACCGCAAGGCGTTCCGGGCGCCACCGGTCCCACGGGGCCGAGCGGCAGCGGGAGCGGCCAGGAAGGCCCCACCGGTCCCGCGGGCGCCACCGGCCCAGCCGGCCCCACCGGGCTGACCGGCCCCACGGGCGCGACCGGCGCAGCCGGCAGCACCAGCGGCAGCGGCGGCGCAACCGGGCCCACCGGCGCCACGGGTCCGGCCGGCCCGACGGGGCCCACGGGCCCTGCCGGCTCGGGATCTGGCGGCGGACCGACCGGCCCGACCGGCCCCGCGGGGCCCACCGGGCCCGCCGGCGCGACCGGCAGCTTCGGCGGCGACATCGTCGGGCCGGCCCCGGTGGCCGGCGCGGGCACCGTGACGAGCACCGGCACCACCGTCACCGGCAGCGGCACGACCTTTGGCACCGACGTCGTGCCCGGCGACGTCCTGATCGTCGGCTCCCAGTCGCAACCCGTCGTGGCGGTCGACGCCGCGGCCCAGACGCTGACCACCGCGGCCGCCTTCAACCCCGCGGCGAACGCCAGCTCGTACAGCGTCGAGGCCCCCATCGCGACGTTCACCACCGCGGCGGGCGGTCTCGCCGAGGTCGTCAACGGCAGCGGCAACGTCGGCATCGGCAATCCCGCGCCCCTGGACGCTCTGGACGTTGCCGGCAACGCCGGCGTCACCGGCACGCTCTCGGTCGGCGGCAACGTGGCCGTCACCGGCACGCTGTCGGGCAGCGGCCTCACCGTCGGGGGCCCCTCGACCCTTGGCGGCGCGACCACCGTGAGCGGGAATGCCACCGTGAACGGGAACGCCGACATCACGGGCACGATCCGCGGCGCGAGCTGGGGCTTCGGGGGCATGTACACGGTGTACGTCGGGCTCCGCGGCGCCGTGTGCGGCACCGGCTCGAGCTTCTCGATCGCCCAGTCCGTGAACCCCATCACCGGCGCGCAGAGCTGCCCCACCGGGTTCAACGACAGCGTGGTGTTCTCCGCCGACTACTGCCTCGCGAACACCGGCAGCGTCGGTTACGACGTCCACATGTGCTGGAAATGATCGGGCGCCGGCTCACCCGCTAGAACAGCTGCCGCCGCATCTGCACGTTCAGCACGATGCCGATCCCGATGAGGATCGTGAGCAGACTCGACCCGCCATAGCTCATCAGAGGGAGCGTGACACCCACGACCGGCAGGACGCCCGTCACCATGCCGATGTTGATGAACACGTGCCAGAAGATCAGCGCCGCGACGCCCGCCGCCAGGTAGCTGCCGAACCGCTCGCGCGCCTGCCCGGCCACCCAGAGCGCCCAGACGAACAACCCGAAATAGAGCAGCAGCAACAGCACCGACATCACGAAGCCGTGCTCCTCGGCCCATACCGAGAAGATGAAGTCCGTGTGCTGCTCGGGCAGGAACGAGAGCTGCGTCTGCGTCCCCTTGCCCCACCCTTTCCCCGTGAGCTGCCCGCTGCCGACCGCGATCATCGACTGGTTCGCGTGGTACCCCGCGCCGAGCGCGTCGCCCTCGGGGTTCAGGAAGCTCTCGATGCGCCGCTTCTGGTAGCCCTTGAGGAAGCGTTGCCACGCCAGCCCGGAGCCGACCGCGCCCACGAGCAGGAGCACCACGAGCGTCGCGGTGCGGATGCGCGCGAAGACGCACAGCGTGAAGCCGACGGCGGCGATGATGAGCGCGGTGCCGAGATCGGGCTGCTTCATCACCATGGCCGCAGGCGCGAGGATGAGCGCGAACGGGAGCAGGAGCTGCGGCAGGCCGTACCCTCCCTTGGGCGGAGGCCGCTCGTGAAAGAGCCGGGCCAGCACGAGCAGCACGGTGAGCTTCGCCAGCTCCGAAGGCTGGAGGTGCACGGGCCCCAGATCCAGCCAGCGGCGCGCGCCCAGCACCGTCCGCCCCTTGAGCATCACCGCCAGCAGCAGGAGCAGGACGAGACCGTAGAGCGGGAATGCCAGCGCCATGAGGTGCCGGTAGTCCCACAGGGCGAGCAGCGCGACGACGGCGAGGCCGCCGCCGAGCCAGGCGAGCTGGGACTTCCACAGGGAGACGTTGCTCACCCGCGAGGCCGAGGCGAGGTTCCAGACGCCGAGCGCCGCGATGGCACACGTGAGCGCGAGCGCGGCCCACGGGAAGCGGGCCGCGAGGCGGCGCGAGGGCGCGAGGCCGCCCGTCAGCTCCACCGGCGCCTCGCGGCCAGGCCCGGCGGCAGCAGGCCCAGCTCCTTCTTCTTCTCCGGCCCGGGAGCGAGCGGCGGCTCCCCCTCGCCCGTGCCGCTCTTGGTGGGAGGGGGTGGCAGCGCGCTCGGAGGCGCGGCGCGCGCGGCCTCGTCCTCCTTCTTCTCGTCGAAGTAGGCCTGGATCACCGCCATCGCCGTGGGCGCGGCCGCGCTCCCACCGTGGCCGGCGTGCTCGTTCAGGACGACGACGGCGATCTCGGGGTTGTCCGCCGGCGCGAACGCCGCGAACCAGCCGTGATCGTTCTGCCAGTAGTCGAGCTTGGCGTGCAGGTTCGCGCCGTAGGCCACGACCGCGGCCGTGCCCGTCTTCCCCGCGACGACGATGTCCTTCAAGCGATGGGCGTAAGCGGTCCCCCCCGGCTCGTTGACGACGCCCGTGAGGCCGCTCACCACCGCGGCGAGGTTCGCGGGATCGATCGGCAGCTTGCGCCGCACCTCGGGCTCGAAGACCTTGACCGCCTTGCCGTCGGGATCCTCGATGCGGCGCACGACCTGCGGCCGGTACAGCGTGCCGCCGTTCCCGATGGCCGAATAGACCATCGCCAGCTGCAGCGGGGTGACGTTGACGTCGCCCTGCCCGATGGCCGCGTTGAGCGCGAAGCCCTTCTGGTAGCCGCCGGGGGTGACCCGGTCGTGGTAGGCGACGTCGGGAATGACTCCGGCCGACTCGTTGTCGAGGCCGATGCCCGTCGGGGCGCCGAGGCCGAGCATGCGGGCGGTCTCGGCCAGCGCGTCGAGGCCGAGCTTGTCGCCCACCCAGTAGAAGAAGGTGTCGCAGGAATGGACGATGGCGTGGTGCAGGTCCATCTCGCCGTGCCCCGCATCCTTCCAGCAGCGCCAGCGCCGGTGTCCCAGCGTGTAGCCGCCGTTGCAGAAGGTGTGGCTCTCGGGCGTGATGACGTGGTGCTCGAGGCCCGCGAGCGCGGTGATGGCCTTGAAGGTCGAGCCGGGGTGGTACGAGCCCTGCAGCGGCCGGAACATCTCGGGCTTGTAGGGGTCCTGCGCCATCTCCGTGAGCTGCGCGCGGGTGACGCGGCCGGTGAGGAGGTTCGGATCGAGCTCGGGGTGC
>DATJNL010000515.1:0-4092 GCA_035508175.1 Myxococcales bacterium
CATGCAGCAGATCACCGAGACCCTCGGCAAGGAAGGCAACGTGCGGGCGGTCTTCGGCGAACCCCTGAAGCTCGAGCACCACTCGGTCATTCCGGTGGCGGCCGTCGGGGTGGGCGGCGGAGGGGGCATCGGGAAGAGGCCGCCTGCAACCGGAGCCCAGTTTGCGGACGGCGCCAACGCGGCCGCGGGCGGCATGGCCTTCGCCGTGCGCCCCCTCGGCTTCATCCACGAGAGCGGCAGCGAGGTGGTCTTCACGCCCATCCAGTGGCGCCCCGCCAACCCCTTCTTGACGCAAGCCGCGAGCAGCCTCGGCCGGGTGATCAACACGGTCTCCGGCGTGTTCGGCTCGCGCTGAAGCCGAGGGTACCGGCACGCGCCGGTGGCGGCGCCTGTCCGCGTCGTCTACCATGGCGCGATGAAGAGCCATCGGCGCGAGCTGTGGTTCGAGACCAAGGCGCGGCTGGCCTTCGTCAATATCACTCCCGAGGTGGAGCGGGCGCTGGCCGAGAGCGGCGTGCAGGAGGGCCTCTGCCTCGTCAACGCGATGCACATCACCGCCTCGGTGTTCATCAACGACGACGAGGCCGGGCTGCACCGCGACTACGCGCGGTGGCTGGAGGGTCTGGCGCCGCACGAGCCGACCGCGGCCTACCAGCACAACCTCACGGGCGAGGACAACGGCGACGCCCACCTGAAACGGCAGGTGATGGGGCGCGAGGTGGTCGTGGCGGTCACCGGGGGCAAGCTGGACTTCGGACCCTGGGAGCAGATCTTCTACGGAGAATTCGACGGCCGCAGACGCAAGCGCGTGCTCGTCAAGATCGTCGGCGAATAGACCGCCGAGCCGCTGCTCGTAGTAAGATGCCACCGATGCGGCGATGGGTCCTCGCGCTCGGCTTCTTTCCGCTCGCCCTCGGCTGCGGCCTCTCCGTGACCGTGACCCAGCTCCGCGGCGGCCCGACGAACGCGCTGCCAATCGATGCCACGCAGGTCGAGCTGTTCGTCGACTCGCGGCCCTCCCGCGATTTCGTCGCCGCCGCGCAGCTCGACGTGCAGGATTCGAGCGCGAGCAACGTCGAGCTGGTGAACGCGCTGCGAGCGCGGGCCGCCGACCTGGGATGCGACGGCCTGATCGTCGAGCGCGGCGCGGCGCCCTCCGCCCTCCGCGGCACCTGCATCTTCTGGAAGGGCTGAACCGCAGCCGGGCGCGCCGAATTGCCTTGAATCGCTCCGGGTGCTAGGTGGCTTCCCAGAGAGGAGCTCACGGATGCTCGACCTGCTCAAAGCACTCGAGGACGACGACCTGAGGGCGGACTTCGAGAGCACCATGTCGGTGCTCAGCCTCGATGCGGCCCGCTCCTTCTGGAAGGATCTCGGGCTGGGCCTCAAGGACGAGGACGCGGCCTTCGCGGCCGTGCGCCGCTTCGTGGAGGCGAGGGACGAGCTGGCGCTCCTCGAGGACGACGACTACCCGGAGCAGGTGCGCTGGCTCGCCTGGACGCTGTTCGGCGAGATCGGCGTCGTGGAAGGCGAGGCGCGGGTCCGCGCGCTGTGGAACTGGTTCGAGGTGGCCGGACGCATGGAGCCCAAGTGGCACTGGATGTGGCGCATCCTGCTCTACCTGTACGACGGCGCCGCGGGCGGCGAGCTGCTCGGTCGCGGCATGCCTCGCGCCAAAGCGGAGAAGCTGCTCGAGATCTCGTTCGTCTGGTCCGACTGGGTGGACGACCTCGAGAAGCGCATCGACGCGGAGGGCGAGAAGCCGGCCACCGCCTGGGACAAGCATCAGAACACCCTGTTCCAGCTCGAGACCGAGACCGAGAATCGCCCCTACGATGCGCTGCAGGAGATGATCGAGCGGCCTCGCTTCGACAAGCTCTGGACCAAGGTGATGGCGCTGCTCTCCCCGAAGGAGATGGACATCCTCCTGCGCTGGGGAAAGGCGCGCTACGCGCTCGTCGAGGATCCCAAGGCCAAAGAGGAGCTGGGCGAGTACGCGCTGTCGGCCTCGGACGCGCTCATCCCGCCCGAGATGCGCACGCGGAACTAGCGCGGGCTAGGCTCGCGGCGGGAGCTTCGCAGCGGCGGCTCGGTCGCACATGACCATGACCGCGCCCTCGCAACGGTGAATCAGGCGGCTCGGGCAGGCGCGCTCGTCCCCGGTGGGGGCCATCAGGCGCGCGACGGCCTCGGCCTTCGAGGAGCCGGCGACCACGAGGAGGATGCTGTGCGCACGAACGAGGTAGGCGGGCGTCATCGTGATGCGGGGCAACGGCGGAGGCACGGTCGTTGGCGCTGGGACCGCCTGAACCCATGCGGTCCTCTCGTCGAGCGCCGGCGAACCTGGAAAGATCGACGCCGTGTGCCCGTCGTCGCCGAGACCCTGCAGGCTCAGGTCGACGGGCTGACCGCCGAAGGTGCGCCGCAGCTCGGCCTCGTAGCTGGCGGCGGCACGCGGCCCGTCGGCGTCGGCGCCGTCCGGGGCCAGCAGCGGCGGCGGGTGCGCGAGCCGCTGCACGAGCAGCCTCCGGACCATGCCCGTGTTGCTGTCCGCATGGGTCTCGGGCACCCTCCGGTCGTCGCCGAGGCAGAGGACGGTCCGATCCCAAGGCATCCTCTCGTCCGCGGCGAGCGCGCGGTACAAGGGCTCTGGGGTGTGCCCGCCGGAAAGCGCCACCCAGAACGCGCCGTGCCGGGCGATGGCCCGCTTCGCCAGGCTCACGACGAGCTCGCCGGCCCTGGCCGTCAGGTCCTGGAGGTCGGCGACGACGTCCAGGTGGACGCTCACGTCGGCTTTCGCCAGACGCGCCGGTCGCGCGCGAGCAGCTCGTCCGAGTCTGGCGGCCCCCAGGAGCCGCAGTCGTACGGCGAGACCCGCGGGTGCTGCCGCCACGCCTCCAGGATGGGGTCCATCAGCCGCCAGCTCGCCTCCACTTCGTCCTCGCGGGTGAAGAGCGTCGCGTCGCCGAGGATGCAGTCGAGCAGCAGCCGCTCGTAGGCCTCGGGGGCCTGCTCGCCGAAGGCCGCGCCGTAGCGGAAGTCGAACGTGACCTCCCGCAGCTGCATCGCCTCTCCCGGCACCTTGGCGGCGAAGCGGATGGCGATACCCTCGTCGGGCTGGATGCGCAGGACGAGCACGTTCGGTCGGTCGCCGCCGGGCTGGTGGTCGAAGAGCGCGTACGGCAGCGACTCGAACTGGATGGCGATCTCGGTGAGCCGCCGCGCCAGTCGCTTCCCGGTGCGGAGGTAGAACGGCACGCCGGCCCAGCGCCAGTTGTCGATGTGGAGCGCCAGCGCCACGAAGGTGGGCGTGTTCGAGGTCTTCGAGACACCCGACTCCGAGCGGTAGCCGGGGAGGACCTGGTTGCCGATCCTCGTCTCCTGGTACTGGCCCCGAACCGTGGCGCGGCTGACCTCGTCGGTGGTGATCGGCCGGATGGCCCGCAGCACCTTGACCTTCTCGTCGCGCACCGCGTCGGCGTCGAAGGCGACGGGCGCTTCCATGGTGGTGAGGGTCAAAAGCTGCATCATGTGGTTCTGCACCATGTCTCGCAGGACGCCGGCCTCTTCGTAATACCCTCCCCGCGCCTCCACGCCGATCTCCTCCGCCGCGGTGATCTGCACGTGGTCGACGTGCCGCCGCGAGAGCAACGGCTCGAAGATGGAGTTGGCGAAGCGGAGCGCCATGATGTTCTGGACGGTCTCCTTTCCGAGGTAGTGATCGATGCGATAGACCTGCCGCTCGTCGCAGGCGGCATGCACCGTGCGGTTCAGCGCCTGCGCGCTCGCGAGGTCCCGCCCGAAGGGCTTCTCGATGACCACGCGCGTCCAGGGCCGCGTCTCGCCTTTCTTGAGCAGGCCGGAGGCCGCCAGGTTGCCGAGGATGGTCGCGAAGACGCTCGGGGGCGTGGCGAGATAGAAGATGCGGTTCCCGGGCACGCCCGTTCGCTTCTCGTTGGCCTCGAGGCAGGCAGCGAGCCTCTTGTACGAGGCCGGATCATCGAAGTTGCCGGCGCAGTAGCTCATGCCGCGCTCGAACTTGGCCCAGACGTCGGCGTCGAGCGGCTTGCGCCGCGAGAATTCGGTCGTCGC
>DATJNL010000516.1:0-26940 GCA_035508175.1 Myxococcales bacterium
CTCGCTGCGCCGGGCAGCCTCGTCGCTCCGCTGCTCAACGTGCCTCAGAGGGCACGTTTCCGCTGCTCACTTCTCGGGTGCCCGGCTCGCTTCGGTCTCGGCTTTCTCGCGACGGCTGGGGGTTTTGAAACTACTTCTAGCCGCGGCCCCTCGAAGCCGCTCCGAGAGCAGGCGTGCCCGTTTGGGGCGCGTGCGTCGCGCCGCCGGGTCGCTTGCTACCTTGACCCACGGCCGCGAGGGGAGCCGTGCTCGGGATCCTGAAGGTCGCCTTCAAGCTGCTCGTGAACGACCGCGGCAAGTTCGTCGCGCTCCTGACGGGCATCACCTTCGCGGTCTTCCTCATGGTGCAGATGACGTCGATCTTCGCGGGGATCCTGCGCAAGGCGGCCGCCACCGTCACCAACACCGGCGCGAAGCTGTGGGTACTCGACCCGGGCGTCAACAACGTCGCGAGCAGCATCCCGATGCCCGACTACGTGCTGGACGCGGTGCGCAGCCTGCCCGGCGTGAAGTTCGCGGTGCCGTTCTTCTCGGGGGCGGCGCTCGTGAAGCTCCGCGACGGCACCTACCAGCCCGTCACCGTGCTCGGCCTGGACGACACGACGCTCTTCGGCCGGCCCCGCCTCCTGGAGGGGCGCATCCAGGACATCTACCGGGACTACGGCTACGTGGTCGTGAAGGACGAGGAGTACCCGAAGCTGGAGAAGCCGGGGCTGGGCACCAGCTTCGAGCTCAACGACAACCGGTGCGTCATCGTGGGGGTCGCGACGCTACCCTCGAGCGGACTCTTCGGGCTGCCCACGCTCTACACGACCTACACGCGCGCGGTGCAGGACGTCCCGACGGAGCGCTTCACCCTGTCGTTCGTCCTCGCCGAGGCGGCGTCGCCAGCGGACCTCCCCGCCATCAAGGCGTCCGTGTCGCGCCTGGGCTACCAGGCGCTCACGGACCAGGAGTTCATCGGAAAGATCACGCGCTTCTACACGTGGCACACCGGCCTGGGGATGAACATCCTGCTCATGACCGGCATCGCCTTCGTGGTGGGGCTGTCGATCTCGGGGCAGGCCTTCTACAGCTTCACGCTCGAGAACCTCGAGAAGTTCGGGGCCCTCAAGGCCATCGGCGCCAAGGGCCGCGAGCTCGTCTACATGATCTTGACCCAGGCGGGCGTGACCGCCCTCGGGGGCTACGGCCTCGGCGTCGGCCTCACCGCGCTGCTCATCACGCTCGCGAAGCTGCGCATCCCCGAGTACGCGTCGATCGTCACCTTCGGGAACCTGCTGCTCGCGTTCGGCATGGTGCTCGTGATCTCGGCCTTCACGAGCTGGTTCGCGGTGCGGCGCGTCCTCAAGATCGAGCCGTTCGAGGTGTTCCGGGGGTGAGCGTGGCGGGGGAGGCGGCCATCCGAGCCCAGGGGCTCTGCAAGTGGTTCGGCGAGGGGCCGACGCGCACCGACGCCGTGCGCGACGTCTCGTTCGAGGCCCACTTCCACGAGATGCTGTACGTCGTGGGCCCGTCGGGCAGCGGCAAGACCACGCTGCTCAGCATGATCTCCGGCATCCTGCGCCCCAACGCGGGCAGCGTCGCCGTCGAGGGGCAGGAGATCTGGCGACTCTCGTCGGACCGGATCGCGGAGTTCCGCCTGCGCACCGTCGGCTTCGTGTTCCAGGACTACCACCTGTTTCCCCGGCTCACGACCGCCGAGAACGTGGCGTTGCCGCTCATCATCCGGCGGACGCCGTGGGAGGACGCGCTGCGCACCGCCGAGCGGCAGCTCGCGGTCGTCGGGCTCGCGAACCGCGCGGCGCTGCCGCCGAACAAGCTCAGCGGCGGCGAGCAGCAGCGGGTGGCGATCGCGCGCGCCATCGCGGGCTCGCCGGACGTGCTCATCTTCGACGAGCCGACCGCCTCGCTCGACGGCGAGACCGGCCACCGGATCGTCGGGTTCGTGAAGAGCGAGATCCTCAACGAGCACCGTTGCATCGTCATCGTCACGCACGACAGCCGCATCTACGACTTCGCCGACCGGATCCTGCGGATGGAGGACGGCCGGATCGTGGGGGAGGGGGCGCCGCGTGCATAAGGTCTTCAACCGGCTGCTCTTCGCGCTGTCGTCCGCGGGGGTGCTGGCGGGCGTCGGCAGCGCGCTCTTCTACGCCCTCCCCGAGAAGGCGATCCCGCCCGCGTTCCCCCCGGCGAAGGACCCGTACCCGACCGGCATCTACGCCGACGGCATCATCGAGAGCGCGCAGAGCCACGGGGCCAACGTCAACCTGTACCCCGAGGTCCCGGGCGTGGTGCGGGCCATCCTGGTGGCCGAGGGGCAACGCGTCCCCAAGGGCACGCCGCTGCTCGTCATCGACGATTCGGTGCAGCGCGCCACCGTCGAGCAGGATCACGCCCAGGCCATGGCGGCGCGCGCGGTGCTGGCGGAGCTCCGCGCGGAGCCGCGCAAGGAGACCCTCGAGGTGTCGGTCGCCCAGGTGATCGCGGCCCGGGCGAGTCTGCGGACGGCGCGCGACAGCTGGCACAAGCAGTACCGCTCCTGGCGCCTCGATCCGAAGTCCGTGAGCAAGGACGCGCTCGACAGCGCGCACAACGCCGTCCGGGTGGCGCGGGGCAACCTGCTGGTCGCGCGGCGGCAGCTCCAGCTCACGCGCGCAGGTGCCTGGGTCTACGACATCCAGAACCAGGAGCGTCAAGCGCAGGCGCTCGAGCAGGCCTACGCCTCCGCGGACGCCCTGCTGGCGAAGTACGTCCTGCGCGCGCCCGCGGACAGCGTGGTACTCGCGGTGAACGCCGCCGTCGGCGGCTACCTGTCTCCCCAGGGGGTCTACGACACGTACACGCAGGGCTTCGACCCGGCGATCGTGCTCGGCCACGTGGACCGCGGCGACCTGCAGCTGCGCTGCTACGTGGACGAGGTGCTGATCCCCCGGCTCCCGCCGAGCGAGAAGCTCACGGGCACGATGTTCGTGCAGGGCACGACGCAGGGCATCCCGCTGGAGTTCCTGCGGGTGCAGCCCTACGTCACGCCCAAGATCGAGCTGTCGAACGAGCGGCTGGAGCGGGTGGATCTGCGGGTCCTGCCGCTGATCTTCCGCTTCCGGCCGCCGCCGAATCTGGACGTCTACCCCGGGCAGCTCGTCGACGTGTACCTGGGCGGAGAAGCCGAGATCGCGTCGAAGCCGCTCCTCGATCCTCCCGATGCCGGGACGTAGCGCCGCCCTGTGGCTCGCGCCGCTGCTCGCCGCCTGCCCGGTGGGCCCGAGCTTCGTCCGCCCCGCGCCGCCGGTGGGCCGCCGCTACCTGCACGAAGCGGGGCCGCAGGAGACCGTGGCGGCCGAGGGGGCGCGGCAGCGCTTCGAAGCGGGGGCGCAATTGCCCGCCGACTGGTGGCGGCTCTTCCGGTCCGCCAAGCTCGACGCGCTCGTCGCCGCGTCGCTCGCGCACAACCAGACGCTGGCCGCCGCGCAGGCGAGCCTGAGCCAGAGCGACGCGCTGCTGAAGGCGGGCTACGGCGTCTTCTTTCCCCAGATCTCGGGAAGCGGCAGCGCCGCCCGCGAGGAGTTCAACCCGAAGAGCGTGGGCCTGTCGTTCGCCTCGGCCGCGTTCAACCTGTTCAGCCTGTCCGCGAGCGTGAGCTACGCGCTCGACGTATTCGGCGGGGAGCGGCGGCAGGTGGAGGCGCTGGGCGCGCAGGTCGATCTGCAGCGCTACGAGTACCGCGCGGCCTACCTCGCCCTCACCGGCAACGTCGTCGAGACCGTGGCCGCCCGCGCGGGCTACCGCGCCCAGCTCGCCGCGACCCGGGGCCTCATCGAGGCCGAGAAGGAGCAGGTCGCGCTGGGGACCGACCAGGCGCGGGCGGGCGTGGGCACCTGGGCGAGCGTGCTCAGCCTCGAGAGCCAGCTGGCGGCGACCCAGGCGACGCTGCCGCCGCTGCAGCAGAAGATCGAGCAGGCGGAGCACCTGCTGGCCGTGCTCGCCGGGGGGGCCCCGGCGGATTTCGATGCCCCGGCCATCGAGCTCGCCGACCTCGCGCTGCCGGCCGACGTGCCCGTGACGCTGCCCGCCGACATGGTGCGCCGGCGGCCCGACGTGCTCGCGGCGGAGGCCCAGCTCCATGCGGCCAACGCGCAGATCGGGGTGGCGACCGCGGCCATGCTGCCGCGCTTCTCGTTGAACCCCTCGGTGGGGCTGGAGAACGGGCAGATCTCCTCGCTGTTCAGCGCGAGCAGCGTGGTCTGGAACCTCGGCGCCAGCCTCACGGCGCCGCTCTTCGCCGGGGGCACGCTCTGGTTCCAGCGCAAGGCCGCGGTCGCCGCCCGGACGCAGGCGCTCGCCAGCTACCGGCAGACCGTCCTCTCGGCCCTCGAGCAGGTGGCCGACGCGCTGCGGGCCCTCGCGAACGACGCGGAGCTGCTCGACGCCGAGGGGAGGGCGCTTCGGGCCGCAGAGGAGGGCTTGCAGCTGACGCAGGCCAATTACCGCGCCGGCGTGGCGAGCTACCTTCAAGTTTTGACGGCAGACGGACAGCTGCTCCAGGCGCGGCTGGGCCACGATCAGGCGGTCGCGCAGCGCTTGCAGGACACGGCCGCCCTCTTCGTGGCCTTGGGCGGCGGCTGGCGGTAAACGCGCGCCAGAATCGATGGTTAGGGGGGGAGGGCCGGTGGGCGAGCGGGAATGGCCCGCCCGCGGGCGCTTTTCTCCAAAATGGAGAAAAGGCCATTGGTTTCGATGGATTGTGGGGCGCCGCCTGGCCATGGTCATCGTGCGATCGACCTCGGAGGCGATGCGATCGAGCAATGACGATGTGAGTCGACGCACGGAGACCTTCCGATCGCGATCAGTGACTTCGAGTCGACGCATGGACGGGCTCCGATCGAGCTCGCATCATTCCAATTCGCGATCGCACGTCGAGCGAGCACGATCGCACGTCGAGAGTCCTGGATCGCTGGATGACCGATCGCGCGTGGTCGGGCACCAACCCCCGGCAGGCCGCCTCCGATCGCGATCGGTGGTCGTCCACCGCAGGAGACAGGCCCTCCGATCGAGCGCAGTGGGCCACCACCCGGCCACGCTTCGTCTCAGTGGCGTGCCTGACAATGACCACCCGCGATCGCTGGCTTCCCGCGCGAGCACGCACGCCGTGAGTCCGTGGGCTCTCGCCGAGAGCCTTCGAACGCTCGTCCAGCGTGCGTGAACAAGCTTCGTGCGAGGTCCCTCACACGGCCACCGCTCGCCAGTTGGAATCGTGCGGACGCGGCTTGGCTGGCTGCGATCGAGGACTCGACGCGAGCGAGGCCGATCGCACGGTCACCGTGCGGGGACTCACGGGCAGAGCCCGCGATCACACGCCCAGCGAGCGCCCACGGGCCGCGACCACGGGCCATCGGTCGACCAGCGACCTCGATCGCTCGACCAGCGACCGCGAATTGTCGGCCAGCGACCCCGAACCGGAGCCGACCACGCACGAACGCACGGTCAGCGTTCAAAGGCCGTGACGTCGCGAGCTCGGGATGACGCGCCGTGGCCAAGGAACCACGGCCACCGCGGGCGATCGCAGGCCGTCCGCGCGTCGAAGGAAGCCGTCATTCGCCCGGTGGAGCCCGTGCGTCCCCGATCGCACGGTCTCAACGCCTCTAGCCACGGCGTGCAGGCCTCCACTGTCGGCTCGAGTCGGTCGACGGTCTGCCCCTGGCCCTCGGTGCGTGGCCGCAGAGCTTCACGAATGTACCCCCTCCTTGATCTCGGCCTCGACGAGCTGCGCGAGCAGCGTCAGCGATTCCTGCCAGCCGAGGTAACAGGCCTCGGTTGGAATGGCGCGCGGAATTCCCTCCTGCACGACCGTCAGCTCGGTGCCGACGGACACCTTCTTGAGCGACACGGTGGTCTGCATCCGACCGGGCGCGTTCGGATCGTCGAACTGGTCGGTGTGACGGATGCGCTCGTTCGGAACGAGCTCGAGGAACTCGCCACCGAACGAGTGGCTCCGGCCGGTGGTGAAGTTGGTGAACGACATCTTGTACGTCCCGCCGACCTCGGCCTTGAGGTGGTGGACCTTGCCCGTGAAGCCATGGGGCGGCAGCCACTTGGCCATGGCGTCGGGGTCGAGGAACGCTCGATAGACCCGCTCGGGCGATGAACGAAGGACTCGGTGGAGCTTGACGGTATTCTCGGCCATGGGCGTCTCCTCGTGGGCGGGTTTCCGTTTCCCCCGCTTCTATACTGCCGACGAACGAGGAGCCGCCAGATCGACATGGCCGGTGCGAAGTTTCCCTGGATCCGATCGCCAGGCGGCGCGCCGGTCTGGCCCCGGGGGGGACCGGCCGTTATCATCCCCGCCACCATGCCCAAGATCGATCTCTCGAAGGCCCCGCGCGGCGCCGGCTCGCGCTATCCGAAGCCGTTCGACGAGCCCTGCCGGGCGCGCCGCTGGCTGAAGCTGGGCGAGGCCGCCGGGCTCACGCAGTTCGGGGTGAACCTCGTCACGCTGCCGCCGGGCTGCTGGTCCAGCCAGCGGCACTGGCACACGCACGAGGACGAGTTCGTGCAGGTGGTCTCGGGCGAGGTGGTCCTCGCGACGGACGCCGGCGAGGAGCCCCTGCGCGCGGGCGACTGCGCGGCGTTCAAGGCGGGCGACGGGAACGGCCACCAGGTGCAGAACCGTTCGGAGCGCGAGGCGGTGCTCCTGGTGGTGGGCGCGCGCAGCGACGACGACCGCGTGGAGTACCCGGACGTGGACCTCGCCGCCGGCCCGGGCAACCGCTCGGGACCGCTGGTGTTCCGCCACAAGGACGGGCGGGCGTACTGAGCCGAGCAGCCCCGTGGTGGGCGTGACGGCTCAGCGGTGGAGCAGGCCGGGCGGCGGTGGCGCCCCGCTCCAGAACGGCTGGGGCGGCGGACGCGAGGCCGGTGCGCCGGCCCCCGCGGCCTTGAGCTCTGCCTGCTGGAGCCCGTGGTGCAGGGCGTCCGAGTTGCGATCCTCCTCGGCCACCAGTGCGTCGAAGCCGAAGCGCGCCAGCTGGGCGCGAAAGCGGCCCAGGTGGGGAATCGTCAGCCTCACCACGACGAGCAGCACGCTCACGCCGGCCAGCCACGTGGCGAGCCGTGCGGCGCGCCAGACGCGCTCGTCGCCGGAGTAGCGGCGGCGGTAGAGGCGGTGCAGCAGCCAGGCGGCGGCGACGAGCAGGATCGCGCCGCCGATGAACCAGGGCAAGTCGGGCAGCCAGCGGGCCGCGCGCGCGGCGCCGCCCTGGCTCGACGCCTCGGCGCGCGCCGCGGCCGCGCGATCGACGGCCGCCTCGATGTCCTTGGCGGCCGCCCCGTTGAGCGGAACGTGGGCGAGGTCCACGGGCTGCGCGCCCGCTCGATACGCCGGGGGCACGTCGCCGGCGCCCGCGTAGTGATCGACACCGTCGGGCGTCCGGTAGTGCCACACGCCCGGCGACGCGCTGAGCAGCATGGCGGCGGCCAGGACGGCGCTCACGGCCGGGAGGCTAGCACGTTCACACGAGGGCCCGGGAGAGGGGTTGGCGCGGGCTGCCAAAGGCGGTATGAGCGCGTCATGAGCTCCTCGGCCCTCGACGTGTCGGCCGTGCCCCGGGCGGCCGCCGAGCCCCGCGCCGCGACGCCCTTCATCGTGGGTCCGTGGTTCGACGGCGCCTTCTTCTTCGCGAGCGTGCTCACGGTCTTCGCGGCCTGGATCGCCTCGGCCTCCTTCGGGGTGAGCGGCTTCTACGTGCTCGCGGCGGTGGCCATCGCGAGCAACGGCCCGCACCTCGCGTCCACCTGGACCCGCGTGTACATGGACCGGCGCGAGTGGAAGAAGCGGCCGGTGCAGATCTTCCTGGTGCCGCTCGCCATCCTCGGCGCCATCGTCGGCCTGACCTTCTGGGGCGCGCGCGGCTTCGCGCTCGAGAACACGGTCCTGCTCTACTGGGCGACCTGGCACTTCCTGCAGCAGAACTGGGGCCTGCTGCGCATCTACCAGCGGCGCTCGGGGGAGCCGGACAGCGCCCTGGCGCTGCGGCTCGAGCGGCCGTTGCTCTACCTGTCCGTCGCCTGGTGCGCCTTGCACCGCCTCAAGACCGGCCCGCGGACGTTGTTCGGCACCGAGGTCGCCTACCCGGACCTGCCGTGGCCGGTGATCCACGCGCTGCTCGGCGTGGTCGTGTGCCTCGCGCTCGTCTACCTGGTCCTGCGCGTCCGCGAGGCGCGTGCCTCCGCCTGGATCCGCGTCGGCTTCCTGCTCTGCGCCTTCCTCGGCTTCGCGGTCCCGTTCCTGCTCATCAAGACGGACGGCACGACGGCCTTCGCCGCGGCGGCCTGCTGGCACGGGCTCCAGTACATCGGGATCGTGCGCTTCTACCATCGCAACGCGTGGACGAAGGGCGTCGCCCCCTATGCGAGGGTCGTGAGCTGGCTGTCGCAGCCGGGCTGGGGGCGCGTGTTTCTCTACTCCTGCCTGCTCTGGGCGCTCGCCGGCAGCGGCTACGTGCTGATCTACGGCGGCTCCCTGCTCACGCGGGGCACGAGCTGGACGATCGAGACCTGGGGCGGCGTGACCTGGCTCTCCCTGACCTTCTCGCACTACTACCTGGACGGCGTGATCTGGAAGCTGCGCCGGGACAAGCAGGTCGCGCAGTCGCTGCTGCTCGACGCGCCGCCCACGTGAAGCGCGCCCTGGCGGCTCTCACCGCCTTGCTCGCCGGCCAGGCCGGGGCGGCCACGCTGCAGGTCGGCCCCGGGCAGACCTACGCGAAGCCGTGCGATGCGATCGCCGCCGCTTCCGCCGGAGACGTCATCGAGGTCGACGCCTCCGGCGACTACACCGGCGACTACTGCGCGTGGAGCACGGACGCTCTCACCATCCGCGGCGTCAACGGGCGGGCGAAGATCGACAACACCGGGCTCGCGACCACGGTCGCGGGCGAGAAGGGCATCTTCACCATCGAGCCGCCGGCGCAGAGCGTGACCATCGAGAACTTCGAGCTGGCCGGCGCCGCCATCGATGCTGGCACGCAGCCGGGCGACGACAACGGCGCCGCGATCCGCCACCAGGTCGAGAACCTGACGGTCTCGAACTGCTACTTCCACGACGACCAGGACGGCATCCTCGGCAGCCCGCCCACGAACGGCACGGGCAACGTGCTGATCCAGTTCTCCGAGTTCGCGAACAACGGCGCCGGGGACGGCTACACCCACAACATGTACCTGGGCCAGTACGGGACCGTCACCGTGCAGTACTGCTACTCCCACGAGGCGAACCGGGGGCACCTGCTCAAGTCGCGGGGCTGGACCAACTACGTCCTGTACGACCTGCTCGCCGATCTCGGCGATGGCTCGTCCAGCTACGAGCTGGATCTGCCGCAGGGCGGCCTCTCGTACGTGATCGGCAACGCCATCGAGCAGTCGCAGACGGGCGCCAGCCAGGGCAACTCGATCATCGTGAACTACGCGGAAGAGAACCAGGACAACCCGATCCAGCAGCTCTACCTCGTGGGGAACACGATCGTGAACGACGCCTCCGCGGGCACGTTCCTGCACGTGGGCGGGACGCCGTCGGTCGTCGAGATCGACGACATCTTCCACGGCGCCGGCTCGCTCACGGGGGGCGCGCCGGGCCTGCTGTCGCAGAGTCACGACTGGACGGACGCGCAGGGAGACCCGCTGCTCGTGAACCAGGCGGCCTACGACTACGATCTGTCCGCGGGCTCGCCTTGCATCGATGCGGGGATCGACCCGGGAACGACCGATGGAGGCGTGGCGCTCGAGCCCGTGGCCGAGTACCTCGCGACCGCCAGCGGCGTCACGCGCGACAACGCGCACTGGGACATCGGCGCCTTCGAGTACGAGGACGACGGCGGCCTGGTGGACGGCGGCTTCACGTTCCCCGATGGAGGCTCGGGAAGCTCGAGCGGCAGCACGGGGACGGCGAGCGGGGGCAGCTCGGGCGGAATCACGGGCTCGAGTGGCGGCGCCTCGACGGGCGGGAAGGGCAGCAGCGGTGCGGCGAGCAGCGGTGGTGCGTCCGGCACCGCCGGCAGGTCGGGCACGTCGAACACCGGTGGTACCGGTTCGAATACGGGTGGGGCGACGTCGGGCGCGGCCGACGGAGGCACCGCGAAGGCGTCCGGCGGATGCGGCTGCGGCGCCGCAGGCGCGGACCTCTCGCTGCTCGGGATGGCGGCGCTCGCGCTGCTGCGGCGGCGCAAGAGGTAGCGCCTGCCCGAGGGCGCCTCGACGCGGGCCCTCCGCGGTCAGAAGCGGAGCACGGCCGTGGGGTGGAACGCGCGCTCCAGCATGCACGGGGACGGCGGGGATCAGCGGAGGGCGCCGCCGATCACGATCACGGTCATGCCGAGCAGCGCGAGCCCCGCACCGGCGAGATCCGTGGGGGTGGGTATCTGCCGTTCGACGAGCCAGAGCCAGCCTAGGGCCACGGTGACGTACGCGCCGCCGTAGGCGGCGTACGCGCGGCCGGCGGTGGGATGGAGGGACAGGAGGTACGCGAAGAGGGCGAGGCTCGCGGCCGCGGGCACGAGCAGCCACGGCGAGCCGTGCCGCCGCAGCCAGAGAAACGGCAAGTAGCAGCCGGCGATCTCGGCGAGCGCCGTCACGAAGAGCAGCGCCGCGGTCGCGAGGAGACTCAAGGCGGGCGCTGGCCGACGAACGCGCGCGCGCGCTGGAGCACGGCCTGGGCGCCGTCGAAGTCGCGCGCTTCGACCTTCGCGCGCGTCACGCCCTCGTCGAACTCGACGCGCACGTGCACGACGTGGCCGGGCGCCCAGAACGGATCGTTCGGCACGGCGGGCTCTCCCGCGCGGCCGAGCAGGCTGCGCACGGCGTGGCAGTTGAGCAGGCGCTCGAGATCTTCCGACGTGAGGCCCTGGATGGGGCGCAGCTCGAGGATCGAGCCGTAGAGGACCTGCGTCTGCGAGCCACGCTGGCTGCGCGTGTAGTACAGCGGCGCGACCGAGAGGATCTCGCCGGGTTCGAAGAGGGCCGGCGGGTAGGCCGGATCGCCGGCCGGGCAGACGTGCGGCTCGCGGTGCTCCGCGTCGCGGATCGGATCGCGGGAGGCAGGGAGCAGCTCCCAGCACCCCGGGCCCGTGGCGAGAAGCACCGCGAGGGCGAGCCGGCGCACGAGCTAGAGCTTGACCATCATGGCGAACGTGAGGCGGTCCTCGGTGGGGGTCAGGTCCGGGCTCCAGCCCGGCACCACGCTGCCCGGCGCGCCCACGTCGCCCATCACGCCGTCGACGATCGGAGTCACGCCATAGTGTCCGGTGAAGTAGGGCACGCTCGCGGCCCGGTGCGTGTATTCCAAGCGGAACGTCACGTAGCCGTTCGGCATGTAGTCGAACGTCGTTTGCATGTCCCAGGCCTGGAAGGGCTGTCCCGGGCCCTCGGGGAAGTACGGCGTACCCGAGATGGCCGTCGCGCCGTTGATCGGCGGCAGGAGCACCAGGTAGCGACCCGGGTTGGTGATCGCGCCGCCGCCCGCGGTGAAGCCGAAGATGTCCTGGTCGAACCAGAGGCGCGCGTAGGCCATGAAGCCGGCGAAGAACTGCGCCGGCACCGCCGCGGTGCCGTTGGCGCAGGTCACCTGGCCGGAGGGAGCGAGCGTGCCGTCCGCCGTGCCACTGCCGCCGCCCCACTCGCAGCCGAGATCCACGGTGAGCGACGCGGCACCCTTGCTGAGGAAGCGCGACCCCTTGGCCTCGTACCACTTGACCATGATGCTGTCGTCCGTGTGGATGCGCATGCGGCCGGGCGTCTGCAGCGTGTCCGCGCCGTAGTACTGGTTGCCGAGGATCCGCAGCCAGCCCGTGGGGGCGTACAGGACTTGCAGTCCGACGCCCGGCTGCTGGTTGTAGACGCCATAGGATTGCCAGCCGTTGACGAACCAGGGCTCTATCTTCAGCTTGTCCGAGGTGAAGATCTGCACGCGCATGCCGTTGAAGAACCACGGCGTGTTCGACGAGACGTACGACGGCTGGTAGGTCCAGTTGTCGAAGTTGTAGTAGCTCCAGAGGCCGATGTAGGACATGAAGATGCCGCCCTGGATGTTGATGCCGTCGAGCACGTTGATGTGGTACCCGCCGTACGCCTCCGAGATGTAGCGGTAGGCGTCCGCGAGGTTCCACTGGCCCACTGCGGGGCTGGCGTCGTTGCGGGGCGTCGTCTCCGAGTACATGCCGAACTGCGTCATGAGACGCGCCTGCACGTTCTTGTAGAAGAAGTCGCCGCCGAAGCCGATCTGCGTGAGCTGGAACTCGTTGCTGCGGAAGACCTCGCTGGATCCCGAGATCGTATGATCGATGGGCATGCTCATGTCGAGGTGGTACGGCATGTCGACGCGGACCTCGCCGGTGAACGGGCCCCAGGTGAGCGGCCGCTCGGGGGCGCCCGCGCTCGCAGGCGCCCAGGAGAAATCGGCGAAGCCGAAGGGCGCGGGGGCTTCGGGCGGCGAGGCCGCGGCGGCTGAAGAGCCACCCTCCGGGGGAGGCCCACCGGCGTCAGGTGTCCCGGCGGCAGACGCATTCTGTGCCGGCGCCTGGGCGGGCTCCGCACCGTCTGCGTACAGGCCGCTTCCCAGGCACGCGACCGCAATCCACAGAGCTTTCCAGGTCGATGACATGACGGCCACCTCTCGATCTTTCTGAGCGGCCCGGTAAAGCAATCGCCGCGCCAGCGCCAGGGCCGCGCGCCCCCTGGGAGGTCATCGGCAAGCCATTGCAAGGCGCACGGCCGTTCCCGGGCCGGTCGTGAAGTTTGCACGATCGATCCGAGGCCTCTCGCTTCTGGCGGCAGCGGCGGACGCGGCACGTCGTTTGCTGTATACGGCCGCCACGGAGTCGCCCATGCTCGATGCCGTCTTTGCTGTGTCGACCGTCGTCTTCTTTCTGATCTCGCTCGCGTACGTCTACGCCTGCGAGCGCATGTGAGGGCCGCATGAGCGCCGAGTACATGGCCGGAGCCATCTTGAGCGTCCTGCTGACCCTCTACCTGGTCTACGCGCTGATCCGTCCCGAGCGGTTCTAGCGCCCGAGGCCCGTCCATGACTGCCAACGGCTGGATCCAGATTCTCGTCTACTTCGGGCTGATCGCCGCGATCACCGTTCCGATGGGCGCGTACATGTTCCGCGTCTTCGAGGGCGAGCGGCAGCCGCTGCCGCGGCTCTTCGGGCCGCTCGAGCGGCTCTCGTACCGGCTCTGCGGCGTCGATCCCGAGCGGGAACAGGGGTGGATCGAATACACCGCGTCCCTCCTGGTCTTCTCTCTCTTCGGCGTGCTCGTGACCTATGCCATCGAGCGCTTGCAGGGCGTGCTGCCCTTCAACCCGCAGCACCTGGGCGCGGTCGAGCCCGCGCTCGCCTTCAACACCGCCGCGAGCTTCGTGACGAACACGAACTGGCAGGCCTACACGCCAGAGACCACGATGAGCTACCTGACCCAGATGGCCGGGCTCGCGTGGCACAACTTCACGTCCGCGGCGTCGGGCATCGCCGTGGCCGTCGCCGTGGCGCGCGGGCTCACGCGGCGCCGCGGTCCGGAGGCCCCGAAGACCATCGGCAACCTCTGGGTCGATCTCATCCGCGCGACCCTCTACGTGCTCCTGCCCATCTGCGTCGTCTACACCCTCGCCCTGATCTCCCAGGGCGCCATTCAGAACCTCGACGCCTACAAGGAGATCACGACCCTCGAGGGCGTGAAGCAGGTGATCGCCCTGGGGCCGCTCGCCTCGCAGGAGGCGATCAAGATGCTCGGGACGAATGGCGGCGGCTTCTTCAACGCCAACAGCGCCCACCCGTTCGAGAACCCGACCCCCTTCACGAACTTCCTGGAGATGCTCTCGATCTTCGCCATCCCGGCGGGGCTGACCTACACGTTCGGCCGGATGGCGGGGGACCGGAAGCAGGGCTGGGCCCTCTTCGCCGCCATGGGGGTGCTCTTCTTCGCCGGCGTCTCGACCGCCTACTGGGCGGAGGCTCATCAGAACCCGGCCATCCACGGCCTCGCGGTGGCGCCCTCGGGGAACCTCGAGGGCAAGGAGACCCGCTTCGGCGTCGCCGATTCGGCGCTCTTCGCGACCGTCACGACCGACGCCTCGTGCGGCGCCGTGAACGCCATGCACGACAGCTTCACGCCGCTCGGCGGGCTCGTTCCGCTCGTGAACATCCAGCTGGGCGAGGTGATCTTCGGGGGCGTGGGGGCCGGCCTCTACGGGATCCTGGTGTTCGTCCTGCTGGCGGTCTTCATCGCGGGGCTCATGGTCGGACGCACGCCCGAGTACCTGGGCAAGAAGATCGAGGCCAAGGAGATCAAGCTCGCGATGCTGTACGCGCTGATCTTTCCGGCGATCATCCTCACGTTCTCGGCGTGGGCCGCAGTGGTGAAGCCCGGCCTCTCCTCGCTCAACAACGCGGGTCCGCACGGACTGGCCGAGATCCTCTACGCCTTCTCGAGCGGCGCGGGGAACAACGGCTCGGCGTTCGCGGGGCTGAACGCCAACACCCCGTTCTGGAACGTGACCCTGGCCGCCGACATGCTGATCGGGCGCTTTCTCATGATCGTCCCGGCGCTCGGCATCGCCGGCTCCATGGTGGGCAAGAAGACGGTGGAGCCGGGCCTGGGGACCTTCCCCACCGACGGCGCGCTCTTCGTGGGGCTCCTGATCTCCGTGATCCTCATCGTCGGCGCGCTGACGTTCTTCCCCGCGCTCTCGCTGGGCCCCATCGCCGAGCACTTCCTCGCGCTGCACGGGAAGCTGTTCTAGGAGAGCGCCATGAAGCGCCAGAAGAACATTCGCCTGCTCGACCCGGCCATCTTCTGGCCGGCCGTCGCCGACAGCTTCAAGAAGCTCGCGCCCTGGCACGTCATCAAGAGCCCGGTCATGTTCGTGGTGGAGGTGGGCAGCGCGCTCACGACCTTCCTGTGGTTCCGCGATCTGCTGGGCGGCGGCAAGCCGAGCGCGCCGCTGTGGTTCACCGGGACGACCACGCTCTGGCTGTGGTTCACCGTGGTCTTCGCCAACTTCTCCGAGGCCATGGCGGAGGGCCGCGGCAAGGCGCAGGCGAACACCTTGCGCAAGATGCGCAAGGAGATCGAGGCGCGGCGGCTGGGCGAGGACGGGAAGGAAGAGCGTGTGCCGGCCTCCGCCCTGCGCAAGGGTGATCGCGTCGTCGCCGAGGCCGGCGACTTCATACCCGGCGATGGCACCATCGTCCAGGGCATCGCCTCGGTCGACGAGTCGGCCATCACCGGCGAATCGGCCCCGGTGATCCGCGAGAGCGGCGGCGATCGTTCGGCCGTGACCGGCGGCACGCGCGTGCTCTCCGACCGCATCGTCGTCGAGATCGTGGCGAACCCCGGCGAGACGTTTCTGGACCGCATGATCGCCCTGGTCGAGGGCGCTTCGCGCCAGAAGACGCCCAACGAGATCGCGCTCCACATCCTGCTCGTCGGCCTGACCATCATCTTCATCTTCGCCTGCGCGACGTTGGTGCCCCTCGCGGTCTACTCCGGGGCCTCGCCGACCGTGACGGTGATCTTCGCGCTGCTCGTGTGCCTCATTCCCACCACCATCGGCGGCCTGCTGCCGGCCATCGGGATCGCGGGCATCGATCGACTGCTGCGCAAGAACGTGCTGGCGAAGAGCGGCCGCGCGATCGAGGCCGCCGGCGACGTGGACACGCTGCTGCTCGACAAGACCGGTACGATCACCTACGGCAACCGCATGGCCGCGGAGCTCATCCCGCTGCGCGGCATCCGCATCGAGGAGCTGGCGCAGGCCGTGCGCCTCGGCAGCCTGGCCGACGAGACGCCGGAGGGGCGCTCGATCCTCAAGCTGCTGGCGGAGAAGTACGACGTCCCCGAAGGACAGCGAGATCCGAGCGCCGTCTTCATCGCCTTCAGCGCCAACACGCGCATGAGCGGCTGCGACGCCGGCGGGCGCCAGGTGCGCAAGGGCGCCATCGACGCGGTCTCCCGCCACGTGGAGGCCCTCGGCGGCCAGGCCTCGGCCGAGGCCAACGAGATCGGTGCGCACATCGGCGATCAGGGCGGCACGCCGCTGGCGGTGGCCGACGGGAACCGCCTGCTCGGCGTCATCCACCTCAAGGACACGGTGAAGGCCGGCATCCGCGAGCGCTTTGCGCGCTTCCGCGCCATGGGCATCCGCACCGTCATGGTCACCGGCGACAACCCGCGCACCGCGGCGAGCATCGCGCGCGAGTCGGGAGTCGACGACTACCTGGCCGAGGCCACGCCGGAGCGCAAGATGGCGCTCATCAAGGAGGAGCAGGCCAAGGGCAAGCTCGTGGCCATGACCGGCGACGGCACGAACGACGCGCCGGCGCTGGCGCAGGCCGACGTGGGCGTGGCGATGAACAGCGGCACGCAGGCGGCGCGCGAGGCGGGCAACATGGTCGACCTCGATTCCGATCCGACCAAGCTGCTGGAGATCGTCGAGGTGGGCAAGCAGCTCCTCATGACTCGCGGGGCGCTCACGACCTTCTCGATCGCCAACGACGTCGCGAAGTACTTCGCCATCCTGCCCGCGATGTTCATGGGCGTGTTCCCGGAGATTGCGCCGCTGAACGTGATGCACCTGGGCTCTCCGTCGAGCGCCATCCTGGCGGCGGTGATCTTCAACGCGGTGATCATCGTGCTGCTCATCCCGCTCTCGCTGCGCGGCGTGACCTACCGCCCCGTGGGTGCGGCGGCGCTCCTGCGGCGCTCGATGCTGATCTACGGGCTGGGTGGCGTGATCGCGCCGTTCGTCGGCATCAAGCTCATCGATCTGGGCCTGGTGGGATTGGGGCTCAAGTGACCGCCGCCGCCTCGAAAGGAGCCTCCATGGCCTCGCTCACGCTGACGGCGCTGCGGGTCACGCTCTTCACGCTGCTGCTGACGGGCCTCGGGTACCCGCTCGTGATGACGGGTCTGGCGCAGCTGCTGTTCCCCGCGCGCGCCAGCGGCAGCCTGGCCACCGACGAGTCCGGCAAGGTCGTCGGGTCGTTCCTCATCGGCCAGGGCTTCGCGAATCCCGCTTACTTCCAGCCGCGCCCCTCGGCGGCGGGGGACAAGGGCTGGGACGCCACGGCTTCGGGAGGCTCGAACCTCGGGCCGACGTCGCAGAAGCTGCACGATCGCGTGGCCGCGGACGTCACCGCCCTGCAGAAGGCCAATCCGGGTGCCGGGCCGGTGCCGGCGGAGCTGGTGCTCGCCTCGGCCAGTGGCCTCGATCCGGAGATCTCGCCCGACACGGCGCTCTGGCAGGTTCCGCGCGTCGCGCGCGCCCGGAGCGTGGCCGAGGACCGGATTCGCCAGGTCGTGCAGGAGAACGTGGAGGGGCGGGACCTCGGCTTCCTGGGCGAGCCGCGCGTCAACGTCCTCGCGCTGAACCTCGCGCTGGATCGACAGTTCGGCAAGCCGGCGCGCTGAAGAACGTGCTAGATCTCCGTCGCCTCCATGGCGACGCCCCGCAACCGCGCCGAGGACTTTCTCGAGCTCGTCGAGCGCAGCCGGCGCGGCCGGCTCAAGGTCTACATCGGCTTCGCCGCCGGCGTCGGCAAGACGTACCGCATGCTCGAGGAGGCGCGGGCGCTCAAGCGCCGGGGTGTCGACGTGGTGATCGGCCTGGTCGAAACCCACGGACGGCCCGAAACGGTGGCGCTCCTGGAGGGGCTCGAGCAGGTGCCGTTGCGGAAGGTCGAGTACCGCGGCGTCACCGTCGAGGAGATGGACCTCGACGCGGTCATCGCCCGCCACCCCGCGGTCGTGATCGTCGACGAGATCGCCCACACCAACGCTCCGGGGAGCAAGAACCGGCGCCGCTACCAGGACGTGCTCGATCTGCTGGCCGCCGGGATCAACGTCCTGTGCGCCTTCAACGTGCAGCACCTCGAGTCGCTCAACGACCTCATCCAGCGCAACACCGGCGTCGTCGTGCGCGAGACCGTCCCCGACACGTTCCTGAAGCAGGCGGATCAGGTCGTGACCCTGGACCTCGCGGTCGAGGACCTCATCGATCGCCTCACCGCCGGGAAGATCTACCCGCAGGAGCGCGTCTCGCAGGCGCTCCAGAACTTCTTCCGGCCCGAGAACCTCTCCACGCTGCGCGAGCTGGCGCTGCGCGAGGTCGCCGAGAGCCTCGACCGCGCCACCGAGCGGGGCAAGGCCACCGAGGCCGCCGAGAAGCGCCCCAGCGCGAGCGCCAGCCAGCGCGTGATGGTCTGCATGGCCTCGTCGTCGCCGCGCGCCGCCGAGCTGCTCCGGCGCGGCTCGCGCATGGCGGGGCGCTACAACACCGACTGGTTCGTGGTGTACGTGCAGACGCCGCGCGAGGCGCCGCACCTCATCGACGCCGAGAGCCAGCGGCACCTGCTCGCGAACATCGCCATGGCGCGCGAGCTGGGGGCCGAGGTGGTGCGGCTGGAGGCCACGGATCCCGCGCGGGCGCTCGTCGAGTTCGCCCGCTCGCACGACGTCGCGCACGTCGTCATCGGCCGGTCCGAAGAGTCGCGGCTGCAGCGGCTGCTCGGGCTCTCGGTCATGATGCGCATGGTGCGGCTGGCGCGGGATCTCGACCTGCACATCCTCGCCCTCGAGCGCAAGGCGGCGCCGTGAACCTGAGGCAGAAGCTCCTCCTCGCGCTCCTGCCGATGGTCGCGACCCTGGTGGTGATCGGCGCCATCGCCGTGCACACCGCGCGCCTGCTCGGCCGCAGCTCCCAGTCCATCCTCAAGGACAACTACCGCAGCGTCCTGGCCGCCGAGCGGATGCAGCAGGCCCTCCAGCGAATGGACGCCGCGGCGGTCTTCGTGGCGCTCGGCGAGCGCGACGTCGGCGTGGCGCAGGCCCGGGAGAGCCGGCCGCGCTTCGAGGCGGAGCTGGACGCCCAGCAGCACGACATCACCGAGGTCGGCGAAGCCGAGGCCACGCAGGAGCTGGCCGCCGGCTGGCGGGAGTACCTCGCCTTGCTGGATCGCTACCTGGCGACCGACGACCCGGCCGAGCTCCGGCGCTTCTACCTGTCGCAGCTGGAGCCGCAGTTTCTCCGCGTGGAGACCGCATCCTCGCAGATCCTCGCCATCAACGAGGACGCCATGGTGCGCAAGAGCGAGGCCGCGCACCGCGACATGGAGAGCGCCGACGAGCTGCTCCTGTTCGCCACCGCGCTGGCCTTGTTGCTGGGCGTCGTGGCCTCGGGCGCCTTCACGGCACGGCTCCTGCGGCCGCTGTCGGTCCTCGCCGACGCGGTCCGCAAGCTGGGGGAGGGCGATCTCGAAGCGCGCGCAGTGGTGCGGGGTGACGACGAGGTCGCGCAGCTGGCGCGCGACTTCAACGTCATGGCCGACCGCCTGCGCCAGTACCGGGAGAGCTCGCTGGGGGAGCTGCTCCTGGCCCAGGGGGCGTCACAGGCGGCCATCGACAGCTTGCCGGACGCGGTCGTGATCTTCGACACGGAAGGCGGCGTGCTGTCGACCAACGAGACGGCCACGCGCCTGCTCAAGATCGAGGTGGGCGGCGGCCTGCAGCCGCTGGCCCAGGCCGATCCGGCCGTCCGCGAGGTGATGGAGCGCCTGCGGACGCACGTGCTGACCGGGAAGGGGGCCTACACGCCCAAGGGGCTCGAGGAGGCCATCCGGCTGGACCTGCCGGACGGCACCCGCTACCTCCTGCCGCGCGCGACGCCGGTGCACGCGGAAGGGCAGCTCCACGGCGCCGCCGTCGTGCTCCAGGACGTCACGCGCCTGCAGCGCTTCGACGAGCTCACCAACAACCTGGTGGCCACGGTGGCCCACGAGCTGCGCACGCCGCTCACCTCGCTGCGCATGGCCATCCACCTCTGCCTGGAGCTGGCCGCCGGCCCGCTGACCGAGAAGCAACAGGATCTGCTCTTCGCGGCGCGCGAGGACTGCGAGCGGCTGCAAGGCATGGTGGACGACCTGCTGGACCTGTCGAGGCTGCAGGCCGGGCGCGAGGAGCTGAGCTTCGAGGCCGTCTCCACGGCGAAGCTGCTCGAGGACGCGCGCGACACGCACCAGGGCCTCGCGGCGGAGAGCGACGTCGTGCTGGTCGCCGAGGACCTGACGGGCGGGCAGGACGTGCAGGTGGATCCGGATCGCATCCAGCTCGTCTTCGCGAACCTGGTGGCGAACGCCATCCGCCACAGCCCGCGCGGCGGTACGGTGACGGTACGGGCGAGACCGCTCGAGAAGGTCGTTCGCTTCGAGGTGTCCGACCAGGGCCCGGGCATTCCGGCGGAGTACCAGCAGCGGGTGTTCGAGAAGTTCTTCCGCGTCCCGGGCGCCACCGGCCCCGGCGCCGGCCTCGGCCTCTACATCGCCCGGGAGATCGTGCTCGCGCACAAGGGGGAGATTGGCGTGGAGAGCGCGGAAGGGAAGGGGAGCACGTTCTGGTTCACGCTGGCCGCCGCGTGAGCACCAGGAGCGTGCTCCCCGATTCCGAGCGGCGCCTCAGGCCGGCCGCGCCGCCAGCAGCTGCGACCACTTGAGCCGCCCGGTCATCTGCATCACCAGGAACAAGGTCAGCGTCGCGAGGATGCTGACCGTGAGCCCCGTGTAGCCTTCCCACAGGTGCGCCAGCGCGAAGCCGACCTGGTACACCAGCTGCGCGGCCGCGGACTCGCGCAGCGCGAAGCGCGCATCCACCACGAGTCGCAGGTAGCTCGTGACGAGGCCGATGCTGGCCCCCGAGGACAGCGCGAACGCCCAGCCCAGCGGCAGATGGTCGACGGAGTAGGCGAAGAGGAGCTGGAACGCGAAGAACGCGCAGGCGATGGCCAGGTAGTTGATCGGGTGGATGTCGAGCTTGCGGAGCGTCGCGAGCGCGAGCAGCACCACGAAGAACATGAGCAGCGAGATGGGGGCCGAGAACGAGAGCGCGGCCGCCAGCTCACCCGGCTGGATGTGGCTCGGCATCACCACGCCCATCGGCTTGCCCGAGAGTACCTGGGCAAAGCTCCAGTCGAGCTGCCAGCCCAGGCCGTGCCGCTCCTTGCGCGTGGGCGAGGTTGCGTTCTGGGGGTAGTCGATGTCGGCGAAGTCGGTGTCGAGCCGCATGTGGAAATGAGCGAGGGTGGCTGCGTGCTCGGGCGCGTAGCTGAACGTGCCCATCCCGCGGGTCCGGTAGTGGACGTGCAGCGCCACGGACTGACCGGGCTTCACCGGGACGTTCACGCCGCGCTCGGCGCCGTCGGTCAACAGATCGCGAGTCCGGTCGACGCCGTCGACCTCGAAGCGGAAGTCGTCGTACATCGCCGACGGATCGGGCAGCTTGAGGAAGACCCGCAGGTAGCCGTCCTTCACGTCGCCCCGGTACGCGAACGTCCAGCGGCCGTCGAAGGTGACGCCGTACAGCGAGTACCAGACGAGCCCCTTGAGGCGCTGGTCGAGCGCCACGTCGGCGGCGATCTCGGTCGAGTCCGGGGAGACCTGGTTCTCGTGCTCGTCGGCCACGACGTCGGTGTGCTGATCGACGACCACCTCGTGGTGCGTCGTCCAGTGGAAACGCAGGTCGGGGTCGCTCTGCGCCAGCTCGCCGCCCCAGAGGTCCTGCACGTCCTTGCCCAGGCGCAGCTCCTGGGTCGAGGTTCGGCTGGTGGTCACGGCGCCCAGGATCTGCCAGGCGAGAAAAGCCGCCGCGTAGATGCCCAGCATCGCGGTCATTCGAGAGAGCTTCACGGTCGTTCTCCTTTGCGGTGCGAGGGGGATCCTCGCGTCCATGTGCTAGACTGAGCTGGCGCGGTGCCTTCGTGATGGCGCTCCCGAGGAAAGTGGGCGCAGGAGCGGTGCAGAAATCGTGCAGAAGGTCCTCCTCGTCGACGACGACCCGCACATCCTCGAGGTGCTGCAGTTCGCCTTGAAGACCGCGGGGTTCGCCATCGATCAGGCGCGGGATGGCACGCAGGCGTTGGAGCGGTTCCGCGCCGACCGGCCGGATCTGGTGGTGCTGGACGTGTCCCTCCCGGAACTCGACGGCTACGACGTGTGCCGCTCGCTGCGCCGGGAGGCGGCGACGCCCATCGTCTTCCTCTCCTCGCGCACCGAGGAGCTCGACCGCATCCTCGCGCTCGAGCTGGGCGGCGACGACTACGTGCTCAAGCCCTTCAGCCCGCGCGAGCTGGTGGCGCGCATCAAGGCGGTCCTTCGCCGAGCGGCCGCTCCGGCCGTCCCCGTGGAGAAGCCTCGCGTCATGGCGCACGGCCCCTTGAAGCTCGACGAGGATCTCTTCAAGGCGTTCTGGGAGCAGCAGGAGATCGTGCTGACCGCCACGGAGTTCGAGCTGCTGCGCGCGCTCATGGGGCACCCCGGCAAGGTCTATCGCCGCGACGAGCTGATCGACCGCGCCTACGGGGGAGAAGTGGTCGTGAGCGACCGCACCATCGACAGCCACGTGCGGCGGCTGCGGCAGAAGATCGCGGCCGCCGGCGGCGATCCCATCGAGACCGTGCACGGCGTCGGTTACCGGCTGGCGGTCTAGTGCGGCGCCTCCCACGCCTGCGCACGGTCCTCCTGTCGCTGAACGTCGCGCTGTTCCTGCTGCCCTTCGGCACGCTCGCCATCCTGCGCACCTACGACCACCAGCTCATCCGGCAAACCGAGGCCGAGCTGCTGGTGCAGGGCGCCTTCGTCGTCGAGAGCTACCGGCACGCGCTCGCAGCCGCTCTCCACCGTGACGATCCGCGGCCCCCACCGGATCCTACGGGCGTCTTGACGACCACCTTCCCCGAGGATCTGGCCTCGGAATCCTCGCTTCCCACGGCGCCGGACGCGACCGCGCCCTCCGTTCCCGCGTCGACCGAAGATGGTGTCGCGGCCGCCGTGGGCACGGAGCTCGCGCCGGTGGTACAGGGCGCCGCGGCGCAGACGCTCGCCGGGATTCGCCTGCTCGACTCGCGCGGCGTCGTTGTGGCCACGAGCCGCAGCGAGCTCGGCCTGAGCCTCGCCGCCCGCCCGGAGGTCGCGGGCGCGCTGGCGGGCCGGCCGGTGAGCCTCCTGCGCCGCCGCCGCGAGAAGGAGCGGGACGCGCCGATCACCTCGGCGAGTCGCAACACGGGTGTGCGCGTCTTCGTGGCGCTCCCGGTCGAGGTGGCCGGGCGCACGCTCGGGGCGGTGGTGCTCTCGCGCACGCCCATGTCGTTCGGAAAGGCGTTCTACCAGGATCGTTACTACCTCCTCGTCACCGCCGCCGTGCTCCTGGCCGCGGTGCTGCTCGTGTCGCTGCTGGCGGCCGCGTGGGTGGTGCGGCCGGTGCGCGCGCTCGCGCTGCAGGCGGAGGCCGTGGCCGACGGCCGCGCCGACGAGGCCCGCCTCGATCGGCCGGTCACCCGCGAGGTGGCGGCGCTCGCCGACGCGGTGAGCCGCATGGGGCGCGCGCTCAGGGAGCGGGCGGAGGCGGTGCGCGCTTTCGCCGCCAGCGTCAGCCACGAGCTCAAGACGCCGCTCACCTCCCTCAAGGGCTCGGTGGAGCTGCTCCAGGACGCGCCGGCCATGGCTCCGGAGCAGCGCGCCCGTTTCCTGGAGATCGTCGCCGCGGACACCGAGCGGCTCGATCGCCTCGTCGATCGGATGCTCGATCTGGCTCGTGCCGACGTGGCGCAAGGAGGCGAGGCCCGGGCCGACGCCGGGGAGATCATCGCCGCGCTGGCAGCCGAGGAGCGCGCCGCCGGCCGCAGCCTCGAGATCGAAGTGGCGGCAGACCTGCCACGCGTTCGCATGGGGCCCGATCTGCTCTCGACCGTGCTCGAGAGTCTCGTGCAGAACGCGCGCGTGCACGGCGGGCACAAGATCACCGTTCGGGCAGGCGCGAGCGACGGCCACGTACGGGTCGCCGTGCAGGACGACGGCCCCGGCGTCTCGCCCGGGAACCGCGCCCGCGTCTTCGAGCCGTTCTTCACGACCGCGCGCGAGCGGGGCGGGACGGGGCTGGGACTCACCATCGCCCAGCGGCTGGTGCAAGCGCACCGTGGCCGGATCGTCCTGCTCGACGCGGCGCCGGGCGTGGGCGCCTGCTTCGAGATCGAGCTGCCGGTCGGCTAACGGAGGGGTCCTTCTCCGGGGGCTGCCGGCCCCCGCGCCCCTGCCGCTGAATAGGCTCTCGAGGTCAAGGGCGCGGGTGGGCGGGGGATTGAGCGCGAGGCGGCGGGCCGCTGGTCGGGAGCGCCCGTTCCCTCGCGGCTCGGCCTCGCCTGTCTCGATCCCGCCGCGTATAGGCCCTGGGGCGCGAGTGGCATCGGCCTCGACGCGAGGGCCCGGCCGCCCCCTCCCGCGTCCCGCCTCTCCACTCTACGAACCCCCTTCAACCCAAGATCCATGAACTTCAAACCTTGCCTGCGGCGCTGATCGAGACGTGGTCGAGATCTGGTGCATAGGCGGTAGAGGGGTCAATGAAAGTGGGGAGGAGGGGGCCGACGCGCAGGGGGTGTCGGGGCCCCCGGACGCGCCCGCAGCGCGCCCATGTATGTGCACGAGCTCCGGTGCAACGCGTTTCGCGCGTGGGGAGCGCGAGGACGGACCGGGGTGGCACCCCCGAGCAAGCGGCGCCCCGCCGTCCCTCGTCTATCCACCGCTGCCCCTTTGCACCGCGGCTCGAGCTCGCAGCGGGGGCGCGGGGGCGAAGCCCCCGGAAGAGAAACCCTGCCGCTTGCCTCTCGCCTGAACATGCGTATAGCCTCGAGGCGATGGCCCTCGCGCCCAAGCCGCTTCGTCTCGACGCCTTCCTCCGCCCGGCGGAGCTGGCCGCGTGCCGGCCCGGGACGCTCGAGACGGGGCTGCCCGCGCTCGACGGGATCCTCGGGGGTGGTTTTCCGGAAGGGCGCCTCTGCGAGCTCACGGGGGCGCGGGGCGGCCGGACCGCCATCGCGCTGCATGCCGCGGCACGCCTCACGACCTCCGGGCGGCTGGTCGCGCTGGTGGATGGCTCGGGAGCCCTCGAGCCGCGCAGCGCCGCGGGGCTGGGGGTGGACCTGCGCCGGCTGCTCTGGGTGCGGCTTCCTCCGGCGCGGCTGGCGGGGGCCTGTGACGCGATCCTGCGGGGCGGCGCTTTCGCGCTGGTGATCTTCGATCTGGTCTCGGTGCGGCGCTCACCCGATCCCTCGTCGTGGGTGCGGCTGGCGCGGGCGGCCGAGGCTTCGCGCACGAGCCTCCTCGTCCTGGGCGCCGAGCCATCGCGGGGGCCGGGCTTCTCCGCGGTCGTGTCGCTCGCCCTGCATCAGGCGAGAGCCTGCTACGTGGGGCGGGGTCCGGGCCGGCTGCTGCAGAGCTTCACCGCGGAAGCGGAGCTCGCGCACAACAAGCTCGGCCTGCCGCCGGCGACGGCGAAGCTCGAGTGGCGAGCCCCGGATCCTTTCGCGCCTTCGGCCGATCGATGAGGATCGCCTGCGCCTTCGTCCGGGCCGCCGAGGCCCGGGTGCTTCCGGAAACCAGCGCCGCCGTGCGCGACGCGGCGTTCTCCATTTCGCCGTCGGTGGAGGTCCGGGAGCGCGTCTACGCGGATCTCGCGAGCGTGATCGGCTTCCACGGGGGCGAGCGCCAGGCGGCGCAGGCGTTTCAGGAGGCCCTCCGGCGCGGCGGGCTCGAGGCCTCGGTCGGAGTGGCAGGCACGCGCCTCGCGGCCTTTCTCGCGGCGAACGCCCAGAACGAAAGGGCCATCACGCTGGTGCCTCCGGCCGGCGAACGGCGCTTTCTGGCGCCCTGTCCGATCGCCGCGGGAGGGCCGCCGCCCGAGCTGCTCGAGACGCTGCGGCGCTGGGGCTTGCACACCCTGGGACAGCTCGCTGCGCTGCCGCGCGAAGGAGTCGGAGCCCGGCTGGGGGGCGAAGGCGTGCGCTGGCACCGCCTCGCCTGCGGGGAGGAGATCGAGCCCTGGCAGCCCGTCGGCGCCGCGATGGAGCTGAGCGAGCGCGTCGAGCTCGAGTGGGGCGTCGATCGGCTCGAGCCGCTGCTCTTCGCGCTGCAGCAGCCGCTGGAGCGGCTCGTCTCGGGGCTCACCGAGCGGGGGCTGGCCTGCAGCCGGCTGACGCTGAAGCTCGACCTCGAACCGCGGGGCACGGCCTGGCGCTCGGTGGAGCCCGCGGCGCCGACCCGGGACGCGCGGGCGCTCGCCGCCTTCGTGCGCTACGCGCTCGAGAAGGAACCGGCCGGGGCCTCCGTCACGGGCGTGCTCCTCGGTGCCTCCTCGGCGCGGCCGCGCTTCGAGCAGCACCGGCTCTTCGGGCGCCCCAGCGTGCCGCCCGAGAAGCTCTGGACCACGCTGGCGCGGCTCGAGGCGCTCTCGGGCGATGCGAAGCTCGGGTCGCCCGAGCCCGTCGATGGCTTTCTCTCCGGCGACGACGGCGCACGGCTGGTGCGCTTCGAACCTCCGCCCGCGCCCCTGGAAGCACCTCCGCCCGCGGCGCACGCGCCCCTCGCTGCGCTCCGGCTCTTCCGACCCCCGCGCGCCGCCGAGGTGCTGATCGAGCGCGACCGGCCGGCCGCGGTGTCGGCGGACGGCGTGCGCGGCCGCGTCGTCGATTGCGCCGGACCGTGGAAGGTGACTGCCCGGTGGTGGAGCACGGCCCGGGCGCTCGACGGCTACGACGTCTCGTTGAGCGACGGCGGGACCTACCGGCTGGCGTTCGATCGGATCGAGGGCCGGTGGCTGGTGGAGGGAGAGTACGACTAACGGGTTTCTGCTCATCGGGGGCTTCGCCCCCGCGCCCCCGCTGCGAGCTCGAGCCGCGCGAGGGGTAGCGGCGGATGAACGCGGGACGGAGGGGGAGCCGCTTGCTCGGGGTCCGGACCCCCGTCCGTCCTCGCGCTCCCCACGCGCGGTACCGCATTGTACCGGAGCTCGTGCCGAAACATGGGCGCGCTGCGGGCGCGGCGGGGGCCCCCCGGACCCCTGCGCGTCGGCCCTCCA
>DATJNL010000517.1:0-5335 GCA_035508175.1 Myxococcales bacterium
GCTCGCTCTGGATATAAACGCGGCAGGGCCCCGGAGGCAATCACGCAGCGAAGGAGGCGTCCTTGACACCCCCTCCCTGCCTTCATATAAATCGACGGAGCTGCTCCACTTTATGCGGGTGGGGGTAGGCGGTTGTAGGCAGCCGAGGAGCCGAGATGGTCAAGATACCGATTTACATGGACTATCACGCGACGACGCCCGTCGACCCGCGGGTGCTCGAGGCGATGCTCCCCTATTTCAAGGAAGAGTTCGGCAACGCCGCCAGCCGCAGCCACGTCTTCGGCTGGCGCGCCGAGGAGGCCGTCGAGAAGGCGCGCGAGACCATCGGCTCGCTGATCGGCGCTTCCGGCAAGGAGATCATCTTCACCTCCGGGGCCACCGAGAGCGACAACCTCGCCATCAAGGGCGCCGCGGAGTTCTACCGCGAGAAGGGCAACCACCTCATCACCTGCAAGACCGAGCACAAGGCCGTGCTCGACAGCATGAAGCGGCTCGAGCGGCAGGGCTACGAGGTCACCTACCTGCCCGTCCAGAAGGACGGCCGCCTCGATCTCGACGAGCTGCGCAAGGCGATCGGGCCGAAGACCCTCCTGGTCTCGATCATGCTCGCCAACAACGAGATCGGCACCGTGCAGCCCGTCGAGGAGATCGGCAAGATCTGCCGCGAGAAGGGCGTGCTCTTCCACTGCGACGCCGTGCAGGGCATCGGGAAGATCCCTTTCGACGTGGAGAAGGCGCAAGTGGACCTGGCGTCGATCTCGGCGCACAAGATGTGCGGCCCCAAGGGCGTCGGCGCCCTGTACGTGCGCCGCAAGCCGCGCGTGCGGCTCGCCGAGCAGATCGACGGCGGCGGCCACGAGCGCGGCATGCGCTCCGGCACGCTCAACGTGCCCGGGATCGTGGGACTCGCCAAGGCGTGCGAGATCGCCAAGGGCGAGATGGCGCTCGAGGGGGCGCGCCTCACGAAGCTGCGCGAGCGCATGCGGGAGCGCATCGTGAAGCACCTCGACATGGTCGAGCTGAACGGCTCGGCGACGCACCGCCTGCCCGGCAACCTGAACCTCTCCTTCGCCTACGTCGAGGGCGAGGCCCTGATGATGGCCATCAAGGACGTGGCGGTCTCCTCGGGCAGCGCCTGCACCTCGGCGAGCCTCGAGCCCTCGTACGTGCTCCGCGCGTGCGGCGTGGACGAGGAGCTCGCCCACTCGTCGATCCGCTTCGGCCTCGGGCGCTTCACCACCGAGGAAGAGGTCGACTACGTGGCCGACCTCGTGGTCGCGAAGGTGAACAAGCTCCGCGAGATGTCGCCGCTCTACGAGATGGCCAAGGAAGGCGTGGATCTGAAGAGCATCACCTGGGCCCAGGCACACTAGCATCCGAGAAGCAGGAGGCAGGACATGGCGTACAGCGAGAAGGTCATCGAGCACTACGAGAACCCGCGCAACGTGGGGACGATGGACAAGAACGACCCGCACGTCGGCACCGGCCTCGTCGGAGCGCCCGCCTGCGGCGACGTGATGCGGCTGCAGATCAAGATCACCGACGACGGCCGCATCGAGGACGCCAAGTTCAAGACCTTCGGCTGCGGCTCGGCGATCGCCTCGAGCTCGCTCGTGACCGAGTGGGTCAAGGGCAAGACGCTCGAGGAGGCGATGACCATCAAGAACACCGACGTCGCCAAGGAACTCGCCCTCCCCCCGGTGAAGATCCACTGCTCGGTGCTGGCGGAGGACGCCATCAAGGCGGCCATCGCCGACTACCGCAAGAAGCGCGGCCTGGACGCCCAGAGCGCCCACCCCGCGCCGGCCGCCGAGGCCGCCTCGAGCGCCGCCGGGCACGCGGAGTAGGCTCCGCCGTGGCCCTTCCGCTCCCCGAGACGGCGCCGGCTCCGGCCTTTTCGTTGAGCGAGAAGGCCGCGCAGAAGATCGCGGAGGCCGTCCGCGCGCGGCCCGAGAGCACCGAGAAGACCGGCCTGCGCGTGGGCATCCGGGGCGGCGGCTGCTCCGGCCTGTCGTACGTCTTCGAGTTCTGCGACGAGCCGCGCGAGAAGGACACGCTCTTCGAGCTCGCGGGCGCGCGCGTCTACATCGATCCCAAGAGCCTGCTCTTCCTCAAGGGCACGCGCCTCGACTGGCAGGAGACGCTGATGGGCCGGGGCTTCAAGCTCGAGAATCCCGCCGTCAAGCAGGCCTGCGGCTGCGGCACCTCGTTCACGGTTTGACGCCATGCTGCAGCCGTTGCCGCCCGGGACCGACCGGTTCGCGATCTTCGGCCTGCCCCGGCGCTACGAGATCGACCTCGCCGACCTCGAGAAGCGCTTCCGCGACCTGTCCTGGGAGGTCCACCCGGACCGGCACGCGAAGGGCACCGCGCGCGAGCGCCGGGTCGCGCTCGAGCGGACCACCGCGCTCAACGACGCCTACCGCACCCTCAAGGATCCGTTGAAGCGCGCCGCCTACCTGCTCGAGCTGCACGGCGTGAAGATCGAGAGCGAGAGCGGCCGCGACAGCGCCATGGCGAAGCTGCCGCCCGAGTTTCTCGAAGAGGTGATGGAGCTGCGGGAAGGGCTGGTGGAGGCTCGCGCCGAGGGGGACGACGCGGCCGTGCAGCGGCTGGTCGTGACCGTGAAGGAGCGGCGGGCGCACGCGGTGCAGGCGGTGGAGGCGGCGCTGCGCGAGCTGCCCGAGCATCCCGACCAGGAGCGGATCGCGGCCGCCGGCGCGGCGCTCGCGCGCATCCGCTATTACGATCGCTTCGACGAGGAAGTCCAGGGGCGGCAGGACGCGTGATGGCCACACCTTCGAACATCCCGGTCGCCAGCGGCTTCCTGCAGATTGCCGATCCCAAGGCCGGCCACGGACGCCCCGTGGGCATCGATCTCGGGACCACCAACTCGCTCGTGGCGGTCGTCGAGAACGGCAGGCCGCGCTGCCTGCCGGCCGACGAGGGGGACTCGCCGTTGCTGCCCTCGGTCGTGCAGTACCGCGAGGGGCGGGAGCCGCTGGTGGGCCGCCGCGCCCGGGAGAGCGCCTGGCAGGCGCCGCACGACACCATCGCCTCCGTGAAGCGCTTCATGGGCAAGAGCGCGGGCGACGCGGAGACGAAGCGGCTGTCGACCTACCGGTTCGCCGAGGGGACCGCCGGCGCGGTGCGCTTCCTGGCGGGCGGCAAGGCCGTGACGGCCGTCGAGGTCTCCGCCGACATCCTGCGGACGCTGAAGCGCCGGGCCGAGGGCGCGCTGCACCAGCGGGTCGAGAAGGCGGTCATCACCGTGCCCGCCTACTTCGACGACGCGCAGCGGCAAGCCACCAAGGATGCCGGCCGCCTCGCGGGCCTCGAGGTGCTGCGGCTGCTCAACGAGCCCACCGCGGCCGCGCTCGCCTACGGCCTGGACAAGGGCTCGCAGGGCAAGTTCGCGGTGTACGATCTGGGCGGCGGCACCTTCGACATCTCGATCCTCCAGCTCGTCGGAGGGATCTTCGAGGTCAAGGCCACGGGCGGCGATTCCGCGCTGGGCGGCGACGACTTCGACCGCGCCATCGCGCAGGCGCTGCTCGAGGAACAGGGCGCGCCCTCCCCGGCTCCGCCGGCGCTGGTGCACGAGGCGCTGGTCGAGGCACGGCGGGCCAAGGAGGCCCTCACGGCCGCCGAGAAGGTCTCCGTGAAGGTGGGCACGCTCGCGCGCACGCTCGGTCGGGACGAGGTCGCCCGCTGGATCGCGCCCATCGTCGAGCGCACCGGGGGTCCGGTGCGGCGTGCGCTCAAGGACGCCGGGCTGACGCCCGCCCAGCTCGACGGCGTGATCCTCGTCGGCGGCTCGACGCGCGTTCCGGCCGTGCGCGCGTTCGTCCAGCAGCTCTTCGAGCGCCAGCCGCTCGCCGACATCGACCCGGATCAGGTCGTGGCGCTCGGCGCGGCGGTGCAGGCCGACATCCTCGCCGGTGAGCGCGCGCGCGACGACGTGCTGCTGCTCGACGTGCTGCCTCTCTCGCTGGGGCTCGAGACCATGGGCGGCGTCGTGGAGAAGCTCATCCCGCGCAACTCCACGATCCCGACGTCGGCCACCCAGGTGTTCACGACCTTCGCCGACGGCCAGAACGGCATGGACATCCACGTGCTGCAGGGTGAGCGCGAGCTGGTGGCCGATTGCCGCTCGCTGGCGAAGTTCCGGCTCTCGGGGATCCCGCCGCTGCCCGCCGGGCTCGCGCGCGTGGCCGTGACCTTCCAGGTGGACGCCGACGGCCTGCTCGAGGTCACCGCCCGCGAGCTCTCCACCGGCCTCGAGCAGAGCGTGGCGGTGAAGCCGTCGCACGGCCTCACCGACGAGGAGGTCGAGAAGATGCTGCTCGATTCCCTCGAGCACGCCGACGAGGACGTGCGGCGACGGTTGCTCGCGGAGGCCAAGGTGGAGGCCGAGCGGATGGCGTCGTCCGCCGATCAGGCGCTGGCAGAGGACGGCGACCTCCTCTCCCCGGTGGAGCGGGGCCGGGTCGAGAGCGCGGTGGCCGCTCTGCGGACGGCGGCCGCCGGCAGCGAGACCGGCGCGATCCAGGCCGCCACCGGGAAGCTCGACGAGGCCACCCAGGAGCTGGCGCGCCGGCGCATGGACCGCGCCATCCAGCGGGCGCTCGCCGGCCGCAAAGTGGAAGAGTTCGGCTGATGCCCAAGGTCACCTTTCTTCCGGACGGCATCACGGCCGAGGTTCCGCGGGGCACGAGCATCCTCGACGCGGGCATGGCGGCCGGCGTGCGCATCGGCAACGCCTGCGGGGGGGTCTGCGCGTGCTCGACCTGCCACGTGTGGGTGAAGCAGGGCTTCGGCAGCCTCTCCGAGCAGGACGACCGGGAGCTCGACATCCTCGACAAGGCATTCGACGTGAAGCCCACGAGCCGGCTCTCGTGCCAGGCGGAGGTGGGCGACGCCGATCTCGTGGTGGAGGTGACGCCCGAGAGCCAGAAGACGTTCTACGACGAGCACCCCGAGGAGCGCCGCAAGCTCGAGGCGGCGCAGGGAGGACCTGCCCGATGAAGTGGACCGACGTCACCGACATCGCCATCGGCCTCGCGGAGGCACATCCCGGCGTGGATCCCCTGTCGGTGCGCTTCACCGACCTCCACGCCTGGGTGCGCGCCCTCCCTGGCTTCGAGGACGAGGGGCAGAAGAGCAACGAGAAGATCCTGGAGGCCATCCAGATGGCCTGGCTCGACGAGGTCCAGGACTAGAAGTAGTTTCAAAACCCCCAGCCGTAGCGAGAAAGCCGAGACCGAAGCGAGCCGGGCACCCGAGAAGTGAGCAGCGGAAACGTGCCCTCTGAGGCACGTTGAGCAGCGGAGCG